>NZ_AP024745.1:10776588-11086133 GCF_019704555.1 Actinoplanes sp. L3-i22
TCCCGCGGCCGGAAGGCCGCCGCCGTGCCCGCCGCGATCCGGCGATGCCAGGCGAGGTAGGCGGAGCGGTAGACGGCCCGGGCCGGATGGATCCAGTACGGCCGGATCTCGGCCCGGGACAGCGACCCGCCGGAGAGCCGGATCAGCGCCAGGTGCAGCGGCAACCGGCGGACCGCGGGCGCGCCGAACGCCGCGGTGATCCGGTCGATGTACTCGGAGTCGCCGCCCTTGCGGACCACGTCGAGGTAACCGACCGCGGCCAGCACCGCGTCCTTGCGGAACAGCAGGGCGGACGGGTTGAGCTTGCCGCCGCTGCGGCCCAGCCGGGTCAGCGTCAGGTCCTCGGTGACCCGCAGGCCGTCCGACGTGGACGCGACCAGCCCGGGATCCCGCAGCAACGGCGTGACCTGCAGCTCCAGCCGCCGCGGGTGGGACCAGTCGTCGGAGTCCTGAAAGGTCACGAACTGGCCGGTGGCGGCGTCCAGCCCGGCGTTGCGGGCCACGTACGTCCCGGCGTTCGTGGTCTGGCAGAGCAGCCGGACCCGCGGGTCGAGGGCCACCGCCCGGTCCAGGATCGGCGCGAACTCCGGCGGGGACGCGTCGTCGACCACCAGCACCTCCAGGTTCCGCCAGGACTGGCCGAGGATCGACCGGACCGCGGTCAGCAACCCCTGGTCCGGCCGGTACGCGGTGACCACCACGGTGATCTTCTCCGGGCGGTCGACCGGCGCCGGGGCGGCCGTGCACAGCCGGTCGAACGGCGGCAGGTGCTCGCGCCCGTCCAGCCGGATCGCCGGGGCCGGCAGGCCGGCCCGGAACAGCCGCAGCCAGCGGGCCCGGGAGCGGCGCGGATGACGGAACGGGTTGGCCAGGTCGGTGCGGATCTCGTGGCGGACCCGGCGGGGGGCTCGCGTCCGGGCGGAGCGGGTCAGCTGGGCGTGGATCGCGCGCTGCTGGGGCGGGATCCGGCGGGCGCCGATGCGCTCGAAGAGAGCCAGCGCGTCGGCCTGGTCGGTCGGCTCGATGTCCTGCAGCGCGATGATCTGCGCGAGGAGAGCGAGCAGCCGGACGTCGTCCGGGTGCTCGTCATGGGCCGCGCGGGTCAGCTCTTCCCGCAGGCCCACCGCGCGATTGCGGACCGCGGCGGCGACGAAGGCCACCGGATTCTCCACCTGGAACATCGGTGGTCCAACGCGCTCCGGCGCCGCCGGTTACACCGCCGCGAGCACCGCTTGTTCGACCCGGTCCCGCTCGGCCACCGACGACCATGCCCCGACCAGGTAGAACGCGTCCACCACGTCCCCGCCGAGGGTGGAGATGCGGGCCGCCCGGATCTCCGCGCCGGCCGCGTCGAGCGCCGCCGTCACCCGGTAGAGCAGGCCCGGCGAGTCCGCCGAGCGCAGTTCGAGGACCACCGCGTCGGTCGCCGCGGCCCGCTGCCAGATCACCTTCGGCTCGGCGGTGCCGCCACGGGCGCTCATCGCACGGGCGCGGACCCGCTGGGTGACCGAGACGTCCCCGGACGCGACCCGGCGCAGGTCGGCGGTGAGGGCGACCGGATCGTAGGGCGTCCCGTACCGCGGCGACGTGTAGAACTCGACGATCGCCCGCCCGTCCACCGTCGAGGTGTTCGCGGCGACCACGTCCAGCCGGTGCATCGCCAGGCAGGCGGCCACACCGGCGAGCAGGCCCCGCCGGTCGGCCGCGGCCACCGACACCTGGTCGCCGTCCAGGTGCACCACCGGCAGCACCCCGGTGAGCAGCTCCGGATCGGGCTCGGGCGGCTCGGGCAGGGCGCCGGTGTCCAGCGCGGTGTGCACCCGGCGGACCAGCTCGGCCATCAGCCGGCCCTTCCAGTCCGACCAGGCGGCCGGGCCGGTGGCCATCGAATCGGCCCGGGCCAGCGCGTGCAGCAGGTCGAGGGTGGCCGGGTCGCCGACCGCCTCGGCGACCGTGGAGATGGTCTTCGGATCGTCCAGGTCGCGGCGGGTGGCCACGTCCGGCAGCAGCAGGTGCAGCCGGACCATCTTCTCGATGGTGGCCACGTCGGCCGGCGGCAGGCCGATCCGGGTGGCGATGTCGGCCGCGATCGGGGCGCCGACCAGGCTGTGGTCGCCGGGCAGGCCCTTGCCGACGTCGTGCAGGAACGCGCCGATCAGCAGCAGGTCGGGGCGGTCCACCTCCCGGGCGTGCCGGGTGGCCTCGTAGGCGGCCTGCACCAGGTGCCGGTCCAGGGTGAACCGGTGGATCGGGTGGTGCTGCGGCAGGCTGCGCATCCGGGCCCACTCCGGGAGCCAGGCGTCGATCAGGCCGTACCGGTCGCAGGTCTCCCAGGCCGGGAGCAGGCCGGGCCCGGCGCCGAGCAGCGAGACCAGCGCGGCCCGGGCGGAGGCCGGCCACGGGTGCGGCAGCGGCGGGCAGAACGCGGCCAGCCACTCGCAGGTGGCCCGGGCGATCGGCAGCTGCACGGTGGCGGCCGCGGCGGCCACCCGCAGGGACAGGCTGGGGTCGGCGACCGGGCCGATCGCGGTCCGGGCCAGGACCAGCTCGCCGTCCTGCTCGACCACGTCCCGGGCGACCGGGCGGCGGCTCGGGCCGGGCGGGATGCCGGGGCCCCGGCGGCGGCCACCGCGCAGCCGGTCGACGGCGCGCCAGGCGTCGTCGACGGCGTGCGCGACCGTGCGCGCGTCGCCGGAGACCCGGCGCAGCAGGGTGTCCGGGTCCTCGATCTCGAGCAGGCCGGCGACCGCGGCCCGCTCCTGGGCGACCAGCCGGTCGACCCGGCGGCCGACGGCGAGGTGCAGGGCGTCCCGGGTGTCCAGCAGCCGCAGGGTGGCGGCGCGCACCGCGGGGCGCATGGTGTCGGCGATCCCGGCGCGGCCGATGCCGCGCAGCAGGGTCACGTCGCGCAGGCCGCCGGCCGCCTCCTTGAGGTCGCCCTCGAGCAGGAAGGCGAGCTCGCCGTGGCTGGCCCAGCGCGTCTGCGTGATCTCTTTCAACTGCGGCATGAGACGTACGGCCGTCCGCCGCCACTGATCCGCCGCGGCCGCCACCACCTCGGCGGAGAGCGCCGCGTCCCCGGCCACGTGCCGCGCGTCGAGCAGCCCGAGCGCGGCCTTCACGTCGTCGTGCGCGACCGAGAGCACCTCGGGCAGCGTGCGCACCGAGTGGTCCAGGCCGAGGCGGGCGTCCCAGATCGGGTACCACAGCGCCGAGGCGATCCGGTCGATCCCGGCCGTCCCGCGGTGCAGGAGGACCAGGTCGAGGTCGCTGTAGGGGGCGCAGTCCCGCCGGCCGAGCCCGCCCACCGCGAGCAGGCTCACGCCGGGCAGGTGGCTCGGGAACAGCTCTTTGAGCCAGACGTCGAGAGCCGCGGCGCGCTCGTCGCGCGCCGCGGCACCGATGTGTTCGCGGAGCTTGTCGAGCGAGCCACCGGCCGTCGGCCGTGCGGGCGGGGCCGGGGGCTCACTCAACGGGTTGGTCATGTGATCAGAGGGCGTCGAGGCCGCGCTCGCCGGTGCGGACCCGGATGACGTCGTCGACCGTCGTCACCCAGACCTTGCCGTCACCGATCTTGCCGGTCCGTGAGGCGGTCACGACCGCGTCGACGATCTTCTCGACGTCGATCTCGTCCGTGATCACCTCAACCTTGATCTTCGGGAGGAACTCGACGGTGTACTCGGCACCCCGGTAGACCTCGGTGTGCCCCTTCTGCCGGCCGTAACCCTGTACCTCGCTCACGGTGAGCCCAGCGACGCCCAGGGCGTGCAGAGCCTCCTTCACCGCGTCGAGCTGGTACGGCTTGATGACCGCGGTCACCAGCTTCATGCTCAGTCCTTCCAGTTCAGCAGCCATGGGAGAGATTAACCGGAGACCTTCTGGCTGGTGTCAGCCTTGCCGTCGGCGTCGACCGATTTGGCCGTGCCGAGGCCCGCCATCGCGAAGGCGCTACCGGTACCGGAGCCGGCGGCCGGGGTGAAGTCGTACGCGCTCTCGCCGTGAGCCGCGATGTCGATGCCGCCGATCTCGGTCTCCTCGCTGACCCGGAAGACCTTGAGGGCCTTGAGGACCAGGGCGATGATGGCCGCGATCGCCATCGAGTAGACGGTGACCGCCGCGCTGCCGACGAACTGCCGGCCGAGCTGGGTGAAGCCGCCGCCGTAGAAGAGGCCGTCGCTGCCACCGAGCACGTCGGTGATGGCGCTGTTGGCGGTGTTGGTGGCGAAGAGGCCGATGAAGAGCGAGCCGATCCAGCCACCGACGAAGTGGACGCCGACCACGTCGAGCGAGTCGTCGTAGCCCAGCTTGTACTTCAGGCCGACGGCCAGGGCGCAGACCACACCGGCGATCAGGCCGAGCAGCACGGCCGGCAGCGGGGCGATGAAGCCACAGGCCGGGGTGATGGCGACCAGACCGGCGACCGCGCCGGAGGACGCGCCGACCAGGGTCGGCTTCTTGTCCCGGATCCACTCGACGGCGACCCAGCCGACCAGCGCGGCGGCCGTGGCGAGCTGCGTGTTGACGAAGGCGACACCGGTGACGCTGTCGACGGTCAGCTCGGAGCCCGCGTTGAAGCCGAACCAGCCGAACCAGAGCAGACCGGCGCCGAGGGCGACGAACGGGACGTTGTGCGGGCGCATGTTGTCCCGCGGCCAGCCGACCCGCTTGCCGAGCACCAGGATCACACCGAGAGCGGCCGCACCGGCGTTGATGTGCACCGCGGTGCCACCGGCGAAGTCGAGTGCGTGCAACTTGGCGCCGATCCAGCCACCGCCCCAGACCCAGTGCGCGACCGGGACGTAGACCAGGGTGAACCAGCCGATGGCGAAGAGCACCCAGCCGCCGAACTTGAGGCGGTCCGAGAGGGAGCCGCTGATCAGGGCGACGGTGATGATGGCGAACATCATCTGGAACGCCATGAAGACGTAGACCGGGATCTTGGTGGTGCCCCAGAGGTCGCCGGCCCAGCTGATGTCGGTGCCGCCGTACTGGGTGAGGTTACCGATGATGTTGTTCAGGCCCGCGCTGCCGCTGGAGCCGAACGAGAGGCTGAAGCCGTAGAGCGCCCACAGAATCGAGATGATCCCGATGCTGGAGAAGCTCATCATCATCATGTTCAGGGTGCCCTTGGACCGGTTGAGGCCACCGTAGAAGAGCGCCAAGCCGGGGGTCATGAGCAAAACGAGTGCAGACGACAGGAGCAACCACGCGGTATTGCCGGTGTCCATCGCTCTGCCTCCTCTCGGATAGGTGTCCTCTCAACACACGACCGAGGGGGCAGCATCGCCATGTCGGCCGGTTCGACGCAGACTGTGTCGGCTGGCTGTTTCGAGCACGGTCTACGCGCGATTTCCGGCGCGTCACGGCTTGTTTCCGACGTGTGAAGAAACTCTCACAGGCCGGACGTTGATCTTGACTGACCTGGCAAAATGCCCGGCTACGTCAGCGAAGTGCGTATTCGAGCGTGTGCCGTTCGTAATCCAGCAGGCGCAGATCGCGCATTGGCCGCCGCAGATGACCCTTGTGCACGATCCGGACGAATGCCGGGTCGCCGGCGGCCGCCATCCGGCGGATGCCCTCGACGTGATCGACGATCCGCTTCCTTATGGTCCGCACCAGCCGGTGCCGGTCGCGCGGGATCAGCCCGTAGGCGTCGGCGAACAACCGGAGGCGGCGCGGCCGGTTCGGCCGCTTCCAGCCCAGGGTGTACGAGTCCCGGTCGCTGAACAGCGGCACCCAGGTCCACGCGGCGTAGGCCACGTCGTAGATCCGCGAGCCGGGCGAGGCCAGGTCGAAGTCGATCAGGGCGAGCGTGCCGTCCGGCCGCCAGACCACGTTGTGCGGGGCGGCGTCGTGGTGACAGATCACCTCGGTGTCCGGCGGGGGCGGGCCGAACGAGCGCCAGACCGCGCCGGGCGGGGGCACGAAACCGTACTGCGCGTCGTGGAACATCCGCAGCATGGTCGCGACCGTGACCAGCGCCTCCTCGGTCACCCAGTGCGGGGCCAGCGGATACTCGCCGCACTCGCCGTCGAGGTAGGTGAGCACCTCGCGGCCCTTCTCGTCCATGCCCAGCGCGGAGGGCGAGCCGGTGAACCCGACCCGCTCCAGATGGTTGAGCAGCGCGTGGACAGCGGGCGTCCACGGCCCGGCGTTACGCCGGACCGTGTCACCGATCCGGGACACCGTGCTGACGTTGCCACCGTGCAGCGGTATCTCGCGCAGCGGCTCCTGCGTCACCCACAGCCTCCCTGATACTTCCCCGTAACGTCCGTGTGTGAGCCTACGCGGTCTCGCCCAGCAGAGCCTCGACGAAGGCCGCCGGCTCGAACGGCGCGAGGTCGTCCGGCCCCTCGCCCAGCCCCACCAGCTTGACCGGAATTCCCAGCTTGCGCTGTACGGCGATGACGATGCCACCCTTGGCGGTGCCGTCCAGCTTGGTGAGCACCACACCCGTGACGTCCACCACCTCGGTGAAGACGCGCGCCTGTTCGAGCCCGTTCTGCCCGGTGGTGGCGTCCAGCACCAGCAGCGTCTCGTCGACCGGGCCGTGCTTCTCCACCACCCGCTTGACCTTGCCCAGCTCGTCCATCAGGCCGACCTTGTTCTGCAGCCGGCCGGCGGTGTCCACCAGCACGACGTCGATGCCGGTGTCGATGCCCCGCTTGACCGCGTCGAACGCCACGCTCGCCGGGTCGCCGCCCTCCGGCCCGCGGACCGTCTCGGCGCCGACCCGCTCACCCCAGGTGGCCAGCTGCTCGGCGGCCGCCGCCCGGAACGTGTCGGCCGCGCCGAACAGCACCGTACGGCCGTCGGCGATCAGCACCCGGCCGATCTTCCCGCAGGTGGTGGTCTTGCCGGCGCCGTTCACGCCGACCACCATGACGACCGCCGGGCGGCCGTCGTGCGGGGTGGTCCGCAGGCTGCGGTCCAGATCCGGTTCGAGCGCCGCGGTCAGCTCCTCGGCGAGCTGCTCGCGCACCCCGGCCACGGTCCGGGTACCGAGGATCCGGACCCGCTCCTTGAGCCGCGCGACGAGCACCTGGGTGGCCTCGACGCCGACGTCCGCGGAGATCAGGCTGTCCTCGATCTCCTCCCAGGCGTCGTCGTCCAGGTGGTCCCGGGAGAGGACGGTGAGCAGGCCGCGGCCCAGCGCGGTCTGCGAGCGGGCCAGGCGGGCGCGCAGCCGGACCAGGCGGCCGGCGGTCGGCTCCGGCGTCTCGACGACCGGCTTCTCCTCGACCGCCTCCTCGACCGGCGCCTCGACCGGCGCCTCGACGACGACCGGCCGGGGTTCCGCCGGTGCCGCGGGCTTCTCGATGAGCGGCGGGAGCTCCTCCTGGACCGCGGGCACCTGGGGCACCGGCGGCGGCGGAAGCTCCTTGCGGCGCATCCGGGGCACGACGAGCCCGACCGCGCCCACGACCAGGACGACGAGCAGGATCACTGCGGCGACCACGTATTCCATGCCGAAATCCTGACAGATGAGCCGTCCGGCCGTGGCGTGGGCCACGCACTGGCGATTCCGGGCACTCATTGGGAAGTATGTGGGCACCCCCGAACCTGCTTGGAAGGCCGGTAACGCCACGTGACCGCGCAACTGCTCATCGGACCGGTTCTCCGCCGGGTCACCGGCGATCGCGCCACCCTCTGGGTGGAGACCAGCGAACCGGCCACCGTCCGGGTCGAGGCGGGCGGCGACGCCGCCGGGTCCGCTTCGACATTTTCGGCGTACGGCCACCACTACGCCCTGATCGTGGTGAGCGGACTGACCCCGGAGTCGGCCCACGCCTACCGGGTGCTGCTCGACGACCGGGAGGTGTGGCCGGCGGCCGGGTCGCCGTACCCGCCCTCGGTGATCCGCACCCGGGCCGCCGACGACACCGCCCAGCCGGTCAGCCTGCTCTTCGGCTCGTGCCGGCAGGGCAGCCCGCAGGACGCCGGCCGGCAGCTCCCGCCGGACGCGCTGGACGCCTACGCCCGCCGCCTGATGGCCGACCCGGACCACCGCCCGGACCTGCTGGTCCTGCTCGGCGACCAGGTGTACGCCGACGAGACGTCCCGCAAGGTGCGCCGCTTCCTGAAGCGGAGCCGCCCGGCCGACCACGACGGCCCGGTCGACCAGGTGGTGACGTTCGAGGAGTACACGAAGCTCTACCTGGAGTCGTGGCGCGACCCGGAGGTGCGCTGGCTGTTCTCCACCGTGCCGAGCGTGATGATCTTCGACGACCACGAGATCATCGACGACTGGAACACCTCGGACTCCTGGCGGGCCGACATGGCGAAGCAGCCCTGGTGGCGGGAGCGGATCTCGGCCGGGCTCGCGTCCTACTGGGTCTACCAGCACCTGGGCAATCTCAGCCCGGACGAGCTGGCCACCGACCCGCTGTTCCAGAAGATCACCGCCAGCGGGGACGGCACCGAGCTGCTGCACGACTTCGGGCTCGAGGTGGACGATCCCGGGTCGTCGGAGAACACCGACCGGCCGTACCAGTGGAGCTTCGCCCTTGATCTCGGCCGGACCCGCCTGGTCGTCCTGGACAACCGCTGCAACCGGGTGCTGACCCCGGGCGCGCGGGCGATGCTGCCGGCCGCCGAGTGGGACTGGTTCATCACCCAGGCCCACGGCGACTACGACCACCTGGTCGTCGGGTCGTCGCTGCCGTGGCTGATGCCGCCCGCGATCCACCACCTGGAGGCGTGGAACGAGGCGGTGTCCGAGTCCCGCCGGTCGAAGCGCTGGGCCGCGTTCGGGGAGAAGGTGCGGCGCGCGTTCGACCTGGAGCACTGGGCCGCGTTCGGGAAGTCGTTCACCGCGCTCGGCGAGCTGTTCCGGCGGCTCGGCGAGGGTGGCCTGGGCGCGCCCGGGCACCGGGTCGGGGCGGGCGGGGCCTATGCGGCGCCGGCGTCGATCAGCGTGCTCTCCGGGGACGTGCACCACTCGTACGTCGCCCGGGCCGACTTCGGGCACGCCATGGCCACCCCGGTGATGCAGCTGACCTGCTCACCGATCCACAACGAGGTGCCCGCGCCGATGCGCCCGCTGATGCGGATCGCCTGGCTGCCGCCGGTCACCCGGGCGGTCCGCGTCCTGGCCCGGTCGGCCGGGGTGAAGAAGCCGCTGATCCGGTGGAAGCGGCTCTCCGGGCCGTACTTCGGCAACGCGGTCGGCACGCTGACCCTGGACGGGCGGCACGCCCGGGCGCTGATCGAGGGCACCACCAAGGACGGCCGGCTGCACGAGGTGGTGTCGACCGAGTACCAGCCGTGAAATGCGTGGCGGGGTGACCCCGGCTGGGACAGGATGACCCCGATGACTACCTGGACCGCCCCCGAGGCGCAACGCGTATCCGAACCACTGACCGGCGACGAGCGGCCCATGCTCCAGGGCTGGCTCGACTATCACCGGCAGACGTTGCTGCTCAAGTGCGCCGGCCTGACCGCCGAGCAGCTCAAGCTGACCAGCGTCGAGCCGTCCGCGCTGACGCTGCTCGGCCTGGTCCGGCACATGGCCGAGGTGGAGCGCTGGTGGTTCCGGATCAAGGCCGCGCAGGCCGACCCCGGTGATCTGTTCTGCCCCGAGGGCAACGACAACGGCGACTTCGACGACGTGGCGACCGCGGACGCCGAGCCCGACTTCGCCACCTTCCGGGCCGAGATCGTGCTGGCCGACGAGGCGGTGGCCGCGCTGCCGCTGGAGCACGAGTTCCCCGGCCGGCGCGGCCCGATCAGCCTGCGCTGGGTCTACACCCACATGATCGAGGAGTACGCGCGGCACAACGGCCACGCCGACCTCCTCCGCGAACGCATCGACGGCGTGACCGGCGACTGATCAGTCGCCCAGGCGCGGGAGGGTGGACTTGCCCTGGTCGCGGACGGTGAAGCTGGTCAGGCCGTCGCCCTCGCCGCTCTCCTGGGCGATGATCTTGTCGTCGGCGGTGGCCATCACGAACAGGCCGCCGACCTCGATCAGCCGCCCCTTGCCGTCCTGCGACTTCGGGAACGTGAAGACCTGGTCGTCCTTGCCGGCGTCGCAGGCGGCGATCTTCAGCTGCAGGGACGCGCTGCCGCCGGGCGAGTGCACCACCAGGCACCACGGCTCGCCGCCCTCGATCATCCTGGCGGTCTGCAGCACGTACTTGTCGCTGCCCGCCGCGACCGGCGTGGTCACGAAGTAGGCGCGGTCGTCGAGGTGGTCGGTGGTGGTCAGGATGCCGTCCGCCCCGACGGTCAGCATCTTGCGCCCGCCGGACCGGGTGGTGGCGAAGACGAACTGCCGCCCGCCCTGGATCGCGGCGCCCGGCCCGACCGGCGCGATCCCGGCCGGCGCGCCCGGACTGCCGCCGCTCTCCACCGGCGCGCTGCTGCCCGCCGGCGCACTGCTGCCCGCCGGCGCGCTGCTCGCGACCGGGGCCGCCCCGGTCGCCGGCGCCGAGCTGCCGGTCGGCGCGGCCGCGGTGTCCCCCGCGGAACAGGCCGCCGCGCTCAGGGCGAGAAGGCAACTTCCGGCGAGCAGTGCGATCTTGGACATGTCGACCCTTTCGGATGGGCGTGCCCCGCTGGCACGCCCCCATCCTGGACGAAATGCCCCATCGCCGCCGTCCGGGAACACCCCGGCGGCATCAATCCGGGAGATCAAGAACCTTGCGGAGGTACGGGATGTGCTCGGTGCCCGTCCACCGGTAGCCGGCCAGCCCCGCCGCCCGCGCGCCCCCGATCGCCCGGTCGTCGTCGTCCACGAACAGCACGTGCTTGGGCACCGCCCCGATCGCCAGGCAGGCCTGCTGGAAGAACTCCGGCGCCGGTTTGTGCACCTTCAGCTCCCACGAGCTGATCACCAGGTCCACCTCGTCGGTCAGGCCGAGCGCGTCCAGGTCGGCGTGGAGCCGGTCGGTGGCGTTGGTGGCCAGCCCGACCTTGCGCCCGGCGGCCCGCACCGAGCGGACGAACGCCAGTGCCTCCGGGTCCACCTCACCCCGGTACGCCTGCCACTCCGCGACCGCCGCGGTGGCCGCCGCCTCGTCGAGCGGCAGCCGGCTCGCGACCAGGCCCATCCACTCCGCGTCGGAGATCTCGCCGGCCACCGCGGGGCGGTAGAGATCCCACGACATCGACGTCTCGAGGAGGGCGGCCGGTTTGAGGCCGTACTTCACCTCGACGGCGATCATCGGAGCCGGGTCCCAGCGGCGCAGCACGCCGTCCAGGTCGATGAGCAGGGCCCGGGCGCGGTCGCGCATAAAAGTTACCTAGTCCTCTGGTTCGCGGTTCAGGCGTTGGCTGATCACCTGGGTGACGCCGGCTCGCATGGTCACGCCGTACAGCGCGTCCGCGACCTCCATCGTCCGCTTCTGGTGCGTGATGATGAGCAGCTGGCTCTTCTCCCGAAGTTGCTGGAAGAGCGTAATCAACCGGCCCAGGTTGACGTCGTCGAGGGCCGCCTCGACCTCGTCCATGATGTAGAACGGCGAGGGCCGGGCCCGGAAGATGGCACACAGCATCGCCACCGCGGTCAGCGAGCGCTCGCCACCGGAGAGCAGCGACAGCCGCTTGATCTTCTTACCCGCCGGCCGGGCCTCCACGTCGACGCCGGTGGTCAGCATGTCCTCCGGGTCGGTCAGGATCAGCCGGCCCTCACCACCCGGGAAGAGCACCTGGAAGACCTGCTCGAACTCGCGCGCGGTGTCCTCGAACGCGGACGAGAACACCTCGAGGATCCGGTCGTCCACGTCCTTGACCACGGTGAGCAGGTCCCGGCGGGTCGCCTTGAGGTCCTCGAGCTGGTCGGAGAGGAACTTGAACCGCTCCTCCAGCGCGGCGAACTCCTCCAGCGCCAGCGGGTTGACCTTGCCGAGCAGGGTCAGGTCGCGCTCCGCCTTGTTGGCCCGCTTCTCCTGGGTCGGCCGGTGGAACGGCGCCGGCTCGGGAACCGGCTTGCCGTCCTTCTCCGCCGCGGTCACCTCGGCCTGGGTCGGCGGGACCGGCTGCTCCGGACCGTACTCGTTGATCAGCGTCTCGACGTCGAGCGAGAAGTCCTCGGCGGCCTTCGCCTCCAGCTGCTCGATCCGCATCCGCTGCTCGGCCCGGGCCATCTCGTCCCGGTGCACCTCGCTGGTCAGCCGCTCCAGCTCGGCGACCAGGCGTTTCGCGGTGGCCCGCACCTCCTGGAGCGCGGCCTCCCGGCTGGTCCGCTCGGTGGCGATCCGGTCCCGCTCCTCGGCCGCCGCGAGCACCGAGACGGCGACCCGGTTCAGCGCGGTGTGCGCGCCGGCCGCGACCGCCCGGGCGATCTCGGCGCCCCGCGCGCGGGCCGCCCGCCGGGCCGCGGCCCGCTCCCGGGCCTGCCGCTCCTGGTTCGCCTGGCGCTGCAGCGAGTCCGCCCGGCCGGCGATCGAGGAGACCCGCTCCTCGGCCGTGCGGACCGCGAGCCGGACCTCCATCTCGTTCTGCCGGGACTGCGGGACCAGCGCGCCCAGCCGGTCGCGCTCCTCGGTCGACGGCTCCTCGTCGATCGGGGAGTCCTCGGCCAGGCGCAGCCGCTCCTCCAACTCGGCCACCCGCATCAGGTCGGCCTCGCGGGCCGCCTCGGCCTTCTGCCGGGACGCGCCGAGCCGCTCGCTCTCCGCCTTCGCCGACCGGGCCGCCGCGCCCAGCTCGGCCAGCCGGCGGGCGGCGGCGTTCCGCTCACCCTCGGCGGCCCGCTTGGCCTGAGCCGCGACCTGCACCGCCTGCTTGAGCTCGGCGACCTGGGCACGTACCTCGGAAAGCTGTTCCTTGAACTCGGCGATCCGCGCCTCGGCGGCGGCCCGGCCGGCCTTCGCCTCGTCGACCGCCGCCTGCACCTCGATGTAGCTGGTCGCCTTCGCCGAGCCGCCGGCCGCCGCGTACATCCCGAGGACGTCGCCCTCCGGCGTCACCGCGCGCAGCTCGGCGTTCTCGCCGATCAGTGCGACCGCCGCGGCCAGGTCCGGGACCAGCACCACGTCACGCAGCGCGCGGTTGACCGCCGGGCGGAGCTGCTCCGGGCAGTCGACCACGTCGGGCGCCCAGAGGGCGCCCTCCGGAAGATTCGGACGCAGAGCGTCCAACGACCCCTGCATCCCGGGCCCGGCCGGCGCCGCGATCACCAGCGCGGCTCGGCCGGCATCAGAGATCTTGAGGGTACGGACGGCCTCCACCGCCTCGTCCAGACTCGCCAGCGCGACCGAGTCGGCCAGCGTGTCCAGCGCCGCGGACAGCGCCGTCTCGTGCCCGGCGCGCACGGTCAGCAACGAGGCCAGGCTGCCGAGCAGGCCGGGCACCTGGCCCGGCTTGGCCAGCAGCGCGCCGGCGCCGTCCTTGCGCTGCAGGCCGAGGGCGAGCGCCTCCTCGCGGGCCTTCAGGCTGGCCGCGTCCTTCTCCGCCAGGCGCTCGGAGTCGGACCGCTCGCGGACCACCGCGGCGGCCTTGTCGTGCGCGGCGACCGCCTCGTCGTGCTTGGCGTCCAGGTCGGCGTTGTCCCGGTCGGCGTCCGACGACTCGGCCGAGACCACGTCGACCTCGGCCTGCGCGGCCTCGGCCCGCATCAGCGCGTCCTCGTGCGCGGCGGCCAGGCGCTCGATCTCCTCGGCGGCGCTGCTCGTCCGGGCGCGCGCGGCGTTCACGTTGCCGACGAGCTTGGCCAGGCCCTCCCGGCGGTCGGCGATCGCCTTCGCGGCGGCCCGCAGCTCACCCTCCGCGGCGGCCAGCTGGCGCTCCAGCTCCTGCCGGTGCTCGACCGCCTCGGCCAGGCGCATCTGGTCGTCGGTGAGCGCCTCGCGGAGCTCCTCCTCCTGCTCCCGGACCCGCTCGGCCTCGGCCTCGAGCATCTCCGGGTCCCGGCCCGGGCGCTCGTCGTCCGGGGTGGCGGCCAGGTGCCGGAACCGCTCCGAGGCCAGCTGCTCGGTCGAGCGGAAGCGCTCCTGCAGGGCGGACAGCTTGTACCAGGTGTCCTGGGCGGCCTGCAGCAGCGGCGCGTCCTCGGCGTGCGCGAACTCGAGATCGGCGAGCATCCGCTGGACCTCGCGGTTCTCCTCCTCGACCTCGCCCCGCCGGGACCGCATCGCGGACTCGTCGGCGATCTCCCGGTCCAGCGTCGTCCGCAGCGTGAACAGGTCGTCGGCGAGCAGCCGCAGCCGCGCGTCCCGCAGGTCGGACTGGATGCCGGCGGCCCGGCGGGCCACCTCCGCCTGCCGGCCCAGCGGCTTCAGCTGGCGGCGCAGCTCCGCGGTCAGGTCGTTCAACCGGTTCAGGTTGACCTGCATCGCGTCGAGCTTGCGGACCGCCTTCTCTTTCCGCTTGCGGTGCTTCAGGACGCCGGCCGCCTCCTCGATGAACGAGCGGCGGTCCTCCGGCTTGGCGTGCAGCATCGCGTCCAGCCGGCCCTGGCCGACGATGATGTGCATCTCCCGGCCGATCCCGGAGTCGCTCAGCAGCTCCTGGATGTCGAGCAGCCGGCAGGTGTTGTTGTTGATCTCGTACTCACTGGCGCCGTCGCGGAACATCCGCCGCGTGATGGACACCTCGGTGTAGTCGATCGGCAGCGCGCCGTCGTTGTTGTCGATCGTGAGCGTGACCTCGGCCCGGCCCAGCGGCGCCCGCCCCGCCGTCCCGGCGAAGATGACATCCTCCATCTTGCCGCCGCGCAGCGCCTTCGCCCCCTGCTCGCCGAGCACCCAGGCGATCGCGTCGACGACGTTCGACTTGCCGGAGCCGTTCGGCCCCACCACACAGGTGATGCCCGGCTCCAGCCGCAAGGTGGTGGCGGACGCGAAGGACTTGAAGCCCTTGACCGTCAGGCTCTTGAGGTGCACGGATCTCCGAGGGTCGGCGGTGGTCTCTGCTGGGTGGCAGGCTACCCGCAGGTGGCACATGGGGCGGGGCTACGCCGCGCCCGGCACGTCCTGGCCGACCAGAATATCCGCCGGGGTGCGCTTGTCACCCCCGTGCCGTTCGCCGCTCACCGCCCGTTTCGCAGTCGGTCCCCCGCGCCGCCGGCCGCTCGCCGCTCATGCCGCACCCGGCCCCGGCGCCGACGTCACTCGCGGCCCGTCACGCCCGGCCCGCTACCTGTCGGCCGCGTCGCGCTCGGCCCCGGCGTCGCTCGTGTCGTGCCCGGTTCGGCGGCCTCGGCGCCGGTTTCGCACGGTTCAGGGCTGACAAAAAGCTGCGCGCCGCCACGTGATGTGGAGGCGCGCTTTTCTTCGGTGCCTTCTGTGGTGCGAGGGGGGATGATCGCCGGTCGGTCACCCCGCAGAGACGTCCCGGCGAACGGTCAAGCTCAGGTCAGTGCCGGCTCGGTCAGCCGCAGAATGTCGTCCGCCTCGGCAGCCGCCGCCGCCAGCCGGTCGTTGTCCGCCCGGAGGCGGGTGACCTCGAACTCCAAGGCCTGCACCCTGGAACGCAGTCGGGTGACCTCGTCGAGCAGGCGCCGATCGGGCGCCGCACCTACGTGGCCGTAGAGGGCCTTCGCCATCGTGACTCCTTGTGACGCGGTGCGTCTCATATGTTGTGAATGCTTCGCCGGACTTGACCGGCCGAAATGTGCGCCCAGCGCGAACTGACGCACTGAAGCACTCACGGGCACGCGTGAGCACAGAGTTCTGCCACTGCTGCGGCGGAACTCTACTTAAGTGCGGATGCCCAAGCCACGAATGGAACCGGGGCATGAGGCGGCGCGACTGGCGACATCTCCATAGTCCGCCCGAACCCATGCTCCGTCAAGCCGAGCGCACACGGATGCCCGGCCGACGTCAGTGAATCACGCCACCAGGGGGTCTTGAACAGCGATTATGCGCGTCCCCAGCAGCTTGTCGATCTCGGTGGGACACTCCCCACCGGCTTCACTCGACGAAGTTCGATCAACACCGTACGCGTTGGCCGTCCCTCCGGGCCACTTATTTGATCAAGAAAATCCCACCTCCGCACCCCAACACACTCCCCTTTACTCCCCAATAACTCCCCAGATCACCCCTGCCCCACCCCAGCACCCCCGGCTACCCGCCGTCCCGCCGGCCCCACCACCCCGCCGACCCGTCAGCCGCACCACCCCGGCGCCACAGGTCGGCGTGCCGCACCCCGACATCACAAACCGACCGGCTACACCCCGGCGCCACAGCCCAACCATCTGCGCCACGGTCCTAAGCTCCGCCCGGGGCCGAGCGCGCGGCTGGGCCTGGCGTGGCCGCTGGGTCGCGTGGGTCCTTTGAAACCGCAACCACCCGCGGACGCCGCCCTGGAGGGTCTCGCGTTCTGGGCGCCCCGCGCCCTGCGAGACCCGGAAGGGTCCCCGCGGGAGCGACGGTCAGTTATTGGCCGCAGCCGAGGCAATGAAGAATTTGACCTTGATCTGGAACGCCTGCCGGGGTGGCGCCCGGAGGGGATGGGGACGGACTTCCGGTTCGGGGTGCGGCGGCCGGAGGGGATGATCTCGCCGGGGACGGGGTTCGATCCGGGGTGGGCGCGAGTGCGGCGCGAACAGCGTGGCCTTTCGGGCAAATTCGGGCAAAGCTGGGCGACAAACTAGGACAAAGAGTACGTATTTCTGTCGCCTAGCTGACATGCTCCGGTGGCCTGGGGGCGTTCTGTCGTTGCCCCCAGCGTGAATCCGACCCCGTCGCGCGAGCGCATCTGTCTGCTCACCGGCGGCGGGTACCCGTACCGCCGGGATGCCCTCGGAGGTTGGTGCCGGACGCTCGTCGACGGGCTGCACCGGTTCCGCTTCGAGTTGCTGACCGTCACGGACCGGGAACTGCCGTCCGCTCCCGCGTACCCGCTTCCGCTCAACGTCGGCTCGGCGCGCGCCATCGCGCTGAGCCGCAAACCGGCCCGCTTCGAGCGGCGCCGCGCCCATCTGCCCGACAGCGCCTCGGACGCCGTCGCCCAGTTCTGCCACGGTCTGCTCGACGAGTCGGCGACCGACGTGTTCGCCGACGGGCTGCGCGGCCTCGCCGAGATGGCCGGCAACCGGCCGAGCCCGCTGCCGCGACTGCCGCTCGCCGAGAAGCTGCTCGACGCGTGGCGGTGGGGGCTGCATCCCGAGCCGGACAACTTCCCGAAGCTCAGCGTGCGGGACGCGCGGATCGCGGCGACGCTGCTGCGGCACGCGCTGCGCGCCCTCGCCGTGCCGGTCCCGGACGTGGACCTGGTGCACTGCGTGGGCGGGACGACGCCGCTGCTCGCGGCGCTCGCCGGGCGGTGGCGCAGTGGCACGCCGCTGCTGCTCACCGAGGCGCGCACGCCGGTGACCCGGCGGCGGCCGGGCGAGGAGCGCCTGTCTCCCGCGGTCCGGCTGGTGCTGCGGCGGTTCCGCAGCGCCGTTGCCCGCACCGGATACGCCGAGGCCGAGATCATCGCCCCGCTCAGCGGTTACCACCACGGCTGGGCGCTGGACCACGGCGCGGAGCCGACCCGCCTGGTCCGGGTGCCCGCCGGGGTCGACCCGAAGGAGTATCCGGGGGCGGTCGAGGTGGAGAACCCGCCGAGCGTGGTGTGGGCCGGCAGCGGCGGCCCGGACAGCGGGCTGACCCCGATGCTGGACGCGTTCGCCGAGATCACGGCGGCGTTGCCGGGCACCGTGCTGCACCTGGTCGGGGTCACCGCGAAGCACGAGGAGTACTGCGCCGACCGGATCGAGCAGACCGGTCAGGCCGGCGCGATCCGGATGAACCCGCTGCCCGCCGACCCGCGCGAGCGGTTCACCGTCGGGCAGGTCGTGGCGCACGTGCCGGGGCCGTCCGATCCGCCGTCCCGGCTGATCGAGGCGATGATGTCGGGCCGCCCGGTGGTGGCTCTCGACGTCGGGCCGGCCGCCGAGACGCTCGGCGAGACCGGGGTCGTGGTGCCCGCCGACGACCCGTCCGAGCTGGCCATCGCCATCGTCGACCTGCTGCGGGCGACGCCCCGGCGGCGGGCGCTGGGCGATGCGGCCCGGCAGCGCGCGCTGAACCACTTCACCGCCGACCGGGTGGTGCGGGTGTACGGCGCGCTCTACACCGATCTGGCCGCGCCGCCTCCGGCGCAGGCCTTCGAACTGGCGCTCGCCGTGCCGGCGCCCCGCACCCCCATGCCGGCCACACTGCGCTGGCTGACCAGGGAGGACTGAAATGACGATCACTCCCCCACGCGGGAACTCCGGTACCGCGCGGACCGCGTCACGCAACCGGCGGCGGCGTCCGCAGCCGGGCGAGCCGCGCCATGCGGCGAATCCGCCGGCGTCCGCCCCGGCTGTCACTCCGGCGTCCGCTCCGGCTATCACTCCGGCTTTCGCTCCGGCTTTCGAGGAGGCGCCCGCTTCGCGGCGCCGGAACACCAGGATGCCCGGCGATGGTCCGGGTGGGCGGTTCGGTGACGACTTCGACCAGGATTTCGACGTACGGGCGGAGCCCGGTCCCGCCGAGCCGCAGGACGGGCTCGGCGCGCAGCTCTACGAGGTGATGTCGGACTCCGAGCGGGAGACGGCGGTCGCCGAGACGCTGCTGTTCCGCAGGCCGGACTTCGGCGAGGAGCCGCCGGCCGCCGTGCTGCCGCCCGCCGCCGAGACCATCCTGTTCACCCGGCCGCCGGAGTGGGACGAGCACTATCCGGCCGACCCGGACAGCCACGACTTCGCGCCGCCGGCCCGCCGGGAGGTCAGCCCGCTGACCGAGACGTTCCTGTTCGGGACGCCGGCGCCGCTGTTCGGGACGCCCGCGCCGCACGCACAGGAACCCCGGTCGCCGATCGACGGGGCGGCCGAGACGCTGCTGTTCGCCGGGCTGGCCCGGGCGCTCGCGACCCCGGCGCCCGAGCCCGCCGCGTGGGAGAAGACTCCCGCCGCCGAGCCCGCCGCGTGGGAAGCGCCCGGTCCCCTCGCTTGGGAGACACCCGCGCCCGAGCCCGCGGCGTGGGAGGCGCCGGCTCATATCGCGGACAGCGCGGGGTGGGCCGCGGGCACCGAACTGACGCCGGACGCGATCGCCGAGCCGGTGGACTGGACCGGGGACGGCGGGGGGTGGGCGGAACCTCCGTACCCGCAAATCGCGGAGCAGGACCGTCGCATCGCGGAAGGTCCGCGGCGGGCCTGGGCGGAGATCGATCGGAACGCGGCGCAGCCGCTTCCGGCGCCCTCGCCCTACCCGCGCAAGCGGAAGACCTACCCGGAGGACTTCGAGACCGGGGCGGCCGGCCTGGAGCGGCCCGGACGCGTGGTGAACCGGAAACGGTCCCGGGCCGCCGAGATCGACCGCAACACCCCGGCGCCGGACGCCGCCTATGCACAGGCGCCGAACCACTCGTGGCACGACTCGCTGGTCGAGGGCCAGGACCGGCAGTGGCACGACCCGGTCGTCGAAACGCCGGGCCGGCAATGGCACGACTCGGTCGTCGAGGCGCCGGGCCAGCAATGGCACGACTCGCTGGTCGAGGCGGAGCCGGGCGGCCCGTGGACCGCGGCGAGCCAGCCGGAGCACAACGCCGCCTGGACCACCGCGAATCCGGAGGAGCTGAACGCGGGCTGGACCACCGCGAACCCGGAGGAGCCGAGTGCCGGCTGGAGCGCGGACGACCTGCAGGACCTGAACGCGGACTGGAACCTCGATGATCCCCGCGGACTCCAGGTCGATCAGGCCGGCCTGGTTCCCGAGGACCTGCCCGAGGCCGACCCGCTGCTGCTCGGCGCGGAGACCTCGCGCGAGCTGAGCCCGGCCGCCGAGGCCGCCTGGCGGGCGTTCGCCGTCGGTGACCGCGAGCCGGGCACCGAGATCCGCACCAACCGCCGCGCGAAGAGCCGCTGGACGACGTTCACCGGCGAGTCCGAGCCCGAACAGCCGAAGCGCCGGATCTTCCTCTGGCCGGTGTTCCTGCGCTGCCTGCTCTACCTGGGCCCGCTCAGCGTCGCGGTCGCCGGGGTCGGCGCGCTGGGTCACGTCGCCTGGCCGGTCCCGGCCGTCACGCTGCTGCTCGGCTGGGCCGCCGCACAGGCCCTGACCAGCGTCGGCGTCACCGTCGCCCGGCGGGCCGACCCGGAGGCCGCGGTCCGGCTGATCGGCGTCGGCTTCGCCGCGGTCACCGCCCTGTACTGGGCGCTCGTCTGGATCGCCCCGGCCTCGCTCCTCGGCCACGACCGCCTGCTCGCCGCCGCCGTCGGCGCCGGTGGCCTGGCCACCCTCGCCACGGTGACCGCGGCGCTGGTCACCCGCTCCGAGACCGCGGTGATCCTCTGGTACCTGCCGTGCTGGCTGCTGGCCGGCACCTCGCTCGCCGCCGGCAGCGGGGCGAGCTGGGCCGGGCACATCCCGGTGGCGACCCTGCTGCCGGGCGCGATCGTGGCGGTGCTGATCCGGGCGTTCAAGCCGGCCGTGCTGATCGGCCGGGAGTGCCGGATCCCCCGGCTGACCCCGGCGGAACGGCGGCGCGGACTGGCCTACCTGGTGATCGGGGCCGCCCAGGCCAGCTGCGTGGCGCTGCTCTGGCAGGCCGGTCCGGCCGGCGCCGGCGTGCTGGCGGCGCTGCCGCTGCTGCTCGCGGTGCCGATGCTGGAGGCGCTGATCGGCTGGCACACCGACCGGATCGACGCCGGGCTGGACTCCGCGCAGACCGTCGCCGAGCTCGACCGGCACGTCCGCAACGTCACGGTGATCACGCTGGCCGGGCTGCTGCCGCCGCTCGCCGCCGGTGGGGCGCTGGCGCTGGCCGCGTACCAGCTGCCGTACCAGCTCGCCGCGCTCGGCGGGACCCGGGCCGCGGTGCTCGCGCTGGCCGCCGGCACGCTGCTCGGCGGGGTCTTCGCGATCACGTTCCTGCTGGCCACGCGGGCCCGCACCGGGATCGCCGCGACCCTGGCCGCGGCTCCGCCGGTGGCCACGCTGGCCCTGCCCGTCCTACCGCAACCCGACGCCGGGCCGCTGCCGCTCGCCGTCGCCGTACTGGCCGCGACGCACGTGGCCGGACTGCTCATCGTCGCCATGACCGCCGCCGATCTCCGGAGGACTTCGTGAAAACCCTGTTCCCCGCGTACGCACATCCCAGCCCCGAGCTGGAGCTGGACGCCGACACCTGGATCGTCCGCGAACACCCCGGCGACCGCAGCACGCTGCACCAGTCGCTCGGCCGGATCGACCTGGACTGGGGCTCGCGCTCGCTGGCCGACGTCCTGCAGGACGTCGACGCGTGGCGGGCCGACGGCGTCGAGGGCCTGTTCCTGGACCGCGCCCCGGCCGGCTCCGGCGGGGTCGGGCCGGTCGCCCTCACCGTCCGGCTCGCGGCCCGCCGGGGCCTGCACCGCGTCGTGCTGAACCCGGGGGTGCCGACGCATCCGCTCTACCGCGACCTCGGGGTGCGGATCTGCACGTTCGAGGGGCCGTGGTCGGCGTACCAGAGCTGGGACGGCGACGGGACCCGGCCCGGGGACGGGCACATCGTGCACGGGGTACCGGCCGCGCTGCTCACCGCGGCCCGCCGGCTGATGGGGCGCCGGGGGGCCGGCTTCGGCCTGGCCACCGACGCCAGCCCGGACCTGAGCCCGGCCGGAGCTCCCGGCGGCGGCGCCCACAGCGCCGACTGATTCGACGGTACGGCCGTGAGCGGCGCCCGTGTCCCGCCCTCGGCGGGCCCTTGCCGGCGCCCGAGCCCCATCCTCGCCGCGGCCATTGTCGACGCCGTGCCGTTGTCAGCGCCCCCGCCTGCCCTCGGCGCGACCCTTTGCCCCGCCGGAGCGCGAGGTGGCCACCACCCCGGGTCACCTCGTGCTTCGGCGTGCCCGGGGCTGCGTGCTGGCGCTCCGATGGGATCGGCGGGTGCGTCGAGCACATCGGAGCGTCAGGCGCGGGTTATCCACACCGGCGGGTTATCCACAGGCCGTCCACATGATCTTCCGGGTCTCGCCACAATGGCGGGGAGCTGGAAGGAGGCAGCACGGGGCGGGGCGCACGGCGTACCAAATTGGGGGTTTTATCGGGGTTTTGGCTGGCAGCGGGGGCAGCTGAAGGAGGAGCGGTTCATGAAGCTCTCCCGTCGCATGATGGCGCCGCAGCGTTTGCAGGGCTCGCCCTCCCGGCCGTAGGCGTTCAGCGACCGGTCGAAGTAGCCGCTCTCGCCGTTGACGTCGACATACAGCTCGTCGAAGCTCGTCCCGCCGGCCACGATCGCCTCGGAGAGGACGTCGCGGACGTGGGCCAGCAGCCGGTCCACCGCGGGCTTCGAGAGTTTGTCGGTGGGGCGGGTGCCGTGCAGCTTGGCGCGCCACAGTGCCTCGTCGGCGTAGATGTTGCCGACACCGGAGATCAGCGTCTGGTCGAGCAGGGCGCGTTTGATCTCGGTGTGCCGGCCGCGCAGCCGGGCCGAGAACGCGGTGTCGTCGAAGAGCGGGTCCATCGGGTCGCGGGCGATGTGCGAGATCTCGTCGGGGAGCTCGGCGCCGCCCTCGGAGACCGACAGGCCGCCGAACGTGCGCTGGTCGACGAAGCGCAACTGCGGGCCGCCGTCGGTGAACGTGAAGCGGACGCGCAGGTGCTTCTCGTCCTCGGCGTCGGCCGGCTGCATCAGCAGCTGGCCGCTCATGCCCAGGTGGGCGATGACGGAGTCGCCGGAGTCGAGCGGCAGCCACAGGTACTTGCCGCGGCGGGCGACGTCCAGGACGGTCCGGCCGGTGAGCATGGCGATGAAGTGGGCGTCGCCGGGCAGGTGGCGGCGGATGGCGCGCGGGTGGTGCACCTCGACCGCCGCGATCGTGCGGCCGGTGACCCACTTGGCGAGGCCCATCCGGACGGTTTCGACCTCGGGAAGCTCGGGCAACGGGGGTCCTCACATGGTGTAGGGCCAGATGGTGATCAGGTAGGCGCCGTACCAGAGGCCGAAGACGGCCCACGCGGTGATCGACAGCACCGCGACCCGGGGGCGGGCGCGGGCGGCGGCGACCACCGACGGCAGCAGCGTCAACAGTACGGGCAGCAGCAGCCGTGGCTTGGAATGGTAGAAGCCGGCCTGGCCGTAGACCAGGATCATGGCGATCACCCCGTAGACGACCAGCGGCGGCCACGGCTTCTGGGCCAGCGCGACCCCGGCCGCGGCGAGCGCGGCGAGCAGGATCAGCCCGACGCTGATCTGCACCCAGCCGTCGCCGGTGGTGAACGTCGCGCGCAGGAACTCAACCGTGCTGCGGCCGTAGTCGAACGACGTGCCCCAGCCGGCCGTCTGGATCTTGAACCAGGCGTCCCACTCGCCGACCCGCCAGCCGACCCAGCCGAGGAACAGCGGCACCCCGACCAGTGCGGTCGCGGCCGCCGCGAGCGGCTTGACCTTGTTGGGCGAGTCCCGCAGCGCCAGCAGCGCGGCGACCGCCAGGGCGAGCGCGGCGGCGGCCCCGGTCGGCCGGGTCAGCGCGGCGCCGAGGCCGAGCAGGGCGGCCGGCAGCCAGGCCCGCCGGTGGGCCGCCGCCAGCATGCCGGCGACCAGGGCGAGGAACAGGCTTTCCGAGTACGCCATCGAGAGCACCACGGAGACCGGCGCGGAGCAGCAGATCGCCACCAGCGCCCAGCCGGCCCGCTTGCCGTACAGGGTGGTGCCGAGCAGGTGCAGCGCGACGGCCGCCCCGATCGAGGCGATCCAGGCGACGCCCACGGCGGCGGTGCCGGGCGCGACGCCGAGCAGCGAGACGCCGCGGATCAGCATCGGGTAGAGCGGGAAGAACGCCAGCTCGTTGGCCTGCAGCACGTGATTGTCGTCGAACGTGTACCCGTGCGGGTACCCGTTCGTCGCGACCCGCAGGAACCAGCCGCCGTCCCAGACCAGCAGCCGCTGCCAGACGCCGCCGTTCGACGTCGAGGCGCCGCCCAGCCACCAGATCATCAGCAGCTGGGCGACCCGGGTCAGGGCGAGCAGCCCGATCGCGACGGCGACCCCGCGACCGCCGCCGGCCTTCTCCCAGAGCGATTCCGGCGGCTCCTGGTCGACGGGCTGGTCCGCGGCGACCACGGTCGCCTCACTCGGGCTTGTCGTCGCCATCGGCTTCGTTCCGGTCGGTGAGCGTCCGCCAGGCGGCCGCCGCGGCACGCTGCTCGGCCTGCTTCTTGCTGCGGCCGTCGGACCCGCCGTAGCGGATGCCGGCCACCACCACCCACGCGGTGAACGTCTTCGCGTGGTCCGGGCCGGAGTCCTCGATCACGTAGTCCGGCACGCCCAGCCCGAGCGCCGCGGTCAGCTCCTGCAGGCTGGTCTTCCAGTCCAGCGCGGCGCCCCGGCCGGCCGACTCGGCCATCAGCGGGTCGAAGAGCCGGTGGATCACCTCGCCGGCCGTCTCCAGGCCGTGCTCCAGGTAGATCGCGCCGAGCAGGGCCTCCAGGGTGTCGGCGAGGATGCTCGCCTTGTCCCGGCCGCCGGTGGTCTCCTCGCCCTTGCCGAGCAGCAGGTGCGGGCCGAGCCCGCCGGCGCCCAGGCCGCGCGCCACGTCGGCGAGCGCGTGCATGTTGACCACGCTGGCCCGCAGCTTGGCGAGCTGGCCCTCGGGCAGGTCCGGGTGGTTGTGGAACAGGGCCGACGTGATCACCACGCCGAGGACCGAGTCGCCGAGGAACTCCAGGCGCTCATTCGTGGGCAGGCCACCGTTCTCGTACGCGTACGAGCGGTGCGTCAGCGCACGTTCCAGCAGGTCGGCCTCGAACGGAATGCCGAAGGCCTCTTCCAGGGGGAGGGTTGGGGGACGGCGGCGCTTGTCATTCATGCGATACCTCGTTGTACGACAGCATGGTGGAAGTCAGCAATGCGATGACAGCCGCGAGGGAGGCGCGGCGATGCAGGTCCGCGGCGAACGCGATGCCGCCGGCCAGATCGGCGCCGGTGGCGGCGCCGTGGCAGACCACGACGATGCCGGCGACGCCCAGCAGGACGGCCGCGCGCGTCTCGTCGCGTTGTTGCCCGGAGTACGCCGTCTCAAGAGCCTTGAGCAGGACATTTCCGGTGAAACCATCGGTGACCACCACGTCGGCAGCGGTGCCGCGAACCACGTCGCCGCCCTCGACCAGCCCGGCGTACCGCAGTGGCAGGTCCTCGAGGAGCAGGGCCGCGGCCCGGCGCAGGCGATCGCCCTTGCCGCGCTCGCTCCCGATGGTGAGCAACCCCACCCGGGGGTCGGGGATGCCGTGGACCGCGACGGCGTAGGCGGCGCCGAGCCGGGCGTGCACGGCCAGGGTCGCCTCGTCCGGATCGACGGTCGAACCCACGTCGAGCAGGATCAGGCGACCGGCGGCGGTGGGCAGCACGGCGGCGAGCGGCGGTCGGCGGATACCGGGCCAGCGGCCCAGGGCACGTGCGGCGGAGACGACCGTCACGGCGGTGTCGCCCGCGGAGACCAGCGCGTCGGCCAGGCCCGCGGCGACGGCCTCGGCGGTGGTGCCGCCGGGCACGACGGTGATGCGGTGGCGCTGCGCCGGATGAAGGGCGCGAAGCACCGCGTCGGCGGCTTCAGCCGGGCCGACGAGAGTCAGGTGCAGGGCCGGATCGTCCTCGAGGGCACGCAGAGCGCCGTCAACCACGACGGCGGGAGCCTGGTCCCCGCCGAGGAGGTCGACGGCGATCCGCGCGGTGCCCGGCTCCCCGACAGTCCGCTGTCCGGGAGCCGTGGCACCGGTGGAACGCCACTGCTCAGGTACGACCCGCCCGATGATCGGGCGCGTCACTAGGCGACGTCAGACCTCAAGGACCTGACGGCCGTTGTAGGTCCCGCAGACCGAACAAGCGGTGTGCGGCAGCTTCGGCGACTTGCACTGCGGGCAAGCCACGGTCGAGACCGCGGTCGCCTTCCAGTTCGCCCGCCGCGAGCGGGTGTTGCTGCGCGACATTTTGCGCTTCGGGACGGCCACGGTTACTACTCCTCGTCGAATTTTTGCGGGTGTTGCGGCGGAGCCGCCTCGGGCTGCTCAGCTTTCGTGAGATTGCGCAAAGCGGCCCAACGGGCATCGACTTCCTCGTGGCTGTGGTCAGCCGGAAGGTCGTCGAAATGCACCCCGCACTCGGGGCACAGCCCTGGGCAGTCCGGCCGGCAAAGCGGGTTGGTCGGCAGGGTCAGCACCACCGCGTCCCGTACCGCCGGTTCCAGGTCGAACAGGTCGCCCTGCATCCGGCCCACCTCGTCCTCGTCGGTGGTCTCCTCCGTGGTGCTGGCCTCATAGGCATACATCTCCTTGAGGTACACCGCGAACGAGCTGTCGATCTCGTTGAGACACCGCCCGCACTCGCCCTTGAGCGAGCCACGCACGGTGCCGCTGACATAGACCCCTTCGGAGACCGACGTCATGCTCAGATCGAGCTCGAGGTCGGACCCTTCCGGGATCGAGATCAACTCCAGGTTGAGGTCCGCCGGCGCCGGCACCACCCGTTTCAGGGCACGCGTCGCACCAGGTTGCCGCGGCAGCTTCGTCGTGTCGACGACCAGCGGCTTCCTGGGATCCAGGTGACTCTGCGGTGACTTGGGCATCATGTTCCTCAGCCATGGGTAGGCCGACCGAAAACATTACCTGAGCTTGTACGACATCGTCGAATCGGCTCAGGCTCAGAACGGTAGTGGCCGCTCCGCGTCCTCACCCTGGAAGGTTCCGATCTCGCGGAGCGCATGCATTTTGTCACGGCCGCGCTCGATCGATGCCAGCGCCCTGGTCAGGAACTGCTCGAAGTTCGCCAGCGCGGTGTCGACGTAGTCGTCGACCTCCTCGCGCAGCCGCTGTGCCTCGCCTCGCGCGTCGGCGATGATCCGGGCGCCCTCGTGCTCGGCCGACACGGTGATCTCGTTCACCGAGACCAGGCGAGCGTGCTCGGCCTCGCCCTCGCTGACGATCCGATCCGCCTCGCGACGACCGGCCTCGATGATCCGGTCACGCTCGTCCAGGACGGCGGCCGACTTGCGCAGCTCGGAGGGGAGCTCGGCGCGGAGCTCCTCCAACCGCTCGATCATCTCGCCCCGGTCGAACATGAAGTTCGTCCGTGACATCGGAACCGAACGCGCGTCCTGGACGTGCTCGATGAGCTCGTCGATACGGTCGAGCGGATCCACCGGTGTCTCACTCCCGTCGTCGAACCGCCACCCAGCGTGGTGCGATCACGTTACTGTGCCGCCGCCCGCCCTGGTTCCGGCGCGCCGGTGGCTCCTAATTCTGCTTCAGCCGATTGACCAACCGGGCCAGCACCGGGTCCGGGAGGTACGCCGAGGCGTCGCCACCCCACTTGACCACGTCCTTGACCAGACTGGAAGACAGGAACGAGTACAGCGGGTTGGTCGGCATGAACAGTGTCTCCACACCGGAGAGCCCGATGTTCATCTGCGCCATCTGCAACTCGTAGTCGAAGTCGCTGACCGCGCGGATGCCCTTGACCACGACGTCGGCGCCCTGGTCCCGGCAGAAGTCCACCAGGAGCCCATGAAAAGCCATCACCCGGACATTCCCGTACGGGGCGGTCACCTCGGAGAGCATCTCGAGACGCTCGTCGATGGTGAACATTCCGGACTTCGTCTGATTGATCAGCACCCCGACGATGACCTCGTCGAACAGCCGGCTGGCCCGGCCGACGATGTCCAGGTGACCGTTCGTGACCGGGTCGAAGGAGCCGGGACACACCGCTCGTCTCATGATCGGCGACCGTACCAAAGAGTGGTCTCGCCATAACGCCGGGTGCGGTCGCCGGAGAGGCCGTCCACCCAGCTCAGCGGCTCCGTCCGAGTCGAACGCTCGAACACCACCACCGCGTCCGGGGCCAGCCAGTCGTTGGCGATCAGCTGCTGTTGCACTGTGTCCACCTCGTCACTACCCAGCGCATAGGGCGGGTCGGCGAAGACCACGTCGTACGGTCCCCCGGCCGGGGGATCCGCGAGCACCTGCGTCACCTTGCCGGTGACGAGTCGCGCGGCCGGGCCGACACGGAGCGCCACCACGTTGTCACGGACGACGCGTGCCGCCTTGCTGTCCGATTCGACCAGAAGGACGTGATCGGCACCGCGGGACAGCGCCTCCAGGCCGACCGCGCCGGATCCGGCATAGAGGTCGGCGAACCGCGCTCCGGACAGATCCGTCATCGTGTCGAGGGCACTGAAGAAGGCCTCACGAACCCGGTCAGATGTGGGCCGAGTGTTCACACCGGACGGAACGGACAGACGCCGCCCGCCATGTGCCCCGGCGATAATCCTCGTCATCGTCCACGACGCTAGTGCACCCCAACCGAACGGCCACCAGCGCGTAAACAATTCCCTCGTCACAGGCACTACGCGCAACGGGACCGTTCCGTTGCAGTGAAAAAAGATCACGGGTTCATAACAAGACCCTTATGTGACGCTGAGACGTTTCTTTGATCGCAGGAAGTGGCTAGGGTCGGGCCTCGTTGCGAACGTCCTTCACGGACCGTCCGCAGGCGACGTGGGGAGGCGTCGTCGCAGCCCTCGCTGATTTTCCATAGCGAGCGGCCGATGTCGCGTTGCCTCCTTGCGCACTCTTCTTCCTGACCCCGTTCCCAGGAGTAAAGCGCGTGAACCTGTTCAAGTCCCCCTCTCGTCGGGCCGGCTCCGTCATCGCCGGCACGGCCCTTGGCCTCGTTGGTGTGCTGAGCTCCGCCGTGCCCGCCCTGGCCTGCCACCCCCAGGCCAACGACACCACCACCTGTGCGAACGCCGACGGCAGCTGGGTCGTCAACTGGAAGGTCTCGACCACCGACAACGCGTTCGGTGACGGCTACGTCAAGTCGGTCGAGTACACCCCGGACACCAACAACGGCACGGTCTCCTTCGACGGGATCAAGGCCGACGACAAGCTGTCGCACAACGGTCACATCGAGGCGACCCAGGTTCTGAAGGGCGAGGCCACCACGGCCACCCTCCAGGTCGTCGGCAAGTGGCACAACCGCGGTGGCTGGTTCTACGCCGGCTTCGAAAACGGCCCGGTGACGGCCAGCAAGCCGACCAAGCTGTGCGACGGCCAGCAGACCACGCCGCCGCCCACCGAGACCACCACGCCGCCGACCACCACGCCGACGACGGAGCCGACCACCACCGCGCCGACGACGGAGCCGACCACCACGGCCCCGACGACCGAGCCGACCACGACCGGCCCGACCACCGCGCCGACGACCGAGCCGACCACGGCCCCGACCGACACCCCGGTCGTCACCGAGCCGCAGCTGCTCTACGACACCACCTGTGACACCTTCACGGTCGGTATCGAGGTCCCGGCGGACAACACCACCGACGTCACCGTCAAGTTCACCCCGACCAAGGGCGACGCCAAGACCGTCACCGCCAAGCCGGGCGAGACCAAGACCGTCGACTTCGACGCGTTCGCGGGCCTGAAGGTCACCGCCAGCTCCGAGGGCCAGGCCGACACCACCATCGCGTACGAGGCTCCGGCCGACTGTGACGTGCTCGCCCTGACCGGCACGAACACCAGCACGATCGCCGGTGGCGCCGTTCTGGTCCTGCTCGTCGGCGCCGGCCTGTTCTTCATGGCCCGCCGCCGCAAGATCCGCTTCACCGCCTGATAACTCGGGTGCTTCACCGCTAGCAGCAAGGGGCGCGTCGACTTCCGGTTGGCGCGCCCCTTTCCGTCCCCCCACACACCCCGTACCAGGAGCACGAATGAAGTTCACCCCCCGTCTGCGGAACGTCGCGGCCCTCGCGGCCGGCGCCCTGCTCAGCCTCGGCAGCCTGGTCGCCTTCGCCGCCCCGGCGCAGGCCGCTGTCGGCTGCACCATCGCCGCGAACGCCAAGTTCGAGCACAGCTTCAACGGCCCGGCCGGCACCGCGAGCATCAAGCTGCTGAACGGCCCGATGTGCGAGAACCAGACGGTCCCGCTGTCGCTGGTCTCCTACACCGCGCCGTCGGCGTCGTTCTCGCTGCCGCAGTACGTGCTGGACAGCTCGACCCAGTACTTCACCTCCACCACCCCGGAGAAGAACGGCGAGCTGCGGCTGGACTTCACGGTCGCCGTCCCGACCTGTTTCACCCAGGTCGACTTCGTCTTCGGCGACAAGGTCATCAACCCGCTGACCGACAAGAGCGACCGGTACAACAACGACAAGGTCGGCAGCCCGGCCGCGCCCGGCTCGCAGTCGACGCCGGCCTCGGGTCAGCCGCAGAACGCCTGGTGGAACGGGAACAACGGGGACGGCAAGGACGGCGCCTGCAAGGCCGAGCCGGCCGTCGAGGCGATGCCGGACTGTGACGGCAACGTCAAGCTCTCGCTGATCAACCGGGACACCAGCGTCACCGCGGTGCGCTTCGAGATCACCGCCGACGGTGGCTACTCCCAGAGCGTGAAGGTCGACAAGAACGCCAAGGGCGACGTCACCATCCCGGCCGCCAACGCCAAGGACATCAAGGTCACCGCCGGTGGCAAGGAGCTGTACTCGGGTTCCTGGGCCAAGCCCGCGGAGTGCACCAAGCCCGAGGTCGGCGCCCCCACGACCGAGATCAAGAGCACCTGTGACTCGCTGACCTTCACCCTGGCGAACCCGGAGAACGGCGCCGAGTCGCTGGGCGCGACCTTCACCCCGAACAAGGGCGAGGCGCAGACCGTCAGCGTCAAGGCCGGCCAGACCAAGACCGTGACCTTCCCGGCCGCCGAGGGCCTGACCGTCGCCGTGACCGGTGACTTCCTCAAGCTGAACGGCGACGTCAAGTGGACCGCGCCGGAGAGCTGCACCACCGCGCCGACCACGGCGCCGACCACCGGCTCGCCGAGCCCGTCGGCGTCCGCCACCACGGAGACCCCGGGCACCGCGACCCCGTCGACCAGCTCGACCGACGGTGGCGTCCTCGCGCTGACCGGCTCCAACTCCAGCACGATCGCCGGCGGGGCGGTCCTGCTGGTGCTCGTCGGCGCCGGCCTGTTCTTCATGGCCCGTCGCCGCAAGCTCAACTTCAAGGCCTGATAGCCCGTAGGCCCTGAACGAGGGGCGTCGACCTTACCGGTCGGCGCCCCTCTGCCATGCCGGGAACGACCCGTCGGGCAGCGGCTGGTACTCGTGGACGGCGAGCACGGCGGTGGCGGGCAGAACGCCGTACACATGCGGGAATTGCCGGCCCGAAGGGTCCGGTGGGCTGCCGTCCTCCCAGATGACCGGGACGTCGACCCGGGACGGGTCGATCTCCAGCAGGACCAGGTCGGTCCGGCCGCGGTAGAACAGCGTGGCCGGGACGTGCACCCATTCCGGGTCGGAGCAGTGGACGAAGCCCTCGGTGGCAAGCGAATCAGCGGTGTAACTGTCCGAAACCGACGCCCACACCGAGCGTGGGCAGAGGTGGAAGATCATCCCTTCTCCAAGTACTCGGCGCGGTCCTCGTCGACCAGCGCGGCCACCGAGGCGGCCAGCGCCGGGTGCGCGGTCAGGTCGGGGTCGTCGCCGACCAGCTCGGCCGCCTCGACCCGGGCTTCCTTGATCAGTTTCTCGTCCCGCAGCAGCGAGAGCAGCCGCAGGTGGGAATGCTTGCCGGACTGGGACGCGCCCAGCACGTCACCCTCGCGGCGCTGCTCCAGGTCGATCTCGGAGAGCTTGAAGCCGTCGGTGGTGGAGGCGACCGCGTCGAGCCGCTCGCGCGCGGCCGAGCCCTCCACCGCCTCGGTGTGCAGCAGGCAGACGCCGGGCGCCGAGCCCCGGCCGACCCGGCCGCGGAGCTGGTGCAGCTGGGAGACGCCGAACCGGTCGGCATCCATGATGATCATGACGGTGGAGTTCGGCACGTCGACGCCGACCTCGATCACCGTGGTCGCCACCAGCACGTCCAGGTCACCGGCGGCGAAGCCGCGCATCACCGCGTCCTTCTCGTCGGGCGGCATCTTGCCGTGCAGCATCGCGATCCGCAGGCCCTTCAGATATTCCTGCTCGAGCGCCGGCAGCACCTCGGTGACGGCCAGCGGGGGCCGCCGGGCGGGTTCGTTGTCCGACGGCGGGGCGGAGTCGTCCTCCGGGCCCTCACCGATCCGGGGACACACCACGTACGCCTGATGGCCGGCCGCGACCTCCTCCTTCACCCGTTTCCACGCGCGATCCAGGTAGGCCGGTTTCTCCAGGGCCGGGATCACGTGGGTGGCGATCGGCGAGCGCCCGCGCGGCAGCTGCGACAGCACCGACGTCTCCAGGTCGCCGTAGACGGTCATCGCGACCGTGCGCGGGATCGGCGTCGCGGTCATCACCAGCACGTGCGGCGGACGGGCCGCCTTGGCGCGCAGCGCGTCCCGCTGCTCCACCCCGAACCGGTGCTGCTCGTCCACGACCACCAGGCCCAGGTCGTGGAAGTCGACACCCTCGTACAGCAAAGCGTGTGTCCCCACCACGATGCCGGCGGTCCCGGCCGCGACCTTGGCCAGCGCCGCACGCCGGGCCGCCGCGCCCAGCGAACCGGTGACCAGGGACAACTGCGTGCCGGACGGGTCGCCGTCGAGCTCACCGGCGCGGCCCAGCGCCCCGAGCTGCGCGCTGATCCCGCGGAAGTGCTGGGTGGCGAGCACCTCGGTGGGGGCGAGCAGCGCGGCCTGGCCGCCGGCGTCGACGACCTGGAGCATCGCGCGGACCGAGACCAGCGTCTTGCCCGAGCCCACCTCGCCCTGCAGCAGCCGGTGCATCGGATGCGCCCGGGTCAGGTCGGCGGCGATCTCCTCGCCGACCGACGCCTGGCCCTCGGTCAACTCGTACGGCAACCCGGCGTCGAACTTGTCCAGCAGCCCGCCCTCGACGCGCGGCCGGGCGGTGCCGGGCGCGGCCGCGGCCCGGGCCCGGCGCTGCGCCAGGGTCAGCTGGACGGCGAACGCCTCGTCCCACTTCAGCCGGTGTTTCGCCGAGTAGAGCGCGGCGTCCGAGCTGGGCCGGTGGATCTCCCGCAGGGCGGTGCCGATGCCGACCAGGTTCCGATTCGCCCGGACCGTGGCGGGCATCGGGTCGGCCGGCGGCTCGAACGTGTCCAGCAGGGTGCGCACGCACTTGGCGATCGTCCAGGTCGGCACGGCCTGGGCGGCCGGGTAGACCGGGATCAGCGCGCCGGCGAACTCCTCGATCTCCTCGGCCGCCTCGTCCTGCGTCGCGTCCGCCTTGAGCAGCTGATAGGCCGGGCCGTTGAGCTGCCGCTTGCCACGGAAGTCGGTGACCTTGCCGGCCCACAACCCCCAGCGGCCCCGGGTCAGCTCCCGCTCGCGCCACGCCTGGTTGAAGAACGTGCAGGTCAGGGTGGCACCGGAGCCGTCGCCGATGGTCACCTCGAGCATGTTGCCCCGGCGCTGGCGCATCGGCTTGAGACCGATCCCCTGCACCTGGGCCAGCACGGTGACCTGCTCGCCGATCTCCAGCTGGCGCAGGTCGGTGTGCTCGCCGCGCTCGTCGTAGCGCCGCGGGAAGTGATAGATCAGATCCCCGGCGGTGTGCAGGTCGAGGTGCTCGGCCAGGGCTTTCGCCGTCTTGCCGCCCAGCACCTTGTCCAACGGTGTGTCGGTCGTGGTCATTCGACTCCTGCCAACAGGTGGTAGCGGGGCTGCCCGCCGGCGTAGCACTGCAACTCGATGAACGGCCAGGTGCGGTGCACGTGACCGCGGAGGTCCTCCTCCAGCTCGGGCGGGGCGTCCGCGCCGAGGACCAGGGTGACCAGCTCGCCGCCGCCGCCGAGCATCCGGTCGAGCAGGCGGCGGCTGACCTCGGCCAGATCGGCGCCGATCACGTGCACCTCGCCGTCGACCAGGCCGAGCAGGTCGCCGGCGCGGCACGGGCCGGCGATGGTCAGGGCGTCGCGCTGGGCGGTGCAGACCTCGCCGTACCGGCACGCGCCGGCGGCCTCGGCCATCGCGATCACGTCGTCGGTGAACGGGCGGCCGTGATCGCGCACCGCGAGGGCGGCCAGGGCCTGCACCGGGGAGCGGGTCGGCACCACGCTGACCCGGACGCCGGTCGCCTCCGCCTCGCGGGCCGCGGAGACCGCCACGGCCTGCGTGTTCGCGTCGTTGGGCAGCAGCACCACCGCGGCGGCGCCGCAGGCGTGGATCGCGGCCAGCATCTCGGCGGTGGACGGGTTCCGATCCACCACCAGCGCGCCCTCGGCCTCGAAGAGCGCGGTCAGCCCGTCGCCGGCGGCCACCACGACCGCGCCCCGGGAATCGGCGCTCGGCCGCTTCTCGTCCAGCGGGGTGACCCGGATCCGGAAGGGCCGCCCGGCCTCGACGCCGGCCTCGATGGCCGGGCCGATCTCGGCGACGTGGACGTGCACGTTCCACGTGCCGTCCCCGGTGCCGACCACGACCAGCGAGTCCCCCAGCCCGGCCAGCACGTCGCGGAGCTTCTCGACCGCCGCGGGGGTGGCGTCGAGCAGATACTGCACCTCGTAGCCGAAGCCGGTGCAGTCGTCGTGCTCGTGCGGCGCGGGGGCAGTCACGACCGGCAGCGGCGGCGTCTCGAACGCGCTCTCCTCCACGGTGTCGACCAGCGCGTCCAGAAGCACGCAGAGGCCGCGGCCGCCGGCATCCACCACCCCGGCCCGGGCGAGCGCCGGGAGCTGCTGAGGCGTGCGATCCAGGGCCTCGGCGGCGGCCCGCGCGGCGGCTCGCGCCACGGCCACCAGGTTGTCCGACTTGATCCGGCCGGCCCCCTCGGCGGCGGCGGCCACCACGGACAGCACGGTGCCCTCGACCGGGCGGGCGACCGCGCCGTACGCCGCGTCGGTGGCCTGCCGCAGCGCGCGGGCCAGCTCGCCGCCGCGGACCGTGACCGCGCTGGCGAACGAGTCGGCCATGCCGCGCAGGATCTGCGAGACGATCACGCCGGAGTTGCCGCGGGCGCCGAGCAGGGCGCCGCGCGCCATCCGGCCCATCAGCCGGCCGAGCGGGGTGCGCGGCTCATCCAGCAGGGCGGACTCGATCGCCTCCTGCGCGGCGGTGAGGGTGAGGACCAGGTTGGTCCCGGTGTCGCCATCGGGGACGGGGTAGACGTTCAGGTCGTCGATTTCACGCTGGTGGGCCCGGAGAGCCTCCAGCCCACCGTCGCACCAGCGGTGCACGGCAGCGGCATCGAGGGTCTCCAGCACGCGAAAATCGTACTAACCACCCCTGACAATCGCTGGGTACGCACCCTGACCGGGGGCGATTGGGTGTTCGCCCACCCGGTCGGGTAAGCTCGCCGGGTTGCCTGGCGAGTCTTGCTCCTGGGCCTTTTCAGATCTTCGAATCAAACCCAGGAGTATCCCGTGGCTAGCGTGTGCGACGTCTGTGGCAAGGGACCGGGCTTCGGCCACAACGTGTCCTTCTCGCACCGGCGGACCAACCGCCGCTGGAACCCGAACATCCAGTCGGTGCGTACCCCGGCCGGTGGCGGGACGACCAAGAAGCTCAAGGTCTGCACCTCGTGCATCAAGGCCGGCAAGGTCACCCGCGCCTGAGCTGACAGCTTTGCGGACAGCCGCCTGGTCATCGACCAGGCGGCTTTTCTCTGTCCTTTTGGAAAAAATCAGATCTTCTTTGCGTACGACAACACGCCGTCATGCCCCTTGTAATACCCGAAGTCCTCGATCCGCTCGTACCCCGCGGACTCGTACAGCGCGATCGCCTCGGGCTGCTTGTCACCGGTCTCCAGGATCACCCGCACGCAGCCGGCCGCCCGCGCGGACTCCTCCAGGGCGCCCAGGATCCGCCGGGCCACGCCCTGACCCCGCGCCTCGGGCCGGGTGAACATCCGCTTCAGCTCCGCGTCGGTGCCGTGCCGGCGCCAGCCCGCACTGCCCACGATCCGGTCGTCCTCGGCCCGGACGGCGACCAGGAAGTCACCGGCCGGCGGCCGGAAGTCGGCCGCCGTGATCGGGGTGTCGTCGCCACTGCCGCCGTACCGCTCGGAGAGGTCGCGCATGTTCTCCGCGACCAGCTCCGCCACGCCCGGCTCGTCGAACCGGGCTGTTCTGATCTTGATCTGTCCCACCCGGCCAGCGTAGAACGCCGCGGTCAGGCCTTGGTGGCCGCGTAGCCCCGGATCACATCCGCGATCTCGCCCACGCCCGGGTTCGCCCGGACCTGCTCGGCGAACAGGCTCTCCAGCTCGGCGGAGGGCCCGTTCTCGGCGAGGATCCAGGCCCGCATCCGCCAGGCTCCGCCGCCGAAGATCTCCTCCAGGCGGCTGTCCAGCTCGGTGCGGTCGAGCAGCCCGACAAGGCCGGGCAGCACCTCGTCGAGCTGGGTGACCACGGCGTCCAGGACATGGGTCATGGTCGCCTCGTTGACGATCCGCCAGCTGTCCTCGTACGGACTGACCGGCCCGATCCGGGTGAGCAGCCGCCCCGTCTCGGCCTGGAGGTGCTCCCACGTCGGATTCAGCAAGAGGAAGACGTTGACGAAGAAGCGCGCCTCGTCGTCGGTCCACAGCTTGGCCTGCTGAAACTCGACGATCAGCGCGTCCCGGTGCTCCGAGAAGCGGCGGAACGTCCACTCGTCGGCCTCGAACCCCTGCCCGGCCAGGTAACCACCGAGCCGGACCGCGAACTCGTCGAGCAGCGCCTCGGCGTCCATCACCGGAAGTGATCCCACCCCAGCGGCCCGTTCCACGGCTTGCGATCCACCGTGACGCCGGAGCCGTCATGCACCGAGCCGATCTCCAGCCACCCGTCCGGCAGCCTCGTCCCGGCCGGGAACGTCGCGGCGAACGGGTGATCGTCGCCACCCGCCAGCACCCACTGGTACGGATCCACCCCGAGCGCCTTCGCCGCGTCCCGCATCTGGTCCGGCACGTCGAACGCCCCGGACCGGATGTCGATCCCGACCACGCTGGCCATCGCCAGGTGCCCGACGTCCTGCAGCAGCCCGTCCGACACGTCGATCATCGAGGTCGCGCCGTGCCGGGCCGCCTCCGGGCCGGCCGAGTACCGCACCTGCGGCCGCCGGTACGCCTCGACGAGGATCTTCGGCGTCCGGAAGCCCCGGGACAGCACGGTGTACCCGGCCGCCGCGTACCCGATCCGCCCGCACAGCGCGAGGATGTCCCCCGGCTGCGCCCCGTTGCGCCGGACCGGCTCCAGCCCGCCCAGATCGCCCAGGGCGGTCACCGCGACGGTCAGCGTCGGGCTGGACGACGTGTCCCCACCCACCACCCCCGCCCCGCACAGCGCCGCCTCCGCGCTCAGTCCGTCGGCCAGCCCCTCGGCCCACTCCGGGTCCAGGTTCCCGGGCACGCAGAGCGCGACCAGCAGCGCGGTCGGCGTCGCCCCCATCGCGGCGATGTCGGCCAGGTTGGCGGCGGCGGCCCGGTGCCCGACGTCGGCCGGGCCACACCAGTCGCGCCGGAAGTGCCGGCCCTCGACGAGCACGTCGGTGGAGGCCACCACCCGGCCGTCGGCCGCGCGCACCACGGCGGCGTCGTCGCCGGGACCGAGCAGGGTGGCCGAACCGGCGCCGAGGCGCGTCACAATTCGGCCTATTAGTCCGAATTCACCGGACTCTGCGATGCTCACGTGCACGTCCTTCGATGGTGGCGTCCCGCTGCCGGGTCACTTCGTACGGTAGTTTCACGATCGGGGATCACCGACGGTGGCGGATCAGCGATGGCGGATCTGCGTGGCGGATGGGAGTCGATCGTGGTCCAGGCATACATCCTCATTCAAACGGAGGTCGGTAAGGCCCGTGACGTGGCCGCAGCGATCGAGAAAATACAAGGGGTGGTCCGCGTCGACGCGGTCACCGGGCCGTACGACGTGGTGGTGCTCACCGAAGCACACACGGTCGACGAGCTCGGCGGCCTGATTGTGAGCAAGGTCCAGTACGTGCCGGGCATCACCCGGACCCTTACATGCTCCGTGGTAAACCTCTGAGCATGGTCGACGTGGACACCTCGCAGGACGCCCCCGCTCAGGGGGAGAAAAAGCCGGACAACACCACTCGGATCGCCGCCATCTGGGCGACCGCGGTGGCCGTGCCGATCGTCCTGATCGTGGGGCTCGTCGCTTTTTCACAGATCCGGAAGTCGACGGCGCCGGAGGCCGACCCGGCGCCGGCGGCGAGTGGCCCGGTCGCCGTGCCCAGCACGGCGGTCGAGTTCGCCGCGCCCAAGCTGAGCGAGCGCGCCGCGGACGTCTGTCTCTCGGTCACCTCGCAGCTGCCCACGCAGGTGCGGAACCTGCCGGCCCGCAAGGTCAGCGCCGGCCCCGAGCAGAACGCGGCGTACGGCGAGCCCCCGCTCACCGTCGCCTGCGGCGTCCCGCAGCCGAAGATGTGCGAGACGGTCGACGACACCTCCGGCACCTGCGTGCCGCTGGTCGCCGACCTGCTGCTGATGAACCGGGTCTGCTGGTATTACCAGGACCGGAGCGGGCAGACCACCTTCACGACGATGGACCGCGAGGTCCCGGTGCAGGTGGTCGTGCCGTCGGCGTACGAGAACCGCGCCCAGTGGGCGAACGAGTTCTCCGACATCGTGGTGGAGACCGACAAGTCGATCACCGAGGGCGTGCCCAGCGGGTGCGACCCCGGCCTGGGTCAGTGAAGCCCGGTCCCCCGGCGTAGTGCGGTGCGGATCAACCGGTCCACGACCTTCGGGTACTCCAGGCCGGTGGCCGCCCACATCTGCGGGAACATCGAGGTCGGCGTCATCCCCGGCATGGTGTTGATCTCGTTGAGGAAGATCTCGCCGTCCGGCGTCACGAAGAAGTCGACCCGGGCCAGGCCGGCGCAGTCCAGCGCGGTGAAGGTCCGCTGCGCGAACTCCTGCACCTGCTTGGTCAGGTCGTGGCCGAGCGCCGCCGGGATCGTGTAGCGGCTGCCGACCAGGTACTTCGTCTCGAAGTCGTACCACTCGGCGCCGTCCACGTGGATCTCGGCGAGCAGCGACGCCTCGGGCGCCCCGCCGGCCTCGCTCTCCAGCACCCCGCACTCGATCTCGCGGCCCACGATCGCCGCCTCGACCAGCACCTTCGGGTCGATCTCGCGGGCCTTCGCGATGGCCGCGTCCAGATCGGCCCAGTCCGAGACCTTGGTGATGCCGGTGGACGAGCCGGCCCGCGACGGCTTCACGAAGACCGGCAGGCCCAGCCGCTCCTTGTCCGCCTCGGCGAGCGAGACGCCGGCCCGGAGCACCGCGTACGGCCCGACCGGGATGCCCTCGGCGATCGCGAGCTTCTTGGTGAACTCCTTGTCCATCGCCGCCGCCGAGGCGAAGACGTTGGCGCCGACGTACGGAATCCCGGCCATCTCCAGCATTCCCTGGATCGTGCCGTCCTCGCCGTACGCCCCGTGCAGGACCGGGAAGACCACGTCCACACCGGCCAGTTCGGAGACGCCCTCGACGGCGTCCCGCACGATCAGCTCGGTCGCCGTCGGGTCGGCCGCGAGCACCACCGCGCTGCCCGAGGCGGCGGTGATCTCCGGGAGCTTGGCATCCGCGATCGCGAGCTGCGACGGGTCGCCGGCGGCCAGCACCCAGCGACCCTCCCGGGTGATTCCCACCGGGACCGCCTCGTACTGATCCGGGTCCAGCGCACCCAGGATCGCGCCCGCGCTCACGCAGGAAATGGCGTGCTCAGTGCTACGCCCGCCGAACACGATCGCGACACGGGTCTTCCGGGGGGTCGTCACTCTTCTCTGCGCCTCTCGCTAGCGGGCATGCCGGGGGTGACCCTACTCTGCGTAAGCCAGAATCGGGATTGCGGCGGCCGCTGCCATGGCAGGGGGAGACGAACAGTAAATGGGACCAGCACTCCACGTGATCGCGGGGCCGGGGCCAGGGCAGTTGGCAACGATGGCACACCCCGGTGACGAACCGTGGTCACCGCAGGAGCTGGGTGCGCTGGCGCGCGCCGGCGTCCAGATTCTGGTGTGCGGCGCCGGGCATCGCCCGGCCGCCGCCGAGAGCGCCGGGATCGAGCTCGTCGCCTACCCCGATCCGGACGATTCGGCCCCGCGCAAGGAGGCCACCGCGATGGTCGCGCTCGCCACCCGGCTCGCCCAGGAGGTCCGCTCCGGCCGTTTCGTGGTCACCCAGTCGAGCTCCGAACTCGGCCGCACGACCCTGCTCGCGACGATGACCCTGGCACTCCTGGGCATCCGTCCGGGCGAGGCCCTCCGCCGCATCGGCATCGGCCCCGGCCAACCGGTCCCCCAGGACTGGCTGCACGACTTCGTCGCCCGATAACCCCCACAAAGCCTTATTCGGTACGGCCTGAGCCCCGCCCCACCAAGCCAAGCCGCCCACCAAGCCAAGCCGGCCCGCCAAGCCAAGCCGGCCCAAGCCGCCCCACCAAGCCGCGCCGCCGCGTCGCCGAGCCACGCCCGGGCCGCGCCGCCGAGCCACACCCGGGCCGGGTCGGGCCTCGCGCCGCGCCCGGGCCGAGCCATCGCGCCACGCGCCGGGCCGGGCCGAGGCGCGCCGGGCCGGGCCATCGCGCCGCACTGAGTCGCCGGGCTGCGCCCGCCCAAACCGGGCGCAGCCTTCCGAACCAGCCACACCCCGGCAAATCGGGCGCGACCCAAAGTCGATCAAGAAAGGCCCCACCACCCAGTCCCCACCCCAACCTTGGGGGCAGACCACCCACGACCCATTGTCGTCCGCCAGGCCATGATCACGTCGGGGCCCTGTGGACAACGCGGCGCTGTGGACAACCGCTAAGCGGCGAAGGTCTGTGGTAACGCGCCGGCGTCCCAGAGCTCGTCCAGGTGGGCGAGGAACCCGGTGAGACTGCCCTCCACCGCCCGACGCTCCTCGGCGGACATCGCCGCCAGCGGGTCGGAGAAGATCAGCCCGTCCGGGTGCTTGGCCCGGGTGCCGACGAACTTGCCGCACCCGGTGCACCAGACGTAGCTGACCAGCGTGGGCCGCCGTGCGTTCGCCGGGGCGGTGAAGTACGCCCGCAGGCGGTGCTCGCCGCACCCCGGGCAGTCCCGCTCGCCCGGCGCGAGGAAGAAGCTCTCGCCCTGGGTCAGTGCCGCGACCTCGTCGCCGCTGAAGCTGTTCCAGGCGGTCACTTCGAGGCGTCCAGCGCCTGGCTCACGTCGGCGACCAGGTCGGCGGTGTCCTCGATGCCGCAGGAGAACCGGACGAACCCGGGGGACGTGTCGTCGCCGAACTGCGCCCGCCGGTCGGCCGTGGTGTGCACGCCGCCGAACGAGGTCGCCGCGAACACCAGCTTCGCCGCGGTCAGGAACCGGGCCACCCGCTCGGCGCTGCCCAGGTCGAACGCGACGATTCCGGGAATCCGCCGCATCTGCTCACGAGCGATTCGGTACGACGGGTCGGTGGCCAACCCGGGCCACCGCAGCCCGGTCACGTCGGAGCGCCCGGCCAGCAGCTCGGCGACCGCGGCCGCGTTCTGGCTCTGCCGGGCCAGCCGCAGGTCCATCGTGGCGATCGAGCGGTGCGCCAGCCAGCAGTCGAACGCGCCGGGCACCCCGCCGGTCAGCTTCCGCCAGTTCTCGACCTTGGCCAGCAGCTCCGGGTCGGTCGCCGCCACGTAGCCGAGCAGCAGGTCGGAGTGGCCGGTCAGGGCTTTCGTGCCGGACGCCACGACCAGGTCCGCGCCGAGGGCCAGCGGGTTCTGCCCGAGCGGGGTGGCCGCGGTGTTGTCGACGGCGAGCAGCGCCCCGGCGGCGTGCGCGGCGGCGGCCAGCGCGCGGATGTCGGCGACGTCCAGGCCGGGGTTCGCCGGGGTCTCCACCATCACCAGGCGCAGACCGGCGAAGTCCGGGTACGGCCCGGCGGTCGGCACGAGCACGCTCGCCACGCCCAGGTCGGCCAGCGCGCCGCGGGCGAACGCCCGTACCGGGAAATAGCCGTCGCCCGGGAGCGCGACCGTGTCGCCTGCCTTGACCACCGACAGGAGCATCGCCGTGACGGCCGCCTGGCCGCTGGCGAAAGCCAGCGCCGGACCGCCCTCCAGCTCACCGATCGCGGCCTCGAGCGCCTCGCGGGTGGGTTGCTCGGTGCGCGCGTAGCCGTGCTCGCCCGGCCCGGTCACCGGGTCGAGATGGTACGGCGCGGCGAACACCGGCCCGGGCAGGAACGGCTCGCCGACCACCGGCTCCGGAAGCCCGGCATGAACAGAGCGGGTGCCATCGGCGTACGTCATGATTCGGGTTTCATCTCTCGGGTCATCAGCAGCTTGACGGCGACGCGCGGGTCGGCGCCCTCGTGGCAGACCCGCTCGACCTGTTCCACGATCGGCATCTCGACGCCGTGCGCCCGGGCCAGGTCGCGGATGGACAGGCAGCTCTTGACGCCCTCGGCGGTCTGCCGGGTGGCGATCTGCGCCTGCTCCAGGCTGTCGCCGCGGCCCAGGTGCTCGCCGAAGGTCCGGTTCCGGGCCAGCGGGGAGCAGCAGGAGGCGACCAGGTCGCCGAGGCCGGCCAGGCCGGCGAAGGTGAGCGGGTCGGCGCCGAGCGCCACGCCGAGGCGGGACGTCTCGGCCAGGCCGCGGGTGATCAGCGAGGCCTTGGTGTTGTCGCCGAGCCCGATCGCCGAGGCCATCCCGTAGGCCAGGGCGATCACGTTCTTGGTCGCGCCGCCCAGCTCGCAGCCGAGCACGTCGTCGCTGGTGTAGGGACGGAAGTACGGGGTGGCCAGGGCGTGCTGGACCTGGCGGGCCCGGGCCTCGTCGGTGCAGGCCACCACGGTCGCGGTGGGCTGCTCGGCGGCGATCTCGGGGGCCAGGTTCGGGCCGGAGACGACCACGACGCGGTCGGCCGCGACGCCGGCGGTCTCCACGATCACCTCGCTCATCCGCTTGAGCGTGCCGAGCTCGATGCCCTTCATCAGGGAGACGACCGTGGCGTCCGCCGGGAAGAACTCGGCCCAGTCGGCCAGGTTCCCGCGCAGCGTCTGGGAGGGGACCGCGATCGCGATCAGCTCGGCGCCGGCCACCGCCTCGGCCAGGTCGGTCGTCGCGGTGACCCGCTCGGACAGCCGGATGCCGGGCAGCGAGCCCTCGTTGCCGTGCTGCTCCCGGATCTCCGCGGCGACCTTCTCCCGGCGCGCCCACACGGTGACCTCCGAGCCGGCCTCGCCGAGCACCTTGGCGAACGCCGTGCCCCAGGCTCCGGATCCGATGACGGCGGCCCTCATGACGCGTCCTCCGATTTCGTGACCCGTCGCGCGGGCCGGTCGTAGAGCGCCGGCGGTTCGCCGTCGCGGATCGTACCGAGCAGATCACGGATGCCGAGCATGATCTTCTCGGTCATCTCCTCCAGCACCTGACGGGTCGGCTCGGCGCCGGACCAGCGGCTCAGGTCGATCGGGTCGCCGGTGGTGACCGTCACGGCGGCCCGGGTCATCTTGAGCTTGTTGGTCCGCGGGTCGAACACGCGCTGGGCGCCCCAGTTCGCGATCGGCACCACCGGGGCGCCGGTGAGCAGGGCCAGCCGGGCCGCGCCGGTCTTGCCGCGCATCGGCCACAGGTCCGGCTCCCGGGTGGTGGTGCCCTCCGGGTAGATCACCACCGCGCCGCCCTCGTCCAGTGCGGCGACCAGCGTCTCCAGCGACTTCACCGCCTCCACACTGCCGCGTTCCACCGGCACCTGCAGGGTCTTGACCAGCAGTGGCCCCACCAGTGGCACCCGCCACAGGCTGGCCTTGCCGAGGAAGCGGGGCCAGCGGCCGACCTTGTAGATGTAGTGCGCCACCACGAGCGGGTCGAAGTGCGACACGTGGTTGGGGACCAGGATCACACCGCCCGACTTCGGGAGCTTCTCCTTCCCGAGCCAGGTCCGCTTCGTCCAGAGCGTCATCGTGGGAATCACCAGCATCACCGCGAAACGCTGCCAGAATCCGAGCCGCTGCTGCGTCACGGCCTCCCCCGTCCCTCGATCGGCGACCACGTCGCCCGTCACCTGCGACGAAATCATGCCCCTTCACTGCCCGCCGTACCAGGCAGGGGTATTGCCAGTTAATTCGTGCAAACTTGCTGGGTGGTAGCAAGGAAGTGGATGACGGTCGTGCCGGTCAAGGGGCTGAGTGCGGCGAAGAGCCGGTTGCGGGGCGCGGTTCCGGAGGAACGGCATCCGGAGCTGGTGCTCGCCATGGTGCGGGACACCGCCCTGGCTGTGTTGAGCGCCACCACCGTGGCCGAGTTGATCATCGTCACCGACGACCCGGTGGTGGCCGCGGCGGTCCGGGAGCTCGGGGCCAAGGTGGCGCCGGATCCCGGGGCCGGGCTGAACGCCGCCCTGCGGTTCGGCGCCGACGAGGTGGCCGGCCTCGACGCGTACCGCGCGGTCCTCACCGGCGACCTGCCCGCCCTGCGCCCCGCCCAGCTCGACGCCGCCCTGGCCGCGGCCGACCGGCGGACGTTCGTGCCGGACGCCGAGGGCACCGGCACGGTGCTGCTCGCCGTCCCGCCGCGGGAGTCGCTCGACCCGCGGTTCGGCCCGGGCTCGGCGGCCGCGCATCGGGCCTCCGGCGCGACCCCGCTGGCCGGCGACTGGCCGGGCCTCCGGCAGGACGTGGACACCCCCGCGGACCTGGCGGCCGTGCTCCGGCTGGGGGCCGGCGAGCGAACCCGGGCGCTGCTACGTGATCTCGGACTCAGCCAGGCGTGCACACCGGCCGCCTGCGCCGGGTAGCGTCTGTCGCATGCAGGGCACCATCGCCACGTTCGACGCGGGCACCCACCACGGCACGCTGCTCCTCGACGACGGCTCTGAGCTGGCCTTCGGGGCGGAAGCGTTCGCCCGTTCCGGTTTGCGCCTGCTGAGACTCGGGCAACGTGTCTCGATCGAGGCGGAACCGGACGGCCGGGTGCACCGGGTGTTAATTCCCGGAATCGCCTGAGTTGATCATCCGGTAGTTCGTTTCACGTTCCGCTCGGAACGGCAAGAATGAACGCATGAACCCGCCCCGGACCCCCGAGACCCGCCGGCGTGGCCCGAACGGCCGCTTTCTCCCCCGACCCGAGCCCGCCGACGGCGTCGCAGCAATCGAACCGGTCCCGGCCGAGCCCGTGGTGGAGGTAGAGGTAGCGGTGAACAGCACCGAGGTGGCAGTCGTCCCCGTCGAGGCCGCGTCGGAGGCGGCCGACGTCGCCGACGACGAGTACTTCCTGCCCGACGACCGGTTCCTGAACCGGGAGATGTCCTGGCTGGACTTCAACGCGCGGGTGCTCGCGCTCGCCGAGGACCCGGGCACCCCGCTGCTGGAGCGCGCCAAGTTCCTCGCGATCTTCGCCAGCAACCTGGACGAGTTCTACATGGTCCGGGTGGCCGGCCTGAAGCGCCGGCTGAGCGCCGGCCTGCCGGTCCGCGGCGGGGACCGATCTCCCCTGCGGCTGCAGATCGAGATGATCACCGGGCGGACGGCGGACCTGGTCACCCGGCACGCCGCCTGCTTCGCCGACGAGGTCCGGCCGAAACTGGCCGCGGAGAGCATCGAGCTGGTCAGCTGGAAGGAGCTGGACGCGCCGGAGCAGGGCCGGCTGCGTACGTTCTTCCGCGAGCAGGTGTTCCCGGTCCTCACGCCGCTGGCGGTGGATCCGGCGCACCCGTTCCCGTACATCTCGAGCCGGTCTTTGAATTTGGCCGTTGCCCTTCGCTATCCGGACGGTGACAACCCCGAGTTGTTCGCCCGGATCAAGGTGCCGAACAACGTGTCCCGCTTCGTGACCGTGCAGAACGACGGCCGTGGCGTGCGGTTCCTCCCGATCGAGGAGTTGATCGCCAACCACCTCGACCAGCTGTTCCCGGGCATGCAGATCCTCGAGGTGCACGCGTTCCGGGTGACCCGCAACGCCGAGCTGGAGGTCGACGAGGACCGCGACGAGGACCTGCTGCAGGCCCTGGAGCGGGAGCTGGCGCAGCGCCGGTTCGGCCCGCCGGTCCGGCTCGAGGTGGCCGCCTCGATCAGCGACCACGTGCTCGACCTGCTGGTCCGCGAGCTCGACATGGACAGCCACGACGTGCTGCGGGTGCCCGGTCTGCTCGACCTGTCGGCGCTCTGGCAGGTCTTCGGCGAGTGCGACCGGGATGATCTGAAGGACCGCCCTTTCGTCCCGGCCACGCATCCGCAGCTGGCCGACGGCGAGGTCCCGCGGAGCGTGTTCAACCGGTTGCGTGAGTCGGACATCCTGGTCCACCACCCGTACCACTCGTTCTCCACCAGCGTGCAGCGGTTCATCGAGCAGGCCGCGGCGGATCCGAACGTGCTGGCCATCAAGCAGACGCTGTACCGCACGTCGGGCGACTCACCGATCGTCGACGCGCTGGTCGACGCGGCCGCCGCCGGCAAGCAGGTGGTGGTGCTGGTCGAGGTGAAGGCCCGGTTCGACGAGGTGGCCAACATCGCCTGGGCGCGCACCCTGGAGCGGGCCGGCTGCCACGTGGTCTACGGCCTGGTCGGGCTGAAGACGCACTGCAAGACCGCCCTGGTGGTCCGGCAGGAAGGCAACCAGCTGCGGCGCTACTGCCACATCGGCACGGGCAACTACCACCCCAAGACCGCCCGGCTGTACGAGGACTTCGGCATGCTGACCGCCGACCCCGAGGTGGGGGCGGACGTCACCGACCTGTTCAACGTGCTCACCGGATACAGCCGGCAGACCACGTTCCGGCGCCTGCTGGTCGCCCCGCACGGGGTCCGCAAGGGCCTGCTGGAGCGGCTCGAGGAGCAGGCCAAGATCGCCCGCTCGGGCGGCGAGGCGCTGGTCCAGTTCAAGGTGAACTCGCTGGTCGACGAGGAGACCACGGACGCGCTCTACCGCGCCTCGCAGGACGGCGTGAAGATCGACCTGATCATCCGCGGGATGTGCGCGGTGCGCCCGGGCGTGCCCGGCCTGTCGGAGAACATCCGGGTCCGCTCGATCGTCGGCCGGTTCCTGGAGCACTCGCGGATCTTCCGGTTCGGCGCCGGCGACGACTCGGAGTACTGGATGGGCTCGGCCGACCTGATGCACCGCAACCTGGACCGCCGGGTCGAGGCACTGGTCAAGGTGACCCTGCCGTCGGCGCGCGAGGAGATGCGCTACGTGCTGGAGCTGTCGATGGGCGAGGGCACCGAGGGCTGGGACCTGGACGGCGACGGCCTCTGGCACCGCAACGTCGGCACCCCCGGCAAATCGCAGCTCCACCTGCAGGAGGCCCTGCTGCGGCGCGTCATCGGCAAGAAGAGCTGATGCCCGAACCGGTCCGCGCGGCCGGCGGTGTGCTCTACCGCCCCGGAGCGGGTGGCGTGCCCGAGATCTGTCTGGTGCACCGCCCGCGGTACGACGACTGGAGCCTGCCGAAGGGCACCTACAAGCCGGACGAGCCCGCGCTGGCCGCCGCGATCCGCGAGGTGGCCGAGGAGACCGGCGCGGCCGGCAGTCCGGAGCTGGGGCTGCCCGAGGTGACGTACCGGTTGCCCGACGGGCGGCCGAAGACCGTGCGGTTCTGGTTGATGCGCGCCGCGGACGACGGCCCGATCCAGGACACCGCCGAGGTCGACGAGCTGGCCTGGCTGCCGTTGCCGGAGGCCGCGGCGCGGCTCACCTACCCGGCCGAGCGCCCGCTGCTCGACCTGGTCGCCGGCCTGCCGCCGGTGACGTCGGTGGTGGCGCTGGTCCGGCACGCGCACGCCGGCGAGCGCAAGCACTGGTCCGGTCCGGACTCGCTGCGCCCGATCAGCTCGAAGGGCGCCAAGCAGGCCGCCCGGGTCGCCGAGCGGCTCGCCACGTTCGGTCCGCACCGGCTCTTCGCCGCCACCCCGCTGCGCTGCTCGCAGACCCTGCAGCCGCTGGCCCGGGCGACCCGGCTGCCGCTGGTGGTGGACAACGCGTTCGCCGAGCCGGAGACCGCCGAGGAGCTGCCCGGCCGGCTGGCCGCGGCCCGGGCCCGGCTGGCCCAGGTACGGACCGCCGGCCGGGTCGTGGTGTGCAGCCAGGGCAAGGTGATCCCGGCCCTGCTGGCCTCGGTCGCCCGGGACCCGGACGTGGCCGCCTACCGCACCCGCAAGGGCGAGGGCTGGCTGCTCACCTGGTCCGGCGAGAGACTGCTAGGGATCTCCCGCTGGTGACCTGGTCGGCCCGCCAGTAACCGATCAGGTCGCCGGTGAGCCAGCGCGCCCGCCACAGTTCGTCGCGGCGTGGCTCCCAGTCCCGGCAGGGCAGCAGCGCGAGCCGCCAGCTCAGCACGCCGGCCAGATACCAGCCGTAGAGCGGGATCGCCCCGGCCAGCCCGTCCCGGGCCCGGTAGGACGCCCACGGGGCGAACCCGGCCACCACCAGGCCCGACCAGCCGCAGGTGAGCAACCAGTCCAGCACCGGCCAGCCGGTCGCCCGCTCGGCCCAGTCGCCGAGCGACCAGCCGGGCACGATCGCGACGGCGAACAGCAGTGCCGCGACGCTCGCCCGGGCGACCAGCCCTCTCGGTCTGCGTTCCATGCCCGGACGGTAGGCCCGGCGCCGGGTCCGCCCGGCACAAACGAAAAGGCGTCCACCGTACGGGTGGACGCCTTTCGTTGTTCCGGACCGGTCAGCGAGCCTTGCGGCTGGACGCCGCCCGGGCCGTCGCCGGGCTCTTGGCACGCGCCGAGGACGCCACCGGCGCCGCGGTCTTACGAGCCGTGGCCTTCTTCGCCGGCGTCGCCGTCTTCTTGGCCGCCGCGGTCTTGCCGGCGGTGGTCTTGGTCGCGGTGGTCTTCTTTGCCGCCGCGGTCGTCGCCGTCGTCTTCTTCGCCGGTGCCGCCGCCGTCGTGGCGGTCTTCTTGGCCGCCGCCTTGGTCGTCGTCGTCGCCGGCTTCGCAGCCGTCTTCGCCGCCGTCTTGGTCGCCGCCTTGGTGGCGGTCGCCTTGGTCGCCGGCGCGGCCTTGGTCGCGGCCGTCTTCCGTGCCGCGGTGGCCGTCGTCTTCACCGGCGCGGCCTTGGTGGCCGCGGTCTTCCGGGCAGTGGTGGCAGTCGTCTTCGCCGGGGTGGCTGCCTTGGTCGCGGCGGTCTTCTTCGCCGTCGCGGCCTTGGCGGGCTTTCCACTGGCGACGAGTTCCCGGAAGGTGTTGCCGGCCCGGAATGCGGCGACCGACGTCTTCTTCACCTTCACGGCCTCACCGGTTCGCGGATTCCTTGCGGTGCGCGCATTACGCGTCCGCTTCTCCCAGGATCCGAAGCCGGTGAGGGAAACTTTGTCACCCTTGGCGACGGCGTTCTGCACCTCACTGATGAACGCGTCCAGGGCAATCGTCGCCGTCTTCTTGTCCCCCAGCTTGACGGCGAGCGCCTCAATGAGCTCGGCCTTGTTCACGGTTTCCTCCCGGACGTGAGAACTGGCCCGTCGCAGGCCATTCTGCGCGCACCGTATGCCCTCTGACCTGGAGACACAAACATTCGTGGCAAAAATCCGTTGTGTCCCAACGAAATTCGCCCCCACCGGCGACACCGATGGGGGCGAATTCAGTCTTTGAGTTAAAGAACGACGACCGGCTTGAAAGACGGGCGGTCCTTCTCGTACGCGCTAATCGCGTCCTCGTGGCGCAACGTCAGTCCGATGTCGTCGAGCCCCTCCATGAGACGCCAACGGCTGAAATCGTCGATCGGGAACGGGTATGCCGCGTCGTCCACGCGGACCGCCCGGGCATCGAGATCAACGGTTATCTGCTTTTCCGGCTCGCTCTCGGCGAGGTCCCAGAGGCTCTCCACGATCTTCTGGTCCAGCTGGACCGGGAGCAGCCCCTCCTTGAGCGCGTTGCCCCGGAAGATGTCGCCGAACCGGGCCGCGATCACCACCTTGAAGCCCCAGTCGCGCAGGGCCCAGACGGCGTGCTGACGGGACGAGCCGGTGCCGAAGTTCGGCCCGGCCACCAGGATGGTGGCGCCGGCGTGGGCCGGGTTGTGCAGCACGAAGCTCGGGTCCTCGCGCCAGGCGCTGAAGAGGCCGTCCTCGAAGCCGGTGCGGGTGACCCGCTTGAGGTACACCGCCGGGATGATCTGGTCGGTGTCCACATCGGAACGGCGCAGCGGCATGACCTTGCCGCTGTGGGTGACGAATTTGTCCATGACTGTCTTCCCCTACTCAGAGGTCGGCCGGAGCGGCCAGCTTGCCGATCACCGCGGTGGCCGCGGCGACCTGCGGCGACACCAGGTGGGTACGCCCGCCCTTGCCCTGCCGGCCCTCGAAGTTGCGGTTGGAGGTGGACGCCGCCCGCTGCCCGGGGGAGAGCGTGTCCGGGTTCATGCCGAGGCACATCGAGCAGCCGGCGAAGCGCCACTCGGCGCCGGCGTCCGTGAAGATCTTGTCCAGGCCCTCGGCCTCGGCCTGCTCGCGCACGACGTAGGAGCCCGGGACGATCATCATCCGGACGCCGTCGGCGACCTTGTGGCCACGGATCACGTCGGCCGCGGCCCGCAGGTCCTCCAGCCGGCCGTTGGTACAGGAGCCGACGAAGACCACGTCGACCGGGACCTCGCGGAACGGGGTGCCCGGGGTCAGGTCCATGTACGCCAGCGCGCGCTCGGCGGCGCCACGCTCCTGCTCGTCCAGGAAGTCCTCGGGGTTCGGCACGACGCTGTCCAGTGCGGCGCCCTGGCCCGGGTTGGTGCCCCAGGTGATGAACGGGCTGATCGCCGACGCGTCCAGGACGATCTCGGTGTCGAACTCGGCGTCCTCGTCGGTGACGAGGGTCTTCCAGTACGCCACCGCGGCGTCCCAGTCGGCGCCCTGCGGGGCGTGCTTGCGGCCCTTCAGGTACGCGAACGTGGTCTCGTCGGCCGCGATCATGCCGGCCTTGGCGCCCCACTCGATCGACATGTTGCAGATCGTCATCCGGCCCTCCATGGAGAGCTTGCGGATCGCCTCGCCCCGGTACTCCACGATGTGGCCGTTGCCGCCGCCGGTGCCGGTCTGCGTGATCAGCGCCAGGATCAGGTCCTTCGCGCTCACGCCGGGACGCAGGTCGCCGACGACCGTGACGGCCATCGTCTTCGGCTTCGACTGCGGCAGCGTCTGGGTGGCGAGCACGTGCTCGACCTCGCTGGTGCCGATGCCGAAGGCCAGCGCGCCGAACGCGCCGTGGGTCGCGGTGTGCGAGTCGCCGCAGACGATCGTGGTGCCGGGCTGGGTCAGGCCCAGCTGCGGGCCGATCACGTGCACGATGCCCTGGTTCACGTCACCGAGCGGGCGGATCTCGACACCGAACTCGGCGCAGTTCTTCCGGAGCGTCTCGATCTGGGTGCGCGAGACGGTGTCGGTGATCGTCAGGAGATCGCCGCGACGGGTGTTGAACGACGGATCCGCGTACCCGGTCGGGGTGTTGTGGTCTTCCGTCGCGAGCGTGAGGTCGGTCCGTCGAACGGGCCGGCCGGCCAACCGCAGGCCGTCGAACGCCTGCGGGCTGGTGACCTCGTGCAGCAGGTGCAGGTCGATGAAGAGCAGGTCCGGCTCGCCCTCGGCCGTGCGCACCACGTGGTCATCCCAGACCTTCTCGGCCAGGGTCCTGGGTTTCCCGCTCTGGGGAGTGACTCCCACCATCTGGACATCCTAAATTCTGGAATGTATGTTTCGGCTTGTGGGACACAGTATGAGCGGTGTTGGCGTTCTCGACAAGGCGGTTGTCATCCTCGCCGCCTGTGTCGACGGCGCCAGCCTGGCCGAGTTAGTCGAGCGCACGAAGCTGCCCCGGGCGACCGCACATCGCCTGGCCCAGGCCCTGGAGATCCATCGGATGCTGGTCCGGGACACGCAGGGAAGATGGCGTCCCGGGCCCCGTCTGGGCGAGTTGGCGAACGCCGCACCGGACGTTCTGCTGACCGCCGCGGAGCCCCTGCTTTCCGCATTGCGGGACGCGACGGGAGAGAGTGCACAGCTTTACTTGCGCCGGGCGGACGAACGGATCTGCGTCGCCGCGGCCGAGCGCGCCAGCGGTCTTCGCGACACCGTCCCGGTCGGCTCGGTGCTCCCGATGGTCGCCGGTTCGGCCGCGCAGATCCTGCTCGCGTGGGAGCCGCCGGAGGCGGTGATGCCGCTGCTGCCGCGCTGCAAGTTCACCGGCCGCACCCTCGCCGAGGTCCGCCGCCGCGGCTGGGCGCAGAGCGTCGCCGAGCGCGAGCCGGGCGTGGCGAGCGTCTCCGCCCCGATCCGCGACCGCACCGGCCGGGTGATCGCGTCGATTTCAATAAGCGGTCCGATCGAACGACTGGGCCGCCGCCCCGGCGAGCGTCACGCGATGGCCGTCGTCCGCGCCGGCCAGCGCCTCTCCGGCCTGTAGGACCCGCTTCCCCCGACCCCCCGTCCGCTTGCTTCTCGCGCCCGATGGCCGCCTCCGCGCCCATCGGGCGCGCGCATTTCCACAACCCACCAACCCCTCAAGACAATTTTCCCGTACGGCGGTAGCCCGCGCCCCATGACCTTCGGCCCGTCGCCGCCGCGCTGAAGGCTGACGACCGCCGTATTCAGTGGGATTTTTCGGGCACACGACCCGCGTGACCGGTCTCAGGGGGTCCAGACGGCGTTGTCGTGGGCGAAGAGCACCCGGCGCGGATCCAGGGCCAGCAGCCGGTCGAGCCAGGCCGGCGGCCGCCCGACCCCCGCGCGCCGGCCCAGCACGTCCCCGGTGAACGCGGTCGCGTGATCATGGCTCTGACCGGCGACGATCACCGTGCCGTCGCCGGTGGTGACCACGACCGACTGATGTCCGGCGGTGTGCCCGGGCGTGGGCACGATCAGCACCCCGGGAAGGATCTCGGTCTCCCCGTCGAGCTCGGTCAGGACGGCGCCGGGATGATCGACCAGCTCGGCGAGGTACTCCTCGGACGTCCGCGCCAGAGCCAGCTCGTTCCGCTGTGTGAAGACCGGAGCCCCGGCCAGCTCCGCGTTCCCGCCGCAGTGGTCGAAATGCAGGTGACAGTTGACGACGTACCGAATCTCGTCGATCTTGCCACCGGCAACCGCGAGCGCCTCGCCCAGAGCGACCCGGCGGGGTTGATAGTGCGCGTCCACCCCCGGCACCCGCCCCATCCCGGTATCCACCAGGATCCGGCCGGCCGGATGGTCGATCAGGTAGCCGAGCGCGGGCTCGACCCGCGCCGCCCCGGTCCCGGTCTCCTCGGCCGGCCGGACAAAATACCCATAGTCCACGCGCCGAACAGTGATGTCGGTCATCAGGGCAGTATCCGCACCGCGCCCGGCCGGTCACAGAAACTCTGCCACCAGCAGAGCGGCCACCCACACCAGCCCACACCCCGGCCGCGGCCGGCACGAGCGCCCAGAACCGGCCCACGCCCCGGCTGCACCCAGCGCGATCACCCGCACCAGCCCACTCCGCGACTGCGCCCAGCGCAATCACCTACATGGCGCTCGCCTCAGGGCAACCGGGGCCAGCGGCTCGCTTCCCATCGGCGGCGGGCGCGGGGAAGGCGGCCCCGGGTCCGCCCTGGCCGACGGGTTCGTCCCGCCACTTCCGAGGACCTCCGCTGGATCCTCGACCTGCCGGCTGAAACGAAAGTGGCCCGCATCGCGAACGATGCGGGCCACTTCTCGTGGTAGTCCCAGCGGGATTCGAACCCGCGCTACCGCCGTGAGAGGGCGGCGTCCTAGGCCACTAGACGATGGGACCAAGAGCCTTCCGTACACCGCCTGCTTCAGCGGCGAGAGGAACTTTAGCAGCACCGCAGCCGAATCCTCGAATCGGCCGCCCCGCCTCGTGACCACCCCCACAGCCGCGCCCACCGGCGCCCAAGACCGACCCCACAGCCGCACCCACCGACGCCCGGAACCGGCCCCACAGCTCCGCCCACCCGGCGCCCAGGACCGGCCCCGCAGCCGCACTCATCAGCGCAAGAAACCAGCCCGCAGCCGCACCCACCGACGCCGGAACCGGGCCCGGAATGCGGAAAAACCCGCATCCGACGGATGCGGGTTTCACCTGCTTGTAGTCCCAGCGGGATTCGAACCCGCGCTACCGCCGTGAGAGGGCGGCGTCCTAGGCCACTAGACGATGGGACCAAAAACTGCTGTTGCGGTGAAGCTCCAGCGACGCCAACCCCGAAAGATCGACAGCGCTGGGGTACCAGGACTCGAACCTAGACTAACTGGACCAGAACCAGTTGGGCTGCCAATTACCCCATACCCCATTTGGCCCCGTTTGCTGAGCCGTGGAGAACTTTACCCGAGCCTCCCCGGCCCGCCAAATCGGGTTACCCAAACCCGTCTCCGTGATCATGCAACCACTCCGGGTAACCGCCATTCCGGCCCCAGGAGCAGCTCGAACACCACCGCCGCAACCGGCCGCGCACCACCTCGACGCCGGGGTGGTGGCGCGGCCCGCGGCGGCGGTCAGTCCAGCGCCACCACGGTGTTGCGCAGCTCGCCGATGCCCTGCACGGTCACCGACACGGTGTCCCCCGGCTCGATCTTGCTGACGCCGGCCGGCGTGCCGGTCAGGATCACGTCGCCGGGCAGCAGCGTCATCACGTGCGAGACGTAGGACACCAGGGTCGGGATGTCGAAGACCATGTCCTTGGTCCGGCCGATCTGCCGGACCTCCATGTTCTGCGCGTTGCGGCCGACCTCACACCGCACCTCCAGGTCGCTGACGTCGAGGTCGGTCTCGATCCACGGCCCGAGCGGGCAGAACGAGTCGAAGCCCTTGGCCCGGGTCCACTGCGGATCCTTGCGCTGCAGGTCCCGGGCGGTCACGTCGTTGGCGCAGGTGTAGCCGAAGATCGCCTTCTCGGCGCCGGCCCGGTCGACGCGGCGGGCGCCGCTGGCGCCGATCACGACGGCGAGCTCGGCCTCCTCCTCGACCTGGGTGGTCACCGACGGGATCCGGATCGCGTCGTTCGGCCCGATCACCGAGGTGGACGGCTTGATGAAGATCAGCGGCTCCTTGGGCACCTCGTTGCCCATCTCGGCGGCGTGGTCGGCGTAGTTGCGGCCGACCCCGATCACCTTGCTGGAGAAGATCGGCGCGAGCAGGCGCACGTCCGGAAGCGCCCAGCGCTGCCCGGTGAAGGCCACCTGTTCGAACGGGAGGCTGCTGATCTCGGCCACCGTGAGGCCGGAGGCGCCGTCACCCTCGACGACGCCGAAGGACACTCCCTTGGCATGAACAAAGCGGGCGAAGCGCACGGGTAAACCCCATCTTCAGAAGGACGGACCCCTGAAATCTACGCCGGACGGGACGCCGCACCGAGCCGCGGGAACGGCTCCAGGGCGAACACCACCTCGACCGGGACCTCGAAGTACTGACAGATGCGCAACGCGAGGTGGAGGCTCGGGCTGAACTCGCCCCGCTCCAGGTAGCCGACGGTCTGGTAGTGCACCCCGAGCGCGTCCGCCAGCTGCCGCCGGGAGATGCCCCGCTCGGCGCGCAGCATCGCGATCCGGTTGTACGTGATCTCGCTCGCCATCAGCGCCCCACTCGGGACAGCGCCCGCTCCCGCCGGGCCTCGACGGCCGAGCCGGACTCGCGGGCCGCCATCCGCCGCAGCAGCACCGGGGCCAGCAGCAGCCCGACGACCGCCCAGCCGGCCAGCACCCCGAACGTCTCCAGGTGCCGCCAGGAGTGCCCGATCTCCACCGCGGCCAGGGAATCGGGCAGGAAGACCGAACGCATGCCCAACCCTAGCCAGTACATCGGCAGGACCTGGGCCAGGCCCTGCAGCCAGCCGGGGAAGTCGCTGATCGGATAGAAGATGCCGGAGATCGCGATGGTGCCGAAGATCGGCAGCACCACCAGGGCCATGTTGCGCGGGTCGTCGAAGAGCGAGCCGATCGCCGCGCCCAGCGGCAGGGTGGCCGCGAAGCCGATCGGGATCAGCCAGGCCAGGGTCAGCCAGCCGCCGCCGTCCACCGACAGGCCGTCCACCAGGAACAGGCCGGGGATCAGCTGGATCAGGAAGCCGACCAGCGTCATCCCGCCGATCAGCACCACCTTGCCGGCCAGGTAGCTGGTCATCCCGCTCGGGACGGCCTTGGCCCGCAGCAGCGTGCCGTCCTCCCGGTCCATGATCAGCTGCTGGGCGGTGGTCATCAGGCCGCCCATCGCCATGCCCATGCCGAAGACGCTGGGCAGGGTGCGGGCGCCGAGCGAGAACGAGGTGCCGGGCACCGTCGCGTTCCGCATGAAGAAGACCGTGCCCAGCAGCAGGACCGCCGGGAACAGGTACGACCACAGATCGGTCCCGTTGGTGAGGGTGTGCCGGATCTCGATCCACCCGCGCCGGAACCCCATCTTGATCGGAGTCATCGGGTCGCCTCCGCCTGCTGGACCAGCTTCATGTACGTCTCCTCCAGACTGGACCGGCGCACCTCCAGGTCACCGATGGCCTCGCCGTACTGACGGAAGAGCTCGCGCACATAGGCCGTGGCATCCGCCGTGGAGTGCACGAACCGCTGCCCGTCCCGGGTCCAGCGGATCTCGGTCTCGCCGGCCACCTGCCGGGACAGCTCGTCGGCCGAGCCCTCGGCGATGATCCGCCCGCCGGCCAGGATCAGGATCCGGTCGGCGAGTTTCTCCGCCTCGTCCAGGTCGTGCGTGGTGAGCAGGACCGTGGTGTCGGCCATGTCGGTCAGCTCGTGGATCAGATCGTGGAACTCGCGCCGGGCGGCCGGGTCGAACCCGACCGTCGGCTCGTCCAGGAAGAGCAGCTCGGGACGGCCGACGATGCCGATCGCCACGTCCAGCCTGCGGCGCTGGCCGCCGGAGAGCTTGCTCACCCGGGTGCGCCCGGAGTCGGTCAGGCCGACCGCGGCCAGCAGCTCGTCGACCGGCCAGGGGCGGACGATCCGGTCGGTGGTGAACGGCGCGAAGTGCCGGCCGATGTGCTCCAGCAGCTCACGGACCTGCCACTTGCCGTGGTCGCGCCAGGACTGCAGGACCACGCCGAGCCGGGCCCGCCAGCGCTCGTTGCCCCGCTCCGGGTCGACGCCGAGCACCCGGACGTGGCCGGCCGAGCGGCGCCGGAAGCCCTCGAGGATCTCGATCGTGGTGGTCTTGCCGGCACCGTTCGGCCCGAGCAGCGCGATCACCTCGCCGGGCTGCGCCGCGAAGCCGATGCCGTCCAGCACCTCTTTGGGGCCGTATCGCATCCGCAGGTCACGGACCTCAATGACCGACTCGGCGACCAGCGGCTCGCCGCTGGCGCTCTTCAGTACCGCCTCCGTCATGTCCATCAGGCTATCAAAGCTGTAGTAGATGTACTACATTGCTGAGTATGGCTTCTGTCGTTGTCCTGACGCTGGGTCTCGGGCCCCGGCTGGGGTTCGCGCTGCCCGGCGCACCCGGGCTCGGCTGGCCGCCGGCACGCCGGAACCAGCCCATATCAGAAGAAAACGAAAGCGACGCACCGGTCGCGCCGAAAGAACACGCCGTGGCGGACCTCATTCGCGCCTAACGGTGATCGTGTTGATCGCTTCGGCTAGATACATTGGTGCGATGGGGATCAAGCAGGTGAGGGCACTCACCACCACGCTGCCCTCGGCTACCTGGACACCCCTCGCCCGGGCGCACGCCGAGCGTGCCGACCAGATGACCGCGGGCCACCGCGCCCGCCGGGCGACGGGTGAGAAACACGCCATCGAGGATTTCCTCTACGACTACTACAACACCCGCCCGGCGATGCTGCGCCGCTGGCATCCGGGCGTCGGCGCCGGCCTGACCCCGGCCCCCGACGGCCTGGCCGAGCACGCCGGGTGGAAGTTCTACGCGACCTACGAGGACGACGTCGTCGCCCTCGACCTGGACGCGTTCGTGCACGCCCGGGGCGAGAGCGTGCGGTACATCCACGGCCTGCTCACCGCGACCGCGTCGCGCCCGGTCTTCTCCGGGTGCTTCGGCCTGCACGAGTGGGCGATGGTCTACCGCGACCCGGAGCACCGGCATCAGCTGCCGCTGCGCCTGGGCCAGTCGGAGACCGACAAGGTGGTCGAGCAGCACACCATCCGCTGCACGCACTTCGACGCGTTCCGGTTCTTCACGCCGGAGGCGGTCGGTCTCAACCGGCTGCAGCCCACCCGGGCCACCCAGGTCGACCTGGATCAGCCGGGCTGCCTGCACGCGGCGATGGATGTCCACAAGTGGGCGCAGAAGCTGGGGCCGGCCGTCCCGGGCGCGCTGGCGCTGGACTGTTTCGCCCTGGCCGGCGAGATCCGCCTGCTGGACATGCAGGCGAGTCCGTACGATCTGACCTCCTACGGGCATCCCCCGGTGAAGATCGAGACCCCGGACGGCAAGGCGGAGTACGTGGGCCGGCAGCGCGAGCTGGCCCGCCGGGCGGCCGGGCTGCGCAGCCGCCTGATCCGGGTCTGCGAGGCGCTTCTCGGGCCGGAGGGCGCCGCCCGCAATCGCGAGGCGGTCGCCCCTTACAACCACCGTTGACCGGATTCAGCCAGAAACGCCGGAATCCGCTCTCCCGGGCCGCCGCCCACACAAGCGGCCGCCGCCCACACAAACGGCCGCCGCGGACGGCAGCCGGGTCAGTCGGTCAACAGGTGGCGGCGCATCGCGGCGATCTCGGTCCCGGTGAGGCCGGTCTCGCGGACGTAGTTCTCCACCGACCCGTGCAGCGCGCGCAGGTCGGCCAGGAAGAGCAGCATCGCGGCCGGCGGCGAGTCGAACATGTGCTCGTTGCCGCGCACCGCCTCGGGATCGGTCCGCAGCAGGTATTCGGTGAGCGGCGCCATCGCCTCGGTGGTCAGCGCGTAGTCCGCGGCGATGTCCGCGTCGTCGACCCCGAGCAGGGACAGCGTCAGCGCGCAGACCGTGCCGGTCCGGTCCTTGCCGGCCATGCAGTGCACCACCACCGGGGCGGCCGCCGGGTCGGCGATCAGGCGCAGCGAGTCGCGGATGCTCTCCCAGCCGTCCTCGGCGAAGTTCAGGTACCGATCGGCGAGCCAGCGCTCGTGCACCGTCCCCTCCGGATGGCCGACCTGCTCCCAGTCGACGTGCTGGAGGGTGAGGTTGCGGTAGTCCAGCCCGTACCGCTCGTGGACGCGGCCGAACTTCTCCACCTCGAACGGGCGGCGCAGGTCGATCACGGTCCGGATGCCCAGGGCGGTGAAGGCGGCGGTGTCCGCCTCGTCGATCCGGTGCAGCGAGTCGGCCCGGAAGAGCCGGCGCCAGCGCACCTGACGGCCGTCGAGGCCGGGGTATCCCCCGACGTCGCGGAAGTTGTAGGTGGCGGAGAACCCGAGATTTCGCGAGTAAGATTCGGCAACCACGGCTCCAACCTATCCCCGCGACCGATCGGCGGGGATCGACGGACCCGGGTGACATCGGACTCAGACCCGTCCCAGCTTGTGGATTTGTCGTCCCACCCACCACAGAGCGTGGCATGCTTCGAATCGTGACCCACCTCGTGCTGATTATTCGCACCTAGCGCGCCGGCTGACGATTTCGCCGACGCGCAGACCTCCCGCATCCGCGGGGGGTCTTTTTGTTGTGGTGTGGGTTGACCGACTGAAAGGACCTCCCGATGGACTATCAGGTGTTCGACACGACGCTGCGCGACGGGGGGCAGCGCGAGGGAATCAGCTACACGGTCGCCGACAAGCTCGCCGTCGCGCGGTTGCTGGACGAGTTCGGCGTCGGTTTCATCGAGGGCGGCTGGCCGGGCGCCATGCCGAAGGACACCGAGTTCTTCGAACGCGCGAAGACCGAGCTCGAGCTGAAGAACGCGGTCCTGGTGGCATTCGGGGCGACCCGCAAGGCCAACGTCGACGTGGCCGGGGATCCGCAGGTCAAGGCCCTGCTGGACGCGGGCACCCCGGTGGTCTGCGTGGTGGCCAAGTCGGACGTCCGGCACGTGGAGCGGGCGCTGCGCACCACGCCCGAGGAGAACCTGGCGATGGTCCGGGACACGGTCGAGCACCTGGTCGCGAACGGCCGGCGCGCGTTCGTGGACTGCGAGCACTTCTTCGACGGCTTCCGGTTCGACCCGGCGTACACCTCGTCGGTGGTCAAGACCGCGATCGACGCCGGCGCCGAGCGCGTGGTCATGTGCGACACCAACGGGGGCATGCTCCCCTCGATGATCACCAAGGCGATCAACGAGGTCGTCGAGCGCACCGGGGTGAGCGCCGACCGGCTCGGCATCCACTGCCAGAACGACACCGCGTGCGCGGTCGCGAACACCATCGCCGCGGTCGAGGCCGGGGTCGAGCACTTCCAGTGCACCGCGAACGGATACGGCGAGCGCCCCGGCAACGCCGACCTGTTCGCCGTGGTCAGCAACCTGCAACTCAAGCTCGGGCGGAAGGTCCTACCGGACGGATGCCTGGAGAAGGCGACGCGGGTCTCGTCCGCGCTCGCCGAGATCGCCAATATCGCCCCCGACACCCACCAGGCCTATGTCGGGGCCGCGGCGTTCGCCCACAAGGCGGGCCTGCACGCGAGTGCGATCAAGGTGGATCCGCTGCTGTACAACCACGTCGACCCGGCGGTTGTCGGCAATGACATGCGGATCCTGGTGACCGAGATGGCCGGCCGGGCCAGCATCGAGCTCAAGAGTCGCGAGCTCGGCATCGACCTGGCCGGCCATCCGGACACCCTCTCCACGGTCACCCGGAAGGTGAAGGACCTGGAGGCGGGCGGCTGGTCCTTCGAGGCCGCGGACGCCTCGTTCGAGCTGCTGGTGCGGAGTGAGCTCCCGGGCAGCGAGGTCACCACGCCGTTCACGCTGGAGTCCTACCGGGTGCTGGTCGAGCACCGTGAGGACGGCAAGGTGATCTCCGAGGCGACCGTCAAGATCCGCGTCAAGGGCGAGCGGGTGATCGCCACCGCCGAGGGCAACGGCCCGGTCAACGCCCTCGACGAGGCGCTGCGCGGGGCGCTCTCCAACCACTACCCGGCGCTGAAGTCGTTCGAGCTGACCGACTTCAAGGTCCGGATCCTGGAAGGCACCCACGGCACCAACGCGATCACCCGCGTCCTGCTGGAGACCGGTGACCACCAGCGCGAGTGGACCACGGTCGGCGTGCACGAGAACATCGTCGAGGCCAGCTGGACCGCGCTGGTCGACGCGCTCACCTACGGCTTGAGCAAGAGCTGATCAGGTAGTCGGGCGGCGGCGACCGCGCTGATCAGTGCGATCGCCTCCGCCCCCGGCATCGGGTCCAGCTGCCGCCCGTCCCGCAGCCGCAGCGAAACCAGGCCCTCGGCGGCCTCTCGGGCGCCGATCACCGCGACGTAGGGCACCTTGGACGCAGCCCGGATCCGCGCCCCGAGCGAGCCGTCGTGATGTTCGGAAACCCGCAGCCCCGCGGCGACGGCGTCCCGGGCGAACGACGAGTCGACGCCGAGGGGCATGACGGCCAGTTGGATCGGGGCGTACCAGACCGGGAACGCGCCGCCGTGCTCCTCGATGAGCTGGCCGAACAGGCGCTCCATCGACCCGGCCAGACTCCGGTGGACCATCACCGGGCGGGCCTTGGCGCCGGACGCGTCGATGTACGACAGATCGAACCGCTCCGGCTGGTGGAAGTCGATCTGGACGGTGGCGATGGTCCACTCCCGGCCGGCCGCGTCCACGACCTGCACGTCGATCTTGGGACCGTAGAACGCGGCTTCGCCGGCCTTCACCTCGTACCCAATCCGCTCTGCAGAAAGCGCGCCCCGCAGCAAGGCCTCGCCGGCCGCCCAGGTCTCCTCCCGCCCACCGTATTTCTTTCCCGGCCCGCGCAGCGAGAGCTGGAAGCTCGCCGGCCGCAGGCCGAGCGCGGCGTGGGCCTCCCGCATCAGCCGCAGCACCCCGGCGACCTCGTCGGCGGCCTGCTCGGGCGCGCAGAAGACGTGCGAGTCGTTGAGCGCGATCGACCGCACCCGGGACAGGCCGCCGAGCACGCCGGACCGCTCCTGGCGGAACATCTGGCCCAGCTCGGCGATCCGCACCGGCAGATCCCGGTACGACCGTTGCCGCGCCCGGAAGATCAGCGCGTGATGCGGGCACATGCTGGGCCGCAGCATCAGCTCGTCCGCACCGACCGGCATCGGCGGGAACATGTCGCCGGCGAAGTTCGCCAGGTGCCCGGAGAGCTCGAACATCTGCCGTTTGCCCAGCACCGGCGAGTACACGTGCTGGTAGCCGTGGCGGCGCTCGAGGTCGTGCAGGTAGTTCTCCACCTCGCGGCGCGCGGCGGCGCCGGCCGGGAGCCAGAACGGCAGGCCGGCGCCGATCAGCGGGTCGGAGTCGAAGAGGTCGAGCTCGCGGCCGAGTCTGCGGTGGTCGATCATGACGGGTCTCCTTCGAGAGAGGGCAACCCGCGGCCACGAAACAGGCCCCGGGCGATTGCCCGAGGCCAGAGTCGTCAGCGCGACTCGACGCCGGGAGGTCCCGGCGTGGTCGTCATCGCGCTGCTGTACATGTCGCCGACCTTAGGCCCGGTCGTCATGACGGGCCAACCAGTTTTCCGCGACGATCTGGTACAGGTGGTGGTCCTGCCACTCCCCGGCGATCTTGAGGTAGCGCGGCGCCGTGCCGAACCGCTCGAAGCCGTTCTTCAGCAGCACCCGCTGCGACCGCTCGTTGGTCAGCAGCGTGCCGGCCTCGACCCGGTGCAGGTCGTACTCGGTGAACGCGCGCCGCAGGATCTCGGCGACCGCGAACGACGCCACCCCCCGGCCGGCGTGCGCCGAGGCCACCCAGTAGCCCAGGCTGCACGACTGGAACGGGCCGCGGACCAGGTTGTTCAGGTTGACCCGGCCGATCAGCTCGCCGTCGGCCCGGATCACGTGCGGCAGCGAGCCGCCGCCGCGCAGCACCTCCGAGACGATCTTCCGCTGGCCGTCCTCGGTGTAGTAGCTGTCGTCGCGGATCGGGTCCCAGGGCGCCAGGTAGTCCCGGTTCGCGGCCAGGACGGCGGCCAGCTCGGGCACGTCGTCCACGGTCAGTGGGCGGATGGTCAGGCTCATGACGCCGCCGGCAGGATCAGCTCGGCGACCACGCTGCGGTGATCGGAATCCCGCACCGGGTGAACGGACACCTTCGTCACTCCGATCTGCTCGTCGACAAGAACATGGTCGATGATGACCGGTGGGATCGGATCGCCGTCGTACGGCCCCCAGGTGCCGATCAGGCCCCGGCCCACGGTGTCCGCCGCGTCCCGGTAACCGTGCGCGATCAGCCGCCGCAGCGCGCCGTGGTCCAGCGTGGAGTTGAAGTCGCCGAGCAGGATCCGGCGCGGGTTGTCCCCGTCCGAGCGGGGCTCGTTCGCCAGGTCGGTCTTCCAGCCGGCGAACGTGTCCGGCGCGGACGGCGCCAGCGGATGCACCGACTCGACGAAGACCGGCGCGGCACCCGGCGGCTGGATCGTGCCGAACGTCTGCCAGAAACCGCCACGGTTGCGCTGGGAACCGGGCTCGATCAGCGGAAACCTCGAGTACAGCCCGGAGCCGCTCGCGCCCGGCTCGGCCGCCAGCGAGTGGAACGGCAGCAACTCGCCCAGACCGGCCGCGGCCAGCCGGGTCTCCGCGCCCGGCGAGAACTCCTGCAGCGCCAGCACGGCCACGTCGTTCTGCCGCACCAGGGCGACGATCTCGGCCGCGTCCGCGCCGCCGAACAGCAGGTTCGCGGTCATGAAGCGCACCCGGACGCCCTCCGCCGCGCCCCGGTCCAGATCCGGCAGGGTGCGCGGCAGGACGCACGCCGCCAGCGTGCCGGCGATCACCACGGCCACCACGCCGGCGAGCCAACGGCGAAAGATCAAGGTCAAGAGCAACGGGATCAAAGACCCGATTGCGACGTACGGCGTGAAGGCCATCAGCTGGATCAGCCGCCCCGGCTCCCAGCCCACCAGCCGGAGCCCGGTCCACACCAGACCGGGCACGACCAGCAGCCAGAGCAGAACGGTGACCGAGCGGCGCCGGATCGGGCGCGCCTCCACCGGCGCGTCGATGATCGTCATGGCCGCGACGCTAGTACGTCGCGGCCATGAACCCGGTCACACCACGGCGTCGGAGAGGTCGCCGAACTCGGCGAGCTCCGCGCGGATCTTCTCGCCGTCGCCCTCGACCACCAGCGTCAGACCGTCCACCGCGAGGTGGCGGCCGGCGGCCTCGGACACCTGCTCGACGGTCGTCTCCAGATACTCCCTGCGGAGCGTCTCGTAGTAGTCGTCCGGCAGGCCGTGCACGACCATCCCGGCCAGCGCCCCGGCGATCGCGCCCGGGGTCTGCATCTCCACCGACAGCTGACCGGCCCGCCAGGTGCGCGCCACCGCCAGCTCCGCCTCGGTGACCCCCTCGGCCTGGGTGCGCCGGATCTCGCCGAGCGTGTCCTTGATCGCCGGGCCGGTCACCGCGGTCTGCACGCCCGCGGCCACCTCGAAACGGCCGGCGCGGCGGGTCATCGCGTAGGAGCCGCGGATCCCGTACGTGTAGCCCTTGACCTCGCGGATCAGGTGGTTCAGCCGGGACGTGAACGCCCCGCCGAGCACCGTGGCGGCCAGCGTCATCGGCACGTAGTCCGGGGTGGCCCGCTCCGGCGCGCGATGCCCGATCCGCAGCGTCGACTGCACCGAGCCGGGCCGGTCCACCAGGATCACCCGCGGCTTCGCCGGGATCGCCAGGCCGAGCGGCGCGTCCAGCGACAGCGACTGGCCGGTGGTGTCCGCGAACGCGACCTCGGCCAACTCGGCCAGGTCCAGCCCGTCCAGGTCGCCGGCGACCAGCAGCACGCCCGGCCGCAGCATCCACTCGGCGTGGAAGGCGAGCACGTCGTCCACCGTCACCGCGGCCACCGACGTGGGATCGCCGTGCAGCGGCCGGCTGTACCGCCCGTCCGCGGCGAACAGGGCGCCACGCAGCGCGGCGTCCGCCCGCGGGCCGGGCTGCGCCCAGTCCATCCGCAGCGCGGTCACCTCGTCGTCGCGGACCCGGACCACGTCGGCCGGGTCCAGCTTCGGGGTGCGGGCCGCCTCGGCGGCCAGGCGCAGCGCGCCGACCAGCTGCGGGGCCGGGGCGGAGACCCCGATCCGGAACGCGTCCCAGTCGACCGACGGGGACAGCTCGGCGCCGAGACCCTCCAGGGCCAGGGCGTACGCCGCCGAATCGCGCTTGCGCGTGCCCTCCTCCAGGGACTTGGCGAGCACCGTGGCGGTGCCCTCCCGGCCCTCGGACTCGCGGGCGGCGCTGGCGTCCAGCAGCAGCACCGCGGTGGCCAGCACCTGGCCGGGCAGGTGGGCGGCGATCACGGTGCCGCCGTGCGCGGTGACCCGGCGCAGGACCGGGAACGCGTACGGCCGGGCCGTGCCGGCCTCCGGGCGCGTCGTGATGAGCGTCATTTTGCTGCGCCTTTCTTCGCGTGCTCTCCCGGCCCTTGCTTCGCTGCGGTGCGGTCGATCACGCGGGACCCTCCTCGGGCAGGTAGATGAGGGTGACGCGGGAGTCGGCGCGGAGCATCCGGGTGGCCGCCTCGGTGACGTCGTCCGCGGTCACCGCCTGCCACGCCGGGAGCCGGTAACCGGCGGTCGCCGGGTCACCGAACTGGGTCGTGTACCGCCCCAGCGTGTCGGCCCGGCCGCCGACCGTGGACACCTGCCGCCACCAGCTCGTGGTCAGCAGCGCCTTGGCCCGGTTCAGCTCGTCGTCGGTGACCGGCTCGTCGACCAGGCTCTGGATCACCTCGGCCAGGCCGGCCTCCAGCGTCGCCACGTCCACGCCGTCCTTCGCGGTGGCCGTGATGATCAGCGGGGCCGGGGCGTGTGCCAGGTCGACCCCGTACGAGCCGATGTAGTCCGGCTGGGCGATCCGCTTGCCGTCGGCCAGCCGCTGGTAGAGCCGGCTGCCCCGGCCGCTGCCCAGCACCGTCGCGAGCACGGTGACCGCGTCGTAGCCGGACGTGCCGAACGGGTACGTCCGGTGGGACAGGTAGATCCGCGGGGCCGGGACGGCGGCGGTGACCGTCTCCCGGACCGGCTCGGTGGCCGGCCCGGCCAGGTGCCCGGCCGGCGCCGGCGGGATGTCCGGCACCGGGTCGATCGCGCCGAAGTACTTCTCCGCCAGCGCGAAGACCTCGTCCGGCGAGGCGTCCCCGGTGACCGTGAGCACGCAGTTGTTCGGCGCGTAATACTGCTGGTGGAACGCCTTGAAGGTGTCCAGGCTCGCCGCGTTCAGATCCTCCATCGACCCGATCGTGGCGTGATGGTACGGATGCCCCTCGGGGTAGAGCAGCTCCAGCAGACGCAGCCAGGCGTCGCCGTAGGGCACGTTGTCGTACCGCTGGCGGCGCTCGTTCTTCACCACCTCGCGCTGGTTGTCCAGCGTCTCCTGGGTGAGCGCCGGGACCAGCCCACCCATCCGGTCGGCCTCCAGCCAGAGCGCCAGCTCCAGATGCTCCGACGGCATGCTCTCGAAGTAGTTCGTCCGGTCCGGGTTCGTCGTCGCGTTCAGCGAACCGCCGTTGCCCTGCACCAGCTTCATGTGCTCGGTCTTCTTCACGTGCTGCGAGCCCTCGAACATCAGATGCTCGAAGAGGTGCGCGAAACCGGTCTGACCGGGCGGTTCGTGCCGGGAGCCGACGTCGTACCAGAGATTGACGCAGACGACCGGAGCGGTCCGATCCTCGCTGACGACGACGCGCAGGCCATTCGCCAGCCGCGTGGTTTCGATGGGCCACGGATACCCGGTCGTGGCGACCGGAGCGGTTGGGGACGTCACCCGACCCATCATGCCCTGTAATGCCGTGCTTCGGCCCCGCTGTGCCGGTCCGTTCGCTCTCGGCGTCTCTCCCGGGCTCGCCCCGAATGTCTCCCGATGTCGATCTATAACCCGATGGCGGCGGCGCCGGTCCGGGTGCGATGCTGGGCGACGTGCTTGAGGACGTACGGGTGAACGACCGCCTGACCATCCCGGCGGCGGAGCTCGCGTGGCGTTTCTCCCGCTCCGGTGGCCCGGGCGGTCAAGGCGTGAACACGACCGACTCGCGGGTCGAGCTGTCCTGGGACCTGCTCGGCTCCGACCTGCTGCCCGCGGCGCTGAAGGAGCGCGCGCTCGAGCGGATCGGGGCCCGCCTGATCTCCGGCGTGCTCACGATCACCGCCTCCGAGCACCGTTCGCAGCTGCGCAACCGCGAGGCGGCCGCGGCCCGGATGGGCGCTCTGGTCGCGTCGGCGGTCGCCGCGCCGCCCCGGGCCCGCCGCGCGACCCGGCCGACGAAGGGCTCCGTCGAGCGCCGCATCGCCGCCAAGAAGCGCCGCGGCCAGACCAAGTCCAACCGCCGCGACTACCCCACCGACTGACCCAGAGCACCCCGGCCCACCGGCCGAGCCCGCGCCCCGCGCCACCAGCCCAGCCGCGCTCGCGGACCCGGCTGGCAGTGAGAGCCGCTTCGCGCGCTCGGAACAGCCGTGACCACCAGCCGACGCCGCGAGCCGCGGCTGGGCCTGGCGTGGCCGCCGGCTCGCGTGGGTCCTTTTGAACCGCGACCACCCGCGGACGTCGCCCTGGAGGGTCTCGTGTTCTGGGCGCCCCGCGCCCTTGCGAGGCCCGGAAGGGTCCCCGCGGGAGCGACGATCAGTTATTGGCCGCAGCCGAGGCAAAGAAGAACTTGATCTTGATCCGGAAAGGCCGGCGGAAGCGCAATGCCTCCGCCGGCCTGTGACAAGCGTCTTCGGGTGATCAGAAGACGCGATGCACCCAGCCGAAGCTGTCTTCGGCGCGGCCGCGCTGGATGTCGACGAGTTCCTTGCGGAGGCCCATGGTGATCTCGCCGGGGCCGCCGTCGGCGACGGTGAAGTCGCCGTCCAGGCTGCGGATCGTGCCGATCGGGGTGATCACCGCGGCGGTGCCGCAGGCGAACGCCTCGCGGACCCGGCCGGAGGCGGCGCCGTCGCGCCACTCCTCGAGGCTGATCGCGCGCTCCTCGACCCGGCGGCCGGCGCGCTCGGCCAGCTTGATCACCGAGTCGCGGGTGATGCCGGGCAGGATCGTGCCGGTCAGCGGCGGGGTGACCAGGGTGCCGTCGTCGAGGACCAGGAAGACGTTCATCCCGCCGAGCTCGTCGATGTACTTGCGCTCCACCGCGTCCAGGTAGACGACCTGGTCGCAGCCGTGCTCGATGGCCTCGGCCTGGGCGGAGAGGCCGGCCGCGTAGTTGCCGCCGCACTTGGCCGCGCCGGTGCCGCCGGGGGCCGCGCGGGTGTAATCCGGGGTGACCCAGACCGACACCGGCTTGACGCCGCCGGAGAAGTACGGCCCGACCGGGGACGCGATGACCAGGTAGAGGTACTCCATCGAGGGGCGCACGCCGAGGAAGACCTCGCTGGCGTAGGCGAACGGCCGCAGGTAGAGGCTGCCGTCCTCGCCCTCGGGGATCCACTGCCGGTCGATCGAGATGATCTCGTGCAGCGACTTGAGGAAGATCTCCTCCGGCAGCTGCGGCATCGCCATCCGCTGGGCGGACTGGGCGAACCGGGCGGCGTTGGCCTCCGGGCGGAACATCGCGACGCCGCCGTCGGGCAGCGTGTACGCCTTCAGACCCTCGAAGATCTCCTGCGCGTAGTGCAGCACGGCACTGGCCGGATCCATCGGGATCGGCGCGCGGGCCTCGACCCGGGGCTCATACCACCCCTTGCCGTCGGCGTAGCGCACGGTGACCATGTGGTCCGTGAAGATCCGGCCGAATCCGGGGTTGGCCAGCATCGCGGCACGCTCGGCGTCCGTTACGGGCGCCGGGTTCGGGCGGATCTCGAAGTCGAGGCTGTCACCACCGCTCATGGCAAAGGGACCTGCTTTCTGCGGAAAGACCAAAGAGGGGCACCCAGAGTGCGCCCATGAATCTACCCCGAACGGTCGTTAAAACAACGGTCCTAGGGGCTTCGCGAACTGAACCGGGGCCGCGCAGCGAGTGGGGGCCGGCAGCCCAAAACAGAACTGCGCCGTTAGACGGCGGCGGCGACGCGGTCGCCGACCTCGGCGGTACGCAGCGGCGCGCCCGCGGAGCGGGACGCGACCTCGGCCGCGACCGCCTCGGTTACTCGCGCGGCCTCGGCGTGCCTACCCAGGTGCTCCAGCAGCAGCGCGGCGGAGAGGATCGCGGCGGCCGGGTCGGCGATGCCCTGGCCGGCGATGTCCGGCGCGGAGCCGTGCACCGGCTCGAAGGTCGACGGGAACTTGCGCTCCGGGTTGACCGAGCCGCTGGCGGCCATGCCGATGCCACCGGTCACGGCGGCGGCGATGTCGGTGAGGATGTCGCCGAACAGGTTGTCGGTGACGACCACGTCGTACCGCTGCGGGTTGCTGACCATGAACATGCTGGCCGCGTCGATGTGCTGGTACTCCGTGGTGACCTCGGGGAACTCGGCGGCGACCGCGGCGAAGGCGCGCGACCACAGGTTCCCGGCGTGGGTGAGCACGTTGGTCTTGTGCACCAGGGTCAGGTGCTTGCGGTCGCGGCGCTGGGCGCGGGCGAACGCGTCCCGGATCACCCGCTCGACGCCGTACCGCGTGTTGAGGCTCTCCTCGGTGGCGATCTCGGCGGGAGTGTCCTTGTGCAGGACGCCGCCGGCGCCGACGTAGAGCCCCTCGGTGCCCTCGCGGACCACGACCATGTCGATCTCGCCGGCCTTGATGCCGGCCAGCGGGCTGGTGGTGCCGGGCCAGAGCTTGGACGGGCGCAGGTTCACGTACTGATCGAAGTCGAACCGCAGCTTCAGCAGCAGGCCGCGCTCCAGGACGCCCGGCGGGACGCTCGGGTCGCCGATCGCGCCCAGCAGGATCGCGTCGTGGCCGGCCAGCTCGGTCTGGACCGCGCCGGGCAGGACCTCACCGGTGCGGTTGTAGAGGCGGGCGCCGAGGTCGTACTCGTTGTAGTCCACCCCGGGGAGGACGGCGTCGATGACCTTCCGGGCCTGGGCGGTCACTTCGGTTCCGATGCCGTCGCCGGCCACCACCGCGATCCGCGCCACGCTCACGTCGACTCCCTGCACACGTCCGGACAATCAACACACACCGTAACGCGCCATCCCGGCCTCCGGAACGACAGTCCCATTCCTTGAAAGATCATTTAAGAAAGTCCGGGGAAACGAACAGCCCCCGGATCGCGGCAAACGATCACGGGGGCTGATGCAGCGATGACGCGTGGCTCGGTCCCGCCGAAATCCCACCGCCCGGCCCGCGGCGGACGCCATCACCCGAAGACGTGCCCACCCAGAACGTGCGGCTGGGACCAACGCTAGCGATGCGGACTAAAGACGCGCAAGACGCATCCCCGCGTGTCGGCCTACCGGTTCTCAACGTCAGGCTCCGGTGATGGCACCATGCGCCGGTGAGTTTCGACCTAGTGGTGTGGGCGATGGAGCCCGCGGCGACTCCGGACGCGGTCCGCGCCGCCAACACGCGGTGCGCCGAGGGCGTTCACCCGCAACGCCCGGCCGACCCCCGCGTCGTCGCCTTCTACGATGCCCTGACCAGCAGCTATCCGGATCGGGGGCCACGGGCCACGGCGCCCGGGTCGCCGTGGGCCAGCTCGCCGCTGCACGCCGCGGCGGACCACATCCAGATGCGGCTCGACGAGAACTGCCCGGATGTGGTCCTGGAGACGATCGAGCGGCTGGCCGCCGAGCTGAATCTGGCTCTGCTGGACCTGCAGGACGGCACCGTCTACCCCCCGACCGTGTCCACCGGCTAGTCAGTCGGCGCGTAGGTCGACGGCGGCGGAGTGGGGGGAGTCGATCTCGGCGGCGACCGTGGCCAGCAGGTCCGGGTCGACCGACGAGTCGACGGTCAGGGTCATCAGGGCCGCTCCGCCGGCGGCCCGGCGGGCGACCTGCATTGCCGCGATGTTGACCCCGGCCCGGCCCAGCGTCGTGCCGATCCGGCCGACCACCCCGGGCCGGTCCCGGTAGCGGAAGAACAGCAGCACGCCCTCGGCCGGCAGATCCAGCTCGAAGCCGTCCACCTCGACGAGCTTTCCGGCTGCGCCGGCCACCGCGACGGTACGGCCGTCGGCCAGCGCGCCCCGGACCACGAGCAGGCTCGCGTGCTCGCCGGCGTCCTCCGACGTCGCCAGCCCGACCGCGACCCCGCGCTCTGCCGCCAGCCGGGGCGCGTTCACGTAGGTGACCCGCTCCTCCACCACCGAGGTGAACAGCCCCTTGGTGGTGGCCAGGCCGAGCACCCCGACGTCGTGCGCGGCGACCTCGCCGCGCACCTCCACGGTCACCTCGGCGGCCACCCCGCCGGCGACGGCGGTGAAGACCCGGCCGAGCTTCTCGGCGAGCGGGAGCAGCGGCCGTACGTCCTCGTGCACCGGCCCACCGGTCCCGACGTTCACCGCCTCCGGCACGAACTCGCCGCGCAGCGCCAGCCGGACGCTGCGGGCCACCGCCACCCCCGCCTTGTCCTGCGCCTCGACGGTGGACGCGCCCAGGTGCGGGGTGACCGTCACGGAGTCGAAGGCGAACAGCGGTGACTCGGTCAGCGGCTCGGTCTCGAACACGTCCAGGCCGGCCGCGGCGACCCGGCCGTCGGCGAGCGCGTCGGCCAGCGCGCGTTCGTCGACCAGGCCGCCGCGGGCCGCGTTGACGATGCGGACCCCGGGTTTGACCTCGGCCAGCTGCTTCTCGCCGATCAGGCCGACCGTCTCCGGGGTGCGCGGCAGGTGCACCGAGATGAAGTCGCTCTCCCGGATCAGCTCGTCGAGGGTCACCAGCCGGACGCCGAGCTGCGCGGCGCGGGCCGGCTGGACGAACGGGTCGTAGGCGATCAGGGTCGTCCCGAAGGCGGCCATCCGCTGGGCGACCAGCACGCCGATCCGGCCCAGCCCGACCACGCCCACGGTCTTGCCGAACAGCTCGACGCCCAGGGAGCGTTTCCACCGGCCGGACTTGAGCGCCGCGCTGGCGCTCGCGGTGTTCCGGGCGGTGGCCAGCAGCAGCGCCACCGCCTGCTCGGCGGCCGAGACGATGTTGCTGGTCGGCGCGTTGACCACGAGCACCCCGCGGGCGGTCGCGGCCGGGATGTCGACATTGTCGAGCCCCACTCCGGCCCGCGCCACGACGCGCAGGCGGGGTGCGGCTTCCAGGGCCTCGGCGTCGATCCGGGTGGCGCTCCGGATGATCACCGCCTCGGCCTCGTGCAGTGCGGTGAGGAGCGCGGGCCGGTCGGTGCCGTCCACCTGACGGACGTCGAAGTCCGTGGTGAGTACGTCGATCGCGGCGGGCGCCAATTCCTCGGTTACCAGGACGACGGAAGTCATGGCCCTCCATCCAGGTTCGTCGGCATTGACGGACCCAAATGGTACGGAGGTCGGAGGACTCCGGTTCATTTCATTCACGTCGCCGAGGATTTCCGGAACCAAAAGCGGACAGTGAAGGGCACGGCGATCGCTTTGGACGCGCAGCGGCCAGATCGCCGGGCCCGGCCCGCGCGGGAGCATGCGGTCTGTACCCGGCTGGGCCGGCGTATATGTATATAAAGATTTTTGGGTACGAAAAAGCGCCCGGCCGTGATCGACCGGGCGCCCTTTCTACGGAATTACGCAGTCTCGGTGATCGGGCGGTCCACCCAGCTCATCATGCCGCGCAGCTTCTTGCCGGTGACCTCGATCGGGTGGGCAGCGCCCTCCTCGCGGTACTTCTTCAGCTCGGGGCCGCCGGCCTCGTCGTCCGCGATCAGACGCTTGGTGAATTCACCGGTCTGGATGTCGGAGAGGATCCGCTTCATCTCCTCCTTGACCGACGCGTTGATCACGCGCGGGCCGGAGACGTAATCGCCGAACTCGGCGGTGTCCGAGACGCTGTACCGCATCCGGGAGATGCCGCCCTCATACATCAGGTCGACGATCAGCTTCAGCTCGTGCAGGCACTCGAAGTACGCGATCTCCGGGGCGTAACCCGCCTCGGTGAGCACCTCGAACCCGGTCTGGACCAGAGCGGCGGTGCCGCCGCAGAGCACGGCCTGCTCACCGAAGAGGTCGGTCTCGGTCTCCTCCTTGAACGTCGTCTTGATGACGCCGGCGCGGGTGCCGCCGATCGCCTTCGCGTACGACAGGGCGAGCGCCTGGCCCTCGCCGGTCGGGTCCTGCTCGACCGCGATCAGGGCGGGCACGCCCTTGCCGTCCACGTACTGACGGCGGACCAGGTGGCCGGGGCCCTTCGGGGCGACCATCGCGACCGTCACGTCCGCCGGCGGCTTGATCAGCTCGAAGCGGATGTTCAGGCCGTGGCCGAAGAAGAGCGCCTTGCCGGCGGTCAGGTTCGGCGCGATCGACTCGGTGTAGATCTTGCGCTGGGCGGTGTCCGGCGCCAGCACCATGATCACGTCGGCCCACGCGGACGCCTCGGCCGGAGTCTTCACGGTGAGGCCCTGCTCCTCGGCCTTCGGCCGGCTCTTCGAGCCCTCCTGCAGACCGACCACGACGTCGACACCCGAGTCACGCAGCGACAGCGAGTGGGCGTGGCCCTGGCTGCCGTAGCCGATGACGGCGACCTTCTTGCCCTGGATGATCGACAGGTCGGCGTCGCCGTCGTAGAACACTTCCGCGGTCATGACTTCCTTCTTCTCTGTGTTCGGGGAAAACCTAGGCGGCACGGAGCGCGGGGCCCGTGGTGATGGACCGGGAGCCGCGGCCGATGGCCACGAGTCCGGACTGGACCATCTCCTTGATGCCGTACGGCTCGAGGTCGCGCAGCAACGCATCCAGTTTGTCGGGATTACCGGTGGCCTCGATCGTCAGGGTGTCCGGAGCGACGTCGATCACTCGCGCCCGGAACAGCTCGACGGTCTCGAGCACCTGACTGCGCTGCGCCCGGTCGGCGCGCACCTTGACCAGCAGGAGCTCGCGCTGGACCGACTGGGTCGGGTCCAGCTCCACGATCTTCAGGACGTTCACCAGCTTGTTGAGCTGCTTGGTGACCTGCTCCAGCGGCGAGGAGTCGGCGTTGACCACGATCGTGATGCGGCTGACGTCCGGGTTCTCCGTCTCGCCGACCGCCAGGGAGTCGATGTTGAAGCTGCGCCGGGAGAACAGCCCGCTGACCCGGGCCAGCACCCCGGGCTTGTTCTCGACCAGCACGGAGAGCGTGTGCTTGTTCGTCATCAGAGGTCGTCCTCTTCGAAGGCGGGCCGAACGTCCCGGGCGAACATGATCTCGTCATTGCTGGTGCCGGCCGCGACCATCGGCCAGACCATGGCGTCCTTGCCGACCGTGAAGTCGATGACCACCGGCGCGTCGTTGATCTCCATGGCCTGCTGGATGATCTTGTCGACGTCGTCCTTCGACTCGCAGCGCAGGCCGATGCAGCCGAGCGCCTCGGCCAGCTTCACGAAGTCCGGGATCCGGTGCTTGTGCGTGCCCAGCTCGGTGTTGGAGTACCGGCCGTCGTAGAACAGGGTCTGCCACTGGCGGACCATGCCCAGGTTGCCGTTGTTGATCACGGCGATCTTGACCGGGATGCCCTCCAGGGCACAGGTGGCCAGCTCCTGATTGGTCATCTGGAAGCAGCCGTCGCCGTCGATCGCCCAGACCTGGGCGTCCGGCCGGCCCACCTTGGCGCCCATCGCGGCCGGCACGGCGTACCCCATGGTCCCGGCGCCGCCCGAGTTCAGCCAGGTGCCCGGCTTCTCGAACTTGATGAACTGGGACGCCCACATCTGGTGCTGCCCGACGCCGGCGCAGTAGATCGCGTCCGGGCCGACCAGCGCGCTGATCCGCTCGATCACGTACTGCGGGGCCAGGGTGCCGTCGGTCGGCTCGTCGTAGCCCAGCGGGTACCGCTCGCGCAGGTCGTTGAGCGTGTTCCACCAGCCGGGGTACTGCTCGACGCCGCCGGCCGTGGCGGACACCGCGGCGATCAGCTCGTCGATCACGTGCCGGGCGTCGCCGACGATCGGGACGTCCGCGTGCCGGTTCTTGCCGATCTCGGCCGGGTCGATGTCGGCGTGCACGATCTTGGCGTCCGGCGCGAACGAGTCGAGCTGGCCGGTGACCCGGTCGTCGAACCGCGCGCCGAGCGTGACCAGCAGGTCCGACTTCTGCAGCGCGTAGACCGCCGGGACGGTGCCGTGCATGCCGGGCATGCCCAGGTGCTGCGGGTGCGAGTCGGGGAACGAGCCGAGCGCCATCAGCGTGGTGACCACCGGCATGCCGGTCAGCTCGGCCAGCTTGCGCAGCCCGTCGGTGGCGCCGGCCTTGAGCACGCCGCCGCCGACGTAGAGCACCGGGCGCTTGGCCCCGGCGATCAGCCGGGCCGCCTCGCGGATCTGCTTGCCGTGCGGGTGCAGGGTCGGCCGGTAGCCCGGCAGGTCCAGCGTCGGCGGCCAGCTGAACGTGGTCTGCGCCTGCTGCACGTCCTTGGGGATGTCGACCAGGACCGGGCCGGGCCGGCCGGTGAGCGCCAGGTGGAACGCCTCGGCCATGATCCGCGGCAGCTCCTCGGGCGTCTGCACGAGGAAGTTGTGCTTGGTGATCGGCAGGGTGATGCCCTGGATGTCCGCCTCCTGGAAGGCGTCCGTCCCGATCGCCGCCCGCGACACCTGGCCGGTGATCGCGACGATCGGCACCGAGTCCATGTAGGCGTCGGCGATCGCGGTCACCAGGTTCGTCGCACCCGGGCCGCTGGTCGCCATGCAGACCCCGACCTTGCCGGTGGCCTGCGCGTAGCCGGTGGCCGCGTGCCCGCCGCCCTGCTCGTGACGGACCAGGATGTGCCGGACCGTGGAGTCGAACAGCGGGTCGTACGCCGGCAGGATCGTGCCGCCCGGGATCCCGAAGACGACCTCCACGCCGAGCGCCTCGAGCGACCGGACGAGCGCGCCGGCACCCGTGGTGGCTACCGGGGCGATGGTCGCCGGAGCGGTGTTCACGGCCGCCGCGACGGTGGCCGGAGTGGCTCGATGGGCAAGAGTTTCAGGCGTGGGTCTCGTCATGGCAGTTCAGACCTTTTCGGTTTGGCGTCCGGCACTCGAGCAACAAAAAAGGTCCTCGTGCGAATGCACGGGACCTAGCGCACCCTCCTGTAGCAGGAGTGGTGCGCTCACATAAGTACTCGGGACGCGAAGCACATGCGGCTAACCTTGCCCCATCTCGCGGGCTGAGTCAACTGATCCCACATTTTGATCATCGCCCTTCGCCGAGAATTCCGGATCGGTCGGCAGCAACGCTCTGAGCTGCCGCATTCCCGGTCCGAGCCGGACCACCTGACTCCGGGCCGGTGCGTTGACCAACGGCCCCGAGCGCGGCGCCGGCAGCGGCCGCGGGCCGATCGGGCGCAGCCCGTCGAGGCGCGATTCGAAGTGCTCGGCCGGCACTCCCCAGCCGAACAACGAGCCCTGACCGAGCCGGCAACCCGCCTCCTCGACCACCTCCCGCTGGGCCGGCGTGCCGATCCCCTCGGCCAGCACCTCCAGCCCGAGCCGGTGGCCCAGCCGGACCACCACGTCGACCAGCGGCGCGGCCGTCCCGGTCCGGGACTCCGGCTCGGCGACCAGCGCGTGATCGATCTTGAGAATGTCCACCGGAAGAGTGCGCAGCTGGGTGAGCGACGAGTACCCGGCGCCGAAGTCGTCCAGCGCGATCCGCACCCCGGTCTCGCGCAGCTCGGCCAGCCGCCGGACCAGCTCCTCCATGTCGGTGGCGACCGCGTGCTCGGTCACCTCCAGCACCAGCCGCTGCGGCGGGACGCCCAGCTCGGTGAGGATGTCGGCGACCTGCCGGGGGTAGTCGGCGTTGTGCAGCTCCTTGGGTGACAGGTTCACCGACATCCAGATGTCGTGACCGGCGGCCAGCCAGTCGGCGAGCTGCCGGCAGGCCTGCTCCAGCACCCAGGCGCCGATCCGGTTGATCAGGCCGGACTCCTCGGCCACCGGGATGAACTCGTCCGGCCGGACCGGGCCCAGCTCCGGGTGGGTCCAGCGGAGCAGCGCCTCGGCGCCCACCGGCCGCATCGACGGCAGCGCCACCACCGGCTGGAACACCAGGCGCAGCTGGTCGCGGTCGATCGCGTGGCGCAGCTCGCCGGTCAGCGTGCCGCGGCGGCGCAGCAGCTCGTCGTAGCCGGCCTGGTACTGCTCGACCCGATTCTTCCCGCGCTGCTTGGCGTAGCGCAGCGCCAGGTCGGCGTCGTGCAGCAGCTCGCCGGTGGAGGCCACCCCGACGCTGGCGGAGAGGAAGATCTGACCGCCGTCCACCTCGTAGGGCTCGCCCAGCACCGCGAGCAGCCGGTGCGCGGCGAGGACCGCCTCCTCCGCGTCGCCGCGCATCAGCACCGCGAACTCGTCGCCGCCCAGCCGGGCCGCCACGTCGCCGTCCAGCAGGTTGCGGCTGAGCCGGGCGCCGACCTCGGCCAGCACCGCGTCGCCGACGTCGTGCCCGCGCAGGTCGTTGACGGTCTTGAAGCCGTCCATGTCGATGCCGATCAGGGCCTTCTCGACGTCGCCGGCCTCGAGCAGGGCCAGCTGCAGGCCGCGGCGGTTGGCCAGGCCGGTCAGCGGGTCGGTGTGGGCCAGGTCGCGGAAGTGCTTCTCCCGCTGCCGCAGCTGGACCGTGTAGCGCCGGACGTCGTCCAGCGCCAGGAACTGCCGGGCGACCAGGGCCAGGCCCTCGACGCTGATGCCGAAGTAGCCGTACGCGTCGAGCGTCCCGCCCCGGGCCAGGTGATAGCCGAGCGCGGCGACCACGAAGAGCATCGGGACCACCGCGTACGCCCCGCCGCGCTCCAGCACGTCGCCGGTGACCCGGACCGGCTTGTCGGCGGCCTGCACCGCCCAGGCCACCAGGATCAGCCCGGCGCTGAGCAGCAGCACCGAGGTCAGCACCTGCTCGTCGCCCTGCCGGCAGATGCCGCTGGACACCCCGGCCGACGCGATCGCGGTCAGGCTCACGCCGAGGCCGACCCGGACGGTGTGCCGCCGCGGGCGGTGCGCGTGCAGCGCCAGCACCCCGGTCAGGCCCAGCGCGATCACGCCCAGCACGGCCGGGATGATCACCGAGGCGCATCGGTACGGCGTGGCGTCGCCGAGGATCCGGGTCGGCCGGGCCAGCAGCGCCCAGCCGACGAACCACACCGACGCGGCGATCACCAGGCCGTCCAGCACCTGCCGGAGCGCGGCGGCCGGCCCGCGGGCGGCGCCCGGCAGCGCGACCGTGCCGGCCAGCAGGGCGAGGGTGCCGAACGCCATCCCGATCGCCATCAGCGTGGCCAGCGTCCGGCTGCCGGAGGACATGTCGTGGTGGTGCTCGGTGAGCACCGCGGTGGCCAGGCCGGCCAGGGCGGCCCCGGTGACGATCGCTCCACCCGCGGCGAGCAGCAGGTGGGCCCGGCGGGCCGCGCCGGTGTGCCGGCGGCCCGATCGCCCGAGCAGCGCGACCGCCGGGACGGCGGCGAGCAGGCCGGCCAGGCCCGCCAGCTCCATACCGGACGGTGAGTGCACGGACACACTCTGCCTGATCTTCATCTATCGCGAAAGAGTTCCGGCCCGGGTCCCGGTACCCGGGGCGTCCCGAGCTGTGGACGGCACTGGCGATCGACGCCCTGGCCGGTGGCACTATGGGGAAATGCCTGAGCTGCGCTCCCGGACCTCGACCCACGGTCGAACAATGGCCGGCGCCCGCGCCCTGTGGCGGGCCACCGGCATGACCGACAACGACTTCGGCAAGCCGATCGTCGCCATCGCCAACAGCTACACCCAGTTCGTACCGGGGCATGTGCACCTGAAGGACCTCGGCGGCCTGGTCGCCGACTCGATCTTCGAGGCCGGCGGGATCGGCCGCGAGTTCAACACGATCGCGGTCGACGACGGCATCGCGATGGGCCACGGCGGCATGCTCTACTCGCTGCCCAGCCGCGAGCTGATCGCCGACGCGGTCGAATACATGGTGAACGCGCACTGCGCCGACGCCCTGGTCTGCATCTCGAACTGCGACAAGATCACCCCCGGCATGCTGATCGCCGCGCTGCGGCTGAACATCCCGACGGTCTTCGTCTCCGGCGGCCCGATGGAGGCCGGCAAGACGGTCGCCATCGAGGGCATCGTCCACGAGAAGCTGGACCTGGTCGACGCGATGAGCGCGGCCGCCAACGACAACGTCACCGACGAGCAGCTCGACACGATCGAGCGGTCGGCCTGCCCGACCTGCGGCTCGTGCTCCGGCATGTTCACCGCCAACTCGATGAACTGCCTGACCGAGGCGATCGGGCTGTCGCTGCCCGGCAACGGCTCGACGCTCGCCACGCACGCGTCCCGCAAGGCGCTCTTCGAGGAGGCCGGCCGGCTGATCGTCGAGATCGCCAAGGACTACTACGAGAAGGACGACGAGTCGGTCCTGCCGCGCTCGATCGCCAACCTCAGCGCGTTCGAGAACGCGGTCGCCCTGGACGTGGCGATGGGCGGCTCCACCAACACGGTGCTGCACCTGCTGGCCGCGGCCCGGGAGGCCGGGCTGGACTTCAGCGTCTCGGACATCGACGCCATCTCGCGCCGGGTGCCGTGCCTGAGCAAGGTCGCGCCGAACAGCCCGAAGTACCACATGGAGGACGTGCACCGGGCCGGTGGCATCCCGGCCCTGCTCGGTGAGCTGAACCGGGGCGGCGCGCTGAAGACCGACGTCCGGTCGGTGCACTCGCCGTCGCTGTCCAGCTGGCTCGACAAGTGGGACATCCGCGGCGGGTCGCCGTCGGCCGAGGCGCTGGAGCTGTTCCACGCGGCGCCCGGCGGGGTGCGGACGACCAAGGCCTTCTCCACCCAGAACCGCTGGGCCAAGCTCGACACCGACCAGGAGGGTGGCTGCATCCGGTCGGTCGAGCACGCGTACACGGTCGACGGCGGCCTGGCCATCCTCTTCGGCAACCTCGCCCCGGACGGCTGCGTCGTCAAGACCGCCGGCGTCGACGAGTCGATCTGGAAGTTCACCGGCCCGGCCCGGGTCTACGAGTCGCAGGACGACGCGGTCACCGGCATCCTCGGCAAGGAGGTCGTCGAGGGCGACGTCGTGGTGATCCGCTACGAGGGTCCCAAGGGCGGGCCGGGCATGCAGGAGATGCTCTACCCGACCTCGTTCCTCAAGGGCCGTGGCCTGGGCAAGGCCTGCGCGCTGATCACCGACGGCCGGTTCTCCGGCGGCACCAGCGGCCTGTCGATCGGCCACGTCTCCCCCGAGGCGGCCGGCGGCGGCCTGATCGCCCTGGTCGAGACCGGCGACGAGATCATCATCGACATCCCGGGCCGCAGCATCACGCTCAACGTCCACGACGACGTGCTGGCCCAGCGCCGGCACGAGCAGGAGCGGCGGCCGAAGCCGTTCTCGCCGATCTCCCGCGAACGGCCGGTCTCGGCGGCACTGCGCGCCTACGCCTCGATGGCCACCAGCGCGAGCGACGGCGCCTACCGCCTCGTCCCGGAGTAACCCACGTTTTCCCGGCGCCGGCCAGACTTCCTGGCCGGCGCCATCTTTTCTTTCAAGATCAAAACCGGTTTCCGGTACGGCGGTGAAGCGCGCCCGCCGCGCCACCCCGGTGACCGGCGACCGCCGCGGGTTCGCCGGCCCGACGCCCGCGCCTACTCCGTCGGCCGGTGGCCGCCGTAGGACGCGATAAGCGCGTCCACGACGATCTCGGCGTCCGCCGCGGCCACGTCATCCGGGTAGACCGGAAGCAGATCGTCCCAGATCGGCAGCCACGAACCGTAGAACTGAGCCTGCCCCTCGGGTCGCGCGAAGAACCACAGATGCAGGTGAGCCGCGCCGTCCCCGACCCGGTAGACATGCGCCCGGGTCACGTGCGGCAACGCCTGGACGTGCCGGACGAGGTGCTTGGTGAGCACGCCCATCTCGGCGGCGAGTTCGTCGGGCAACTCGGCCATGTCGTGGTGCTCCCGCGGATGCAGCATCAGGATCAGCGGCACCCCGGCCCCGGCGATCCTGGTCAGCCGCCAGTGCTCGTGGAGCCAGATCCCCTGGTCCCGGTCCCGGCAACTGTCGCAGGCCGAGGGGTCCTCGCCGTGCCGGGGCGACTCCGGCAGAACGGGCGGCCGGAGCGGCGAGACCCGGAGCCCGGCCGGCTCGAACGGGCTCACGTCCCACATCGTCATCCGCGCCAGCGGGAGTCTCCGCTCGTCGTCCGCGGCGGCGAGCGCGCGCTCGTAGAACTCGTCCGGTCGCAATGCCATGGCCGCAGGCTAATACCCACCCGCTCACCATGATCGATCCCGGTCCCGATCCCCCGGCCGGAACGGGCCGCGCCCGCCGGCGCGACTGGCGGGTCGCGGCCGGCGGGCACGGGGCTCGGTGGGTCAGTGGGTCAGTGGGTCAGTGGGTCAGTGGGTCAGTGGCCTCGGGGCTGGGCCCGGGCGGTCAGCGGACCTGGGCGGTGGCGGTTCGGGCGGGGCCCTGGCCCGCGGCGTTGAGGGCCCGCAGGGTGAAGCGGTAGCGGGTGCCGGCGGCCACGCCCGCCGGGGCGGTGAAGGTGGTGGTGCGTTTGCCGGCCGGGAGAGACAGGACGAACGGTGCTCCGGTGAGGGTTCCCTTGCCGGTCAGGCGCTGGACGGTGAGGCGGTAGCCGGTGATCGGGGCGCCGCCGGTGCCGGCCGGGGTGGTCCAGCGGAGGGTGGTGGTCCGGGCGCCGCCGGTCGGGCCGGGGGTGGCCGTCAGGGAGCGCGGGGCGGACGGGGTGGTGCGCGGGGTGACCGCCGCGCTGGTCGTGGACCAGCCGCCGGCGCCGATCTTGTTGACGGCCCGGACCTGGAAGCGGTAGGCCGTGCCGTTCGCGAGCCGGGTCACGGTCTGCGCGGAGGCCGTGGCGGAGGCCACCCGCAGGGCTCCGACCTGGCGATTCTTGCTGTCCAGGACGCGGATCTCGTAGCGGAGGATCGGCGAGCCGCCGTTGCTGACCGGGGCGGCCCAGCGGACCACGGCCAGGGCGTTGCCGCGGGCCGGGGTGCCGATCCGGGCGGCGCCGGGGACCGTGCGGGTGGCCGGCGGGGTCGTCGGCGTCGTGGTGGGACCGCCGCCGGGCGACGGGGTTCCGCCGGGTGACGGGGACGCGGTGGGTGACGGGGTCGGGTCCGGGGTGCCGCTGCCCGGGTCGCCGGTGGGAACGGCGGGGGTCACCCGGTTGGAGACGGCGGAGAACTCGCTGGCGCCGGCCGCGTTCACGGCGCGGACCCAGAAGGCGTAGGGCAGGCCGTTGGTCAGGCCGGTCATGGTCAGCTCGGTGGCGTCCGGGCCGGTCGCGTCGACGCCGACCACGATGCCGGTCTCGTCGTCGAGGGCCTGCACCTCGTAGCCGTAGATCGGGCTTCCGCCGTCGTTCGCCGGAGCCGTCCAGCGGACCACCGCGTTCTCGTCCCCACCGGTCGCCGTCCCGATGATCGGCGCGTCCGGCGCCACCGGAATGACCGGCCCGGTGGGAGGAGCAGTCGTAGGAGCCGCAGTCGTGGGAGCAGCAGTCGTAGGAGCGGCCGTCGTAGGAGCGGCCGTCGTAGGAGCGGCCGTCGTAGGAGCCGGAGTCGTAGGAGCGACGGTCGTAGGAGCAACGGTGACGGGAGGGGTGGTGACGGTAGGTGAAGGCGTAACAGTGGGTGACGGCGTGACCGCTACCGGCGTGACCGCATCGGACGGCTCGCTGAGCGCGCCATCCCCGACCACCGTCTCCGCCCGAACCCGGAACGTATACGCCACCCCGTTCGTCAGCCCGGAAACCACCAGCTCACGAACCTCCGCACCGAGCGACGTGGACACCGTGGTCCCGTCCGACCCGCTGCGGACCAGCGTCACCCCGCTGAGCACCGCCCCGTCCGGAACCGTGACCAGCACGGTCGCCGCCCCGTCCCCGGCGAACGCCGACACCCCCAGGAACGCCTGCAGCCCGGAGATGTCCACGGTCCGGTCGTCGAAGCGGAGCAGTTCGACGTTGCGCACGGTGTCGGTGCCGTCCGGCCCGGAGACCTGCACGCCCCCGACGATCGGGGTTACCGCGTAGGACGCCCGGTCCCCGGCGAATACCGCGGTGTCCAGGTCGTGGGTCGGCGACGACGCGATCTCCCGTACGAAAGCGAGGTCCGCGGGGTTGATCTTGCCGGCCATGACGTCGGCCTCGATCGCGGACAGTGACCGCCCACGGGTTCCGAGACCGACCGTCAGGTAGCGGTCGCCGTCGATGATGTCGTCGCCGCCGCGGCCCTCCAGGATGTCGTTGCCCGGCCCGCCGAGCAGCACGTTCCCCGCTCCCCAGACGCTTCCGGCCAGGTCGCAACCGCGGCCGGTCCGGTTGACGACCGCGGAGACCGGCGTCGTCAGCGACGTCACCACCTGGTCGAGCCCGCGGATCCGGGCCACCCCGGCGGCGTCCAGGGCGTCGCAGCCCATCCGGCCGTCGTCGGTCGGCACCAGGTTGTCGCCACGGAGCGTGTCGTCGTGCACGCCGCCGGAGAGCGCCTCGACCTCGCGGTAGCGGTCCATCGTCTCGCCGGCCGTCTCGGTCACCGGCAGGCGGGCGAGGTCGGCGTCCATCGGCAGGTCGTCCCCGCCCTGATCGGAAGTGGACGCGATGGACCAGTCGAAGCCGGAGCCGCCGTCGTACCGGTCGACGCCCGGGCCCTGGACGCCGATGTCGTCGCCGCCCTCCATGTCGTAGTCGTCGTCGCCGCCCTGGCCGATCAGCACGTCGTGGCCGGGCCGGTTCGCGTCGTCCAGGACGAACGGGTTGCCGCTGTCGCCCTGCAGGACGTCCGGCCCGTCACCGCCCTCTTCCCAGTCGTCGCCGGAGTCGCCCCACACGGTGTCCGCGCCGTCCCCGGCGGTCACCCGGTCGTCGCCCTCGCCGCCGAACACCTCGTCCGCGCCGGTGCCGCCCTCGACGAAGTCGGCGTCGTCGCCGCCGAGCACCACGTCGGCGCCGGGCCCGGCGTCGATCGCGTCGTTGCCGGGCCCGCCGTGCGGCATGTCGGCACCGCCGGAATCGGTCAGGATGTCGTCGCCCTCGCCGGCCAGCACGGTGTCGTCGCCGGTGCCGCCCTCGATCACGTCGTCGCCCTCGTCGCCCCAGACCGTGTCGTCGTCACTGCCGGCGCCGATCCGGTCGGTCCCCTCGGTGCCGAGCCAGATCGACTGGGCCGGGGCCTTGGCCCGCTGCTTGATCGTGCCGTCCGGGAAGCGCAGAAGCAGGGCGGACTCGTCGCACTCGGAGGCCGGGTCGTCGAGGACCCGGGTGCCGGCGACGGTGATCCGGGACAGGTCGAAGGTGCAGTCGGCGGTCGCGAACGAGTCCGCCCGCAGCCCGGTCGCGCCGGTGTTGCGCATGGTGAGCTCGGCGAACGTGTTGCCCTCGAGCTGGCTGCGCAGGTTCATCCCGGCGGTGCGGGCCAGGTAGTAGAGCCGGTCGCCGTTCTGCAGGGCGGTCAGCTGCTTGCTGAAGACGGTGTCGAAGGTGCTGCCGAGCAGGCCGCCGAACGGCTCGCCGGCCTCGGCCAGCCCGCCGATCCACAGGTCGACGTCGTCCAGGCCGGAGGAGGAGGCCGGGGCGTACATGAAGTCGGGTGAGTCCATCAGGGCCTGCGCCGCGGCCCGCTTCGCCGGGACCGTCGCCGCGGACGTGATCGAGCGGTCCGTGCCGTACGCCGCAATGAAGTTGATCAAAGATTCCGGGTTTTTCAGGTGTTCGCCGAAGTCGACCCAGCTCTGGTACGGCGTGAGCCGCACCGCCCGCCGGAACGCGTTCAGCGGCGGCACCCCCTCGGACCGCCCGCGGGCGATGTTGATCGCGGCCAGGTCGCTGGGCAGTCCGAGCAGCTTGTTCCGCAGCGTCTCGGTGACGAACTCGTCGATGTCGTTGCCGACCTGCTTCGACATCCCGGTCACCACCTCGGCGGCGGCCTGTTCCGGGCTGAGCGTCCCGCCGTCGGTGAACTTCTCCGGGTTGAGGAAGCCGTCGAGCAGCGGCACCGAGTCGTCGGAGCCGTCGGCGGCGGTCCGGGCGATCGTCTCGGTCAGCATCGAGTGCCCGAACCGGAAGACGGCGTGCGCGAACTCCGCGTAGATCGCCGGGTTGATCTCGTCCTGGTACGCCTCGAACGGGTCGATCGCCGGCTGGATCTTGCGGGCGAACTCCTCGAAGACGATGTGCTGGTACTCCATCTCGTTGATGAAGCGGGCGGCCTGGAAGAGCCGGGTCCCGGTCCACTCCGCGGAGTCGCCCACGATCCGCTGGAGGTCGCCGACCAGGCGGTTGTGCTCGGAGTGGAAGATCTGATGAATCGCGGTCAGCCCGATGTTCTCGTTGACCCGGCCGTCACCGGCGACGTAGTGCTTGTCCAGCAACGCGGCGTCGTAACCGGGCTGGGACGGGTCGGCGGCGTGGGCGATGTCGGCCAGGAACGGGGTGCCGACGCGCAGCACGTTCGACGGCACGGCGACCGGGGCGGCGGTGTCGCCCTCGACCAGGCCGGTGCTGGTCACGTACTGCGGAAGGCCGCGCGCGGGGCCCGGCACGAAGTTTCCGTACGCGTCGGCCAGCACCGTCGGCACGTTCAGCGCGTCGGCGTCGGTCAGCCGCAGCCCGAGCACGTCAGCGGCCTGCCGCTTCACGTCCGCCCAGGTCGGCAGCCCGCCCGCGGCGCCGCCGAGCAGCCGGCCGGTGTCGTGCGCGATCGCGTCGTACTCGCGCAGGAAGACCTGGTGCGCGGCGTGCGACGTGTAGGTCTGCGAGTTGTCCACGTACGGCGAGACGGTGTTGCCGACCGAAGCCCTGGTCAGCACCATGAACCGCAGCGCCGGCGGCAGGTTCTCGCTGATCACCAGGGGGTCGTCGGCGGCCAGCGGGATGATCACCGCACCGCCGGCCTTGACCGTCAGGTCGACGCCGTGGTCGAAGAACTGCCCGAAGAGCGTGAACCAGGAGTTGTACGGCGCGGAGAGTCCGGCGTCCGGCGTGACGTTCGGGATGCCGGCGGCGGGGTCGTTGCCGTGCGCCGCCGCGACCGCCGCCGGGTTGCCCGTGCTCTGGTCGGCGATCAGGTTGCTGATCATCCGGGGCTGGGCGTCGGTCGCGTTCCGCCCGGTGTAGCCGGGCCGCAGCTGCGCCGGGGCCAGCCGCGGGAAGGCCTGGTCGGAGGCGCCGTAGGTGGTCTGGCCGGCACCGAGGTGGTTGCAGGAGCCGTCGACGGTCCGCAGTCCGAGCGGCTCGGTCGGGCCGATGGCCAGGGCGCCGCACGGTCCGGTCGCGCTGGTGGTGTTCGCGACGTGCGCCTCAGCGATCTTGATCTGCTTGAGGATGTAGGCCAGGTCGGCCGCGGTCACGGTGAACCCCTGGCCGATCGGCGCGGCGTGGGCCGCGGGGGTGACCAGGATCGTGGCGATCAGCACGGTCGCGACGGCGACAACGGAACGGAGCTTCGGCACGGACGCCCTCCAAGGACGATGCCCGATTAGCACGGGAATTTCGTACATGTTGCGATGGGTGGCTGAGGTCCGCCTCAAGCCGAACTGAGGCGGCCTTCGCCAGGCCGCCTCAGGATCAAATTCCGCTCGGGTACGCCGTGAGCACCTCAGTGCCCGTGGTGTTCCGCAGCCTCGTCCAGGTCCGGGACACCGCCGGACAGGTCCACGCCGCCGCCCGCCTGGTTGGCCTCGACGGTCACCCGGTCGGGCGTGGTGCCCGCCGAGCGCGCCATCGCCGCCCGGACCGCCGCGATCCGCCCGTCGCTCAGCAGCGCCCCGAAGTACCGGACCGTCAGCCCGGCCGGCTGCACGCTCGTCACGTAGTGGTTGAGCGAGTCGCTGAGGATCCCCTCGGCGTCCTCCCGCCGCGCCGCCTCGGCCGGGGTGACCCCGTCGGTCACCACGGCGAACGTGAGGTCGTGCACCAGCACCGTCTGCGCCACGTAGAACGCCACGTCACCGGGCTCGTGGTCGCGCATGAACGCCTCGGCCCGCTGCACCGTGACGCCCTCCGGCAGCACCAGCGTCAGCTCCGGCACCAGGTACTTCAGCAGCTCCGCGCTGAACACCGCGAACGTCGCGTCGGTCAGCTCGCCGACCCCGGCCGCCTTCGCCGAGGCCCGCAGCTCCGCGGCGACGTGCGCGCGGTCGGCGCCCTTGGCCGGGAGGATCGCCAGCGCCGCCCGCTCGCGCACCAGCGGCCCGTCGAACGTGGTGGTGGCCAGCTCGTCACCGGCGTCGTCGGTGATCGTGGCCGCCTCGGCCGGCGTCCCGGCCGGGTGCGGCGCGAACCAGCCACCCGACCAGGCCGCCACCGTGAACGCGACGAGCACCAGCGCGAGGCTGAGCACCGGGCCCCGGAGCTTGGCCGGCATCACGTGCCCAGCGGGTAGCTCGCCGCGTACGCCGCGGGCATCTCCGCCTCGGTCTCCGCCTTCGCCGGGTCCATGGTGATCGGGTTGTTGTTCTCCAGGTCGCCGACCGCGAACTGGATCATCATGTCGCTGTCCTCGTGGACCAGGTTGTGACAGTGCGTCATGTACCGGCCGCCGACGTTGCCGTCGCCGGTGGTGAACTGCATGAGCGCGGTGACCGTCTCGTTCTCGCCCAGGTAGAAGACGTCCTTGCCACCGCCCTCCCACGGGTGCGCCTTGCCGTCCGAGGTGGTGTTGCGGGCGATGATCTGGGCGTCGATCAGGTGGATGTGGAACGAGTGGTACCAGCCACCGGACTCATTCACCAGGTCCCAGATCTCCACGTCGTACGGCTTCGGGTTGCCGAACACCCGCTTGAAGCCGGAGTCCTCGACGTCCGCCCAGGTCTCGCCGTTGACGGTCCACTCGCCGTGCTTGCGCTCGACGCGCAGCCGGCGGCGGGCGGTCGCCATGTCCGGGGTGAGCTTGTTGACCTCGACGGCGCCGCGGTTCGCGTACGGCTGCGGGCCCAGATCCAGGGTCGTCGGGATCTGGTACGGGTCGGCGGCGCCGGCGTCGGCGACCACCTCGAACTGCATGACCTTGCCGGTGTTGGCGAAGTCGACGTTGTTCTTGTTGCTCAGGTTCTGCAGCTCGATCTTCGTGCCGACCTTGTACTTCCGGAAGTCGATCAGCACCTCGTAGCGCTCGGCCCCGCCCTGCCGCCACGACTTGACCGCGTTCACCTTGGGCGTCATGCCGGCGTCGTTGCCCACCACGTAGAACGGATCGCCGGTGCTCAGCGCGAACCGCCAGGACCGGGAGATCGAGGCCGCGAGCACCCGGAACCGGTAGACCCGCGGCTTGACCTTCATCTTCGGCCACGGCACGCCGTTGACCATGATGATGTCGCCCATGAAGCCGGCATTGCCGTCCGGCTCGAACGCGACCGACCCGTCGGCGTTGAACGCGACGTCGCTGACCACCAGCGGCACGTCGAATTCACCCTGGGGCAACTGGGCGGTTTCGTACGGGTCTTTCAGGTGATATTGGGCGGCCAGACCCGAGTAGACGTTCTGCGCGGTGTCCCCATGGTTGTGGTCGTGGTACCAAAGGGTCCGTCCCTGCTGCCAGTTCGGGTACTTGTACGTCTTCACCTGACCAGGTTTTGTCTGATCATTGGCATAACCGTCGTACTGCGGCAGGGAGGCGGACCCGTGCAGGTGGGTGACCGTGCTGAACGGGCGTCCGTTGAGCGTGTTCACGTCGGAGAGGGCGTTGCAGATCCGGACCTCGGTGCGGGTCCCCTGCTTCACCCGGATGGTCGGCCCGGGGAAGATCCCGTTGTAGCCGGCGATCGTCGTGCTCAGGCCGGGCAGGATGCTGGCCTTCGCGAGCTTCTGGGTGAGCCGGTACTTCTGGAACGGCCCCTGTTCGTCGACGCCCTCCGCGGCCGGCATCAGCACCGGCGGGCGACGGAACATGTTCGTGTACGGGGTCGGCATGTTCTTGGCCGAGAGCTTGCTGGACGCCGCGACGACCTCGCCACCGGCGGTCATCACGATCAGTCCACCGCCGCCGAGGGCGAGCGCGCCCTTGAGCAGGTCGCGCCGGTTCATACTCCCGCGTGCCATCGGACACCTCTTCTTCCCAGGGTTTACACAGGGAGCCGTAACCTAGAGACCCGTTCTGAGGTGTTCCGTTGGCGATCCTGAAGTCTGCTGTTTCTCAACTCCGGACCGATTCTGGCGATCACCAGAACGTGGGACTCCGAGTCAGCGTGCTGGGACAGCTCACCGTCGTGGACGGCGCCGGTGGCGTGCTGCCGGCCGGTGAGCTGCCCCGCCGGGCCCGCCAGGTGCTGGCCGTGCTGGCCGCCCGGCACGACCGGATCCAGTCCAAGGACGCGCTCGCCGACGCGGTGTGGGGCGAGGACCTGCCGGGCAACCACGCCGGCGCGCTGGAGCACTACGTCTCGGTGATCCGGCGCCGGCTGCAGCCGCAGGGCTCGCCGGCGAACTGGTTCATCGTCACCCGCTCCGGCGGCTACCTCTTCGACACCTCGCGGGCCGGGCTCGACCTCGCCGGCCTGCGACAACTCGTCCGGAAGCTGGACACGCTCGGGCCCGGCGACCCGGAACAGCTGCGGGTGCACGAGGAGATCCTGGGGCTGGCGCGGCACCTGCCGTTTCCGGAGGACCCGTACGCCGACTGGGCCGAGCCGGTCCGCGCCGAGGTCTCGGTCGCCGCCGTGAACGCCCTGCTCCGGCTCGCCGCGGCGGCCCTGGCCGAGGACGCCCCGCGGTCGTTGCGGCTGGCCCACGAGGCGATCGAGCTCAACCCGTTCCTGGAGTCCGGCTACCACGCCGCGATGGCCGCCGCGGTGGCGATGGGCCGGCCGGACGACGCGCTGCGCATCTTCGAGCGCTGCCGCCAGGTGCTGGACAGCGAACTGGGCGTCGCGCCGTCCGCCGAGCTCGCGATGATCAAGCAATCGGTGCTGGCCAGCCGTGCTCCGGCGGCCGATCCGGCGCCCGCGCCGGCGCCGGTCGCCTCGCCCGCGGCCGCCAAGCCCGGTGAGCGGTTCCTGGGCCGGCTCACCGAGATCCGGCTGATGGTCGAGCCGGGCACGCCGCCGGTGGTGCACTTCGTCGGGCCGAGCGGCGCCGGCAAGTCCGCGTTCCTGGCCGAGCTGGGCCGGCACACCCCGGGCCGGATCGGCATCGGCGACGCCGGCCCGGCCGTCGGCGTGCTCCGCCTGTCCTGGCTGCGCAGCGTCCTCACCGACCTGGACGCCGCCCCGGCGGCGATCGAGGCGGTGGACCGGGCGCTGCCCGACCACCCGCTCGGCCAGCCCGACCTGGAGCTGATCGCCGCCACGTTCGACCGGCCGGAGCAGGTCTTCCTGGCCGTCGACGACGCCCGGGACCTGGACGCGGCGAGCGTCGCCGAGCTGGCCTGGCTCAGCGGGCACTGCCCGGGCCTGCGGATCGTGCTGACCTACGACTACCCGTCGCAGCTCTCCGGCCGGCCGCTGGCCGGGCTGGGCACGCCGGTGGTGATGCGGCTCGGCCCGCTCACCGCGCAGGAGTTGGAGCCGCTCGGCGACCCCGGCGTACGGGAGCTGACCGGCGGCATCCCGGCCCTGGTCGCGGTGGCCCGGCGGCCCCGCCCGGTGGCGAGCGCGGTGGCCATGCAGGTCGCCCGGCAGCGCACCGAGTGGATGCCGCCGCTGGCCTGGGAGCTGCTGCGGGTCTGCGCGGTGCTCGGCGACCTGGGCGCGGCCGAGCTGGCCACGCTCACCGGGCAGCCCGTCACCGACGTGCTGACCTGCGTGGACGCGCTGGTGCACGCACACCTGCTGCGGGAGTGCCCGGACGGGAAGGTGGGCCACGCGGGCACCCTGGTGCGTGCCGCGGTGGCCGAGCAGGTCTCCGCCGCGACCGTGCTCTACCTGCGCAAACAGTTGGCGGCGGCCTCCTAGGAAGGAAGCCGCCGCCGTCGGGGTTGCCGGGACTAGTTGGTGACGTTCACCACGATCGCCAGCTGACGACCGCCGGTCGCGGTCACCACGCTGACCGTCCGGACCGTGCCCGGCGCCGGGCCGGTGACCCGGATGCTGAACGCGCCCGCCGCGTCCACGTTCGCCGTGCCGATCACCCGGCCGGTGAGCGTGTCACCGAGTACCGCGGTGATCCGCTGCCCGGCGAGCAGGCTGCTGGTGCCGGTGATCCGCCATTCGTTGTTGCCGGTCCGGTACCGGACGGTCACGCCGCCCGGGAACGTCTCGGCCTGCGGCCGGATGGTGACCCGGTCGGTCGCCGTGCCGCTCGGGTTGGTGGTGGTCAGCTCGAGCACCACCGGCTCGTTGTCGTAGACGAACGCGGCGTTCGGCCCCGGCGAGGCCGGCTGCGGCTGCACCGGGTAGACGAAGGTGGGCTTCGCCGACGAGGCCCCGACCAGGGTCACCGCCGGGCCGGACACCTGCCGCCAGCTGTACGTCTCGGCTCCGGCCGTGCCGGTGCTGTCCAGCGTGACCGTCTTCCCGCGGAGCACGGTCTGGTCCGGACCCGCCTCGGCCACCGGACGGGTGGCCGCGACCACGGTCACCGCGACCTCGGCCGGCTGGCTCTGGCCGCCCGGCCCGGTCACCGTCAGCTTGAACTTGTAGGTGCCGGCCTGGGTCGGCACGAACGAGGCCGAGGCGGTGGTCGCGCCGGTCAGGGTGACCGACGGGCCCTCGCTCTGGGTCCAGTTGTACGTGTCGATCTCGCCGGTCGATCCGGTGCCGTCCAGTTTGACGACCTGACCGACCACCGGGCCCGGGTCGGTGGTGGCCGCGGCGACCGGGGCCACCGGGCCGAACGCCGCGCCCGAGCCGGCCAGCGAGGCGATGGCCGAACCGCCGGCCGACGAGGTCACCGTGATCGCCGCGGGCGGCGCGAGCACGTTGGTGAACGGCTGGCCGGTGATCGGGCCGTAGCCGGTGACACTCAGCACGCCCGGGTTGCTGTCCTGGTCACTGCTGGTGGCGGCGACCGTGAGGGTGTGCGCGTCGGAGTCGTACGCGGCCCGGGTGACCTGCACGACGTCGATCAGCTTGCGGGTCTTCTTCGCGGTCGGGCGGTCCGAGGCGTTGACCACGTCGACGCTCGCGTCCGCGGGCGGCGGACCGGCGAGCGGGAAACGGCCGTAGTAGTGGCCGTTCGACTCGCGCAGCCGGGTGCCGCGGATGCCGAGCGCCGCGTTCGAGGCGATCTCGATGGCCTGACCGGGCTCGCTCGTCGCGTAGACCTCGACCACACCCTTGCCGTCCGGGCCGGTGGTGTACGTGGCCTGGTCGACGTCGACGCCCGCGTTGGTGGCGTACCGGCCCTGGACACTGAACTGGTCGGAGAACCCGACCTGGCCGAGGACCGCGCCGGACCGCGGGTCGAGCTCCTCGATCCGGATGAAGTTGGTGCCGTACGGGCTGCCCACCACCTTGTGGTCGACGCCCGGGTCACCGGTGTAGCCGGCCGGGGCCGCCGGGGCGACCGCCGGGTCCCACTTCAGGAACGGACCGACCCGGCCGTTCAGCACCCCGCCGAACGCACCGGGGATGGTGCCGACGTCCTCGGTCATCCGGACGCCCTTGTCGTCGGCGGTGAGGTCGTCGATGCCGTACGGATGGGTGATCCGGAATCGCCGGCCGGCCGTGGCCGCGAAGCGGATCCGGACCCGGCCGAAGACCATCTGGTCGCCGGGCACGACCGCGTCGTTCGCCCAGGCGCCCTCGACGTTCAGGCCGATCACGGCCTTGGTGCCGTCGGTGAGCGTCAGGGTCGAGTCGACGAGCTGGTAGAAGAACTCGCCCGGGAAGTTGTCCGGGTACGAGACGGGCAGGTCCGGGTTGGGGACCTCGTCGGGCAGGACCGCGCAGAGCGGGTCGTCCGCGGTGTAGCAGGGCTCCAGACGAGCCCCGGTGCTGTCCCGGTACCACGCCGGGAAGCCGTGGTCGGCGATCGGGCCGACCTGGGTGAGCCGGCCGTTCCGGGCGATCGGCGGGGTGATGACGGTGGCGTTGGCGCTGCCCGCCAACGGAGCGACCACCGCCAAGGTCACCCCTACCGTGACCGACCATCGCAACAGATGGTTTCGCATCGGACTCCTTGAGTTTCAGCAGAGTTCCGAGACGATGACGTGGGGCTCAGTGGCCGGGCTCACGTAAACCTGAGTAAAAGCTGAGTCCTCTCTGGCAAAACCCTTGGGGCTCGAAATTCGTATCCCCCTGATCCGGCCGCGCCGGAGAGGGATCGCGGTGGATCTCCCCCTGACTTAACCGGTCAAGTACACTCTGGATGCCGGTTCGGTTACGCCGGTGCTACGCCCGATAAGCTCAGCGCCACGGGACAGAGGGAGACTGAGTGAAGCGGCCCACGATCGCCGACATCGCCCGGCGTGCGGGTGTGTCCAAGGGCGCCGTGTCCTATGCGCTGAACGGTCAGCCCGGTGTCTCCGAGGCCACCCGCAAACGGATCCTCGCGATCGCGCAGGAGATCGGCTTCAATGCGAACAGCGCCGCCCGGGCCCTCTCCGGCGCCCGCGCCCGCGCCGTCGGCCTGACCCTCTGCCGGCCCGCCCGGATCCTCGGCATCGAGCCCTGGTTCATGGGCCTGATCAGCGGTTTCGAGGCCGAGCTCGGTGCCCGGTCCTACGCGCTGACCCTCCAGGTGGTGGCCAGCCCGGAGCAGGAGGTCGAGGTCTACCGCCGCTGGTGGGGCGAGCGCCGGATCGACGGCGTGATCGTCACCGACCTGCGGGAGAACGACGTCCGCATCCCGGTCCTGCATCAGCTCCAACTGCCCGCGGTGGTGATCGGCGGCTCCGGTGAGCCCAGCCCGGTCACCCAGATCTGGTCCGACGACGGCGGCGCGATCACCGAGGCGGTGCGGTACCTGGTCGCCCTCGGCCACTCGCGGATCGCCCGGGTCAGCGGCGTGCCCGACCTGCTGCACACCCAGGTGCGGACGAAGGCGTTCAACGCGGTCTGCGCCTCGCTCGGGCTCGGCGACGCGGTCACCGTGCCGGCCGACTACACCGGCGAGGAGGGCAGCCGGGCCACCCGGCGCCTGCTCATCGGCGGCGACCGGCCCACCGCGATCATCTACGACAACGACGTGATGGCGGTCGCCGGGCTCGCCGTCGCGCAGGAGATGGGCCTGTCCGTGCCGGGCGACCTGTCGATCGTGGCCTGGGACGACTCGCCGCTGTGCAGCCTGGTGCACCCGCCGCTGACCGCGCTCAGCCGGGACGTCTCCGGCTACGGCGCGCAGGCCGCCCGCGAGCTGCTCAACGCCGTCGACGGCAAGAAGGTCGGCAACGTCAAGGCGCAGACCGCCCACCTCACCCCACGAGGCAGCACGGCTCCGCCGCGCAATTAACCCCCTGCTTGGGTACGTCGTGAGCCCGCCGCCCGTCCGGTGACACTCACGCGACCACCTGCCCACTCCCGGCCGCCCCGCGCTCTCGGTCCCGGCTGGCGCTGAGGGCTGTAAAACCGGCCTGAAACAGCCGCCAACACCAGCTGAGAAGCCCGCCCCGCGCCGCCGGCCCAGCCCCGGCCGCACCGCACGCCGGCCCGGCCCGGCGGCAGCGCGGTGGGCGTTTGTCGGATCGGCGCGGGGCTTTGGTCGTACCAAAGCGGGGTTTAACGGGTTTTGTTATTGATTGCGGTCGGCTCGGTGGCTCTCCAGGTAGGCCTCGATGCGCTCGGCCGGAGCCGGCGGGGCCAGCGCGAGGCCCTGGCCGAACCGGCAGCCGGCGGCCGCGGCGCGCTCGATGCTCTCCGGGGTCTCCAGACCCTTGGCCACGATGTCGAGACCGATCCGCCGGGCCAGGCCGACCACCACGTCGAGGGTCGCGGCCTCGGACGCGTCCTGCGCCAGGCTCGCGTTGAGTTTCAACATGTCGACCGGGAGGCGGCGCAGGTTCGCCAGCGAGGTCTGGCTCGAGCCGAAGTCGTCCAGCGCCGCGCGGACCCCGAGTTTCCGCAGGCCGGACAGCGCGGAGACGATCGCCGGCAGGTCCTCGGCGATCCAGGTCTCGGCGACCTCGACGACCAGCCGGTCCGGGGCCATCTGGTACCGCCGCAGGGTGCCGGCGACCTGCTCCGGGAAGCGGGCGGTGAGCAGCTCGCGCGGCCCGACGTTGACCGACACCCAGAACTCGCCGTCGTCGCCGACCCAGTTCCGCAGGTGGCGGCAGGCCTCGTCGAGCACCCACTCGTTCAGCTCGGCGATGATGCCCAGCGCCTCGGCGATCGGCAGCAGCTCCTCCGGCAGGATCGTGCCGAGCTCCGGATGCCGCCAGCGCAGCAGCGCCTCGACCCCGGCCGGGCGGTCGTCGCGCAGCCCGGTCACCGGCTGGAAGACCAGGTCCAGCTCGCCCTGACCGGCCGCGCCGGGCAGCTGGCGCTCCAGCTGCATCCGGCGCTGGAGCTGGAGCTCGACGTCCGGGTCGTACCACTCCACCGAGTCGCGGCCGAGCTGGTGGGCGCGCTGCCGGGCCAGGTCGGCGTGCCGGAGCGCCTCGTCCGGCCCGTCGGCGCCGGCCAGCTCGGCCAGGCCCACGCTGGTCTGCAGGCGCACCTGCGCGCCGGGCAGCTGGAACGGCTCGGCGAGGGCCGCCACGATCCGGGTGGCCAGGGCGTATGCCGGGACCGCCGACTCCGGGGTGAGCACCGCGAACTCGTCGCCGCCCAGCCGGGCCGGCACGTCCTCGGCGCGGGTCAGGGTCCGCAGCCGGCGGGCCACCTCGGTCAGCACCGCGTCGCCGACCTCCCGGCCGTGCGTGTCGTTGACCTCGGCGAGCCCGTGCAGGTCGACCACGAGCAGGGTGCCGTGCGGGCCGGGGCGGCGGCGGAAGGCGAGCAGGTCACGCATCAGCGCCTGCCGGTTCGCCAGGCCGGTGAGCTGGTCCAGGTACGCCAGGCGGTGCAGGGTGCGCTCCAGGTGGCGGCGCTCGCCGACGTCCCGCACGTGCACCACCAGGGCGGCCACCTCGGGCACCGCGCGCTGGTCGGAGATGGTCGACTCGGTGTCCCGCCAGAGCTTGGCGCCGTCCCGCAGCCGGGCGCTGACCAGCACCGGCGGGCCGCCCTCGTGCTCGCCGGCGAGCACCGACCCGATCACCGCGAGCGCGTCGCCGGCGTCCTCCGGGTGGATCATCTCGCCGAACGCCCGGCCCAGCACCTGGTCGTCGCGCAGCCCGAAGAGCCGGGCCGCGGCCGGTGACTGCCAGCGCACGGTGAGCCGCTCGTCGAGCACCAGGGTCAGGTCGGTGGCGCCGGCGACCAGGGAACGGAAGTGCGCCTCGGTGACCCGCAGCCGGCCCGCGTACAGCCGGATGTCGCGGACCACCAGCAACTCCCGCATCACCAGGACGCTGATCATGATGACCGCGAAGATCACGCCCTCGGTGTCGAAGCCGGGGGTGGTCAGCAGGTGCCACACCGCGGCGATCACGCCGACCGCGGCCGGCACCGCGAGCAGCGGATAGCTCGCCAGATAGCGGTCCGGATTGACCGGCTCGGCGGGCGGCACCGGCAGGCCCCGGCGCGAGCCGCCGCCCGCCGCCGCGGCCAGGCCGGCCACCATCGGCAGACCCAGCAGCGGGACGGCCGGACCGGTCACGCCCAGCGCCAGCAGCTCGGCCAGCACCGCGAGGGCGATCAGCACCAGCACCGAGCCGGCCGCGCACCAGACCGCCGGGACCGGGCGCGGCCGGGCCCGGAGCACCACGACGGTGACGATCGAGGCGCCGCCCGCGGTGATCAGCACGGCCGGCAGCGCGGCCGGGTGGGCCTGCCCGTCCGGCGGGATCAGGTAGGCCGCGAAGCCCAGGCTGACGCCGAGGCCGAGCCCGTCGAAGCCGCGCCGCAGCCGGATCGGCCAGTTGCGCGCGGCGCCGGGCAGCAGCGCGGCGCCGAGCACGTAGCACCCGGCGGCCGCGGCCAGCCCCACGGTCAGCCAGACCACCTCGCCGGGCGGCGACCACCAGGGCACCAGCACGGTCAGCGCGGTGGCCAGCGCGCCCATCCCGACGAAGCCGGCGCCGCGACAGGCCACGAACGTGCCGTCGGCGTGATGGATGTCCAGCGCCGAGCGGACCAGGTAGGCGGCGGCGCACAGGCCGGCGGCGCCCACGGCGAGGGCCAGCGCGACCGGGCCGGGCAGCAGGCCGGTGGCGCCGGCGAGCAGCACCAGGACGGCCGTCGACGCGACGGTGAGCAGGGTCGCCCGGCCATGTTCGGGCCGGGCCGGCGGGAGGGGCGGCACGGCCACGACAGGTCCTCTGCGTTCATGCCGAGGGGATCGGCTCCCGACGGACGGGGGCGGAACAAGAGGTCGTTGTATCCGGACAACGATCGATCGGTGGGTCCGGTTACGGCGGCCTCTTCCGGATCGTCGACCATGGACGGTCGCCGGTCAACCAGGGCCTGTGGATAACCCCGCCGGGGGCGGTGGGAAGATGGGTCGGTGAGCAGACGTCCCGCCCTTCGCGTACGCAAGTCCGGCACCGCCCTGGTGGCCTCCGGGATCGCGTTCGCCGGCGCGATGCCGCTGGCCGGCGTCTCCACGGCGTACCTTCCGGTGCTGTTGATCCCGCTCACCGCGCTGATCTGGTCCTGGCGGGCCGGCACCGACGTCTTCCCGGACGAGCTGCGGGTCCGTGCCCTGTTCGGCGGCAACCGCGTCCCGTGGAGCCGGATCACCGAGCTCGCGCCGGACCAGCGCGGCCGGGTCTCCGCGCTGCTGGACAACGGCAACGTGATCCGGCTGACCGGGGTGACCCGGGACAACCTGCCGCTGGTGCTGGCCGCGGCCGGCAAGAGCCCGGCCGCGTCCGAGGACGACGGCGACACCGCCGACGCGGAGGGCGAACCAGCCACCGTGGAGCCGTGACCGCCTCCCCGGGAACTGTCAGGGGTCGCGGTTACCCTGGTCGGCAGACTAGCTAGGGGGTGGTTGAGCCGTGCGTTCCCGCCGGGGCCGTGCCGCGGTCGCGACACTCGCCGTCGTGCTGACCCTGACCTCGGGGTGCAGCTTCGGCCCGCCCGGGCCGGATCAGGCCGGCAGCGCGCCCAATCTGCCCGGCCCGTCGGTCGCCGCCACCGCCAGCGCCGCGGCCGACGACTCGGAGATCGCGATCACCGTGCTGGCCAAGGGCCTCGAGGTGCCGTGGGGCATCGCCTTCCTGCCGGACGGGTCGGCCCTGGTCACCGAGCGCGACACGGCCCGCATCCTGAAGGTCGGGCCGGAGTCGGACGCCGACGGCCTCAAGGTCTCCGAGGCGACCCGCCTCGCCGAGGTGCGCGCCTCCGGTGACGGCGGCCTGCTCGGCATCGCCGTCTCCCCGAAGTATGCGTCCGACAAGACGATCTTCGTCTACTACTCGACCACCACCGACAACCGGATCGGCAAGCTGGTCCTGGGCGGCCCGCTGACCCCGATCCTGACCGGCATCCCCCGCTCGGCGGAGGAGAACGGCGGCGCCCTGGCCTTCGGGCCGGACGGGTTCCTCTACGCCGGCACCGGCGACGGCACGCCCACCGGCACGTTCGCGCAGAATCCGAAGAGCCTGGGCGGCAAGATCCTGCGGATGACCACGGCCGGCAAGCCGGCCCCGGGCAACCCGGTGAAGACGTCGCTGGTCTGGTCCTCCGGCCACCGCAACGTGCAGGGCCTGACCTGGGACAAGACCAAGCGGATGTTCGCCACGGAGAACACCCAGCCCAAGTTCTCCGAGCTGAACATCGTGGTGAAGGGCAAGGACTACGGGTGGCCCAAGGCCGACGGCAAGGCGGGGAACGCGAAGTTCGCCGATCCCCTGGTGGCCTGGCCGACCGCCGACTCGTCGTGCGGCGGGGTGGCCGCGTTCGAGAGCACGGTGGCCACCGCCTGCCTGCTCGGCAAGCGGCTCTACCTGCTGAACGTGACCGGCAACGGCACCGTCCTGGGCACCCCGCAGGAGCTGCTGACCGGGAAGTACGGCCGGCTCCGCGCCCTGGTCGCCGCCCCGGACGGGTCCCTCTGGGTGAGCACCTCCAACCAGGAGGACGCCGGCGAGCCGGATCCGGAGGACGATCGTCTGATCCGGCTCGTCTTCTCGGACGGCGGCGCCGGCCGGAGTTGACGGGTGATAACTGTTTCGCCACGAGCCAGGGTGGGCAGGTGAGCCCGCGATGAGTGAGTTCGCGGCCCCGGCCGCACCCCCCTGGCGCCGTCGCCTCCACTCGGCGGTCGATCTGACCGTCCGGGTGTGGCGGCACCGCTGGTTCCGTAACTCCCGGACAGTCGCCGCCGTCGGCCTGGTCAGCATCACCTCGGCGGTGATCGGCGTGATGCTGTTCGCGCACACCGAGATCGCCGTGGGCCCGTTCAAGGCGGAGATGTCGCTGCGCCCCAGCCTGGTCGGCGGCACCGAGGTGGACATCCCGCCGCTCGGCTCGCTGCACCTGGACAGTCACCGCGGCACGCTGCACCTCAAGGTGGCGCTCGGCTCGCTCGACCAGAGCCGGACCGAGGAGCTGATCGACAACCCGACGGCGATCAGCTCGGCCGGTGACCGGGCCGTCGACGAGGTCACCACCGGGGTGACCCAGCTGGCGCTGCGCGCGGTCGGGCTGGCCGTGCTGAGCGCGATCATCGCGGCCGGGCTGATCTTCCGGAACGTCCGGCGCACCGCGGCGGCCGGGCTCACCGCGCTGATCGCCGCGGCCGGCAGCATCGGGCTGGCCGCCGCCACCATCCGGCCGAACGCGATCAGTGAGCCCCGCTACGAGGGGCTGCTGGTCAACGCCCCGGCCGTGGTCGGTGACGCGCGACGGATCGCGGACAACTACGGGCGGTACGCCGATCAGCTCCAGCAGATCGTCAGCAACGTCAGCCGGATCTACACGACCGTGTCGTCGCTGCCGGTCTACGAGCCGGCCGGCAACACCACCCGCATCCTGCACGTCTCCGACCTGCATCTGAACCCGTCGTCCTGGGGCCTGATCCGGACCGTGGTGCAGACCTTCGACATCGACGCGGTGGTCGACACCGGGGACATGGTCGACTGGGGCAGCAGCGCCGAGACGTCGTACGTCTCCTCGATCCCGTCGATCGGCGTGCCCTACATCTACGTCCGCGGCAACCACGACTCGGTCGCGATCCAGGCCGCGGTCGCCAAGCAGCGCAACGCGATCGTCCTGGACAACGGGCTGACCGTGGTCGACGGCCTGACCATCGGCGGGATCGGCGACCCGCAGTTCACCCCGGACAAGAGCGAGACCAACACGGCCGGCGACAACTCCGGCGCCGAGCTGCTCACCGCGTCCGGCGAGCGGCTCGCCAAGACGATCCAGGACTCCGGCAAGAAGGTGGACATCGCCCTGGTCCACGACCCGGCGATGGCCCAGCCGCTGTCCGGGCTGGTGCCGCTGGTCCTGGCCGGTCACAAGCACAAGCGGTCGGTGGCGATGCTGCCGGCGCGCGCGGCGCCGACGCCCGACCCGTCCGCCTCGGCGATCCCGTCGCCCACGCCGTCCGCCTCGGCCGCGATCCTGGGCCCGGTGTCGACCCGCCTGATGATCGAGGGCTCGACCGGTGGCGCCGGGCTGCGCGGGCTGGAGGGCGAGGAGCCGACGCCGCTGTCGCTGTCGGTTCTCTACTTCGACGAGCATCACGACCTGAAGGCGTACGACGACATCCAGCTGGGCGGGACCGGCGAGTCCAACGTCGAGATGCAGCGCAACGTCGTCGGGCTCGACGACGAGGGCCCGCCACCCAGCCCGACCCCGTCCGTCCCGGCCGGCGTCCCGGCCGAGTCGGCGTCCACGATCCCCGCGCCGGGCCGGTCGAGCCGCTGACCCGGGCGTCCGTCAGGTGACGGCGCGGCGGCGGATCGAGCGGCGCAGGCCCATCGTGCATGACGTGGCGAAGAGGCCCGTGATCAGCAGAAGGGCCACGGCGCCGGCCAACCGGGTGCCGGTGAGAAGTACCGGGACGGCGACAAAGGCCGTGGCGGCCACCGGGATGACCGGAAACGCCCAGCCCGGCAACGCCCGGACGACGCCCCCGCGACTGCCGAGCGCCCAGCGCAGCACCGCGGTGAACAGCGGCAGCACGGCCACCACCGCGAAGCCGCCGAAGATCGCCGCCTCCGGCGAGCCGGCCAGCATCAGGGTCAGGACGCCGAGCACGATCACCACCGGCATCGCGACGGCGTTGACCACCGGCATCCAGCGGGCCACCGGCGACCCACCCTTGGCGAGCACGAGCAGCGCCGCCCGATGGCCGGGAGCGATGGCCAGCGCGGCCCGCGCGGCGTCCTCGGCGGCTCCCGCCCGGCCCTGCGCCGACAACGCCTGGGCGAGCAGCGCGTGCGCGTCGGCGCTGCCCGGGTCCAGCTCGACGGCCCGGGCCGCGGACGGCTCCGCCGAACCCCAGCCGTGCAGGTAGCCCTGGGCGAGCCCGCGCATCAGATGCGCCGGCGCCCGGGCCGGATCCAGCTCGACGGAGCGGTCGGCCGCCGCGAGCGCCGTACGGTACTGACCGAGACCGATCCGCGCCCCGGCCAGCCGGTGCCACGCCCGCGCGTCCTCCGGATGCGCCCGCAGGAACTCCTCCAGCAGGTCGACCGCGTCGGTGAACCGCTGCTCGTGCACCGCCACGTGGGCCGCCGCGACCAACTCCGGCTCGCCCTCGGTGTCCGGCCGCGGCGGGACCGGCCGGGCGTAGGGCACCGGCAGCTCCGGGGTCGCCACCACCGGGGCGCCGACCGGCAGCGCGGGCGCACCGGACGGCAGCGGCCAGGCCCCGTCGGCGGACGGCGTGACGTCGGTCATGGCGAGCTCCCCGGATCGAGGCGAACGAACGATCGCCGGCCGACTCTAATCGACGCTCACGAGTACCCGGAAACGACGTCGCCCGGTCCCCCTGACGGCGGGCCGGGCGAAACGTCGTACCGAAATGGTCAGGAAACCCCGAGCCGGGACAAGATCAGGTCGCGGACGGTCTTGGCGTCGGCCTGGCCTCGCGTGGTCTTCATGACCGCGCCGACCAGCGCGCCCGCGGCCGCCACCTTGCCGTCGCGGATCTTCGCGGCGATGTCCGGGTTGGCGGCGATGGCCTCGTCGACCGCGGTCTGCAGCGCGCCGGTGTCGGACACGACGCCGAGGCCGCGCGCGGCCATCACCTCGGACGGCGAGCCCTCGCCGGCCGTCACGCCCTCCAGCACCTGGCGGGCCAGCTTGTCGTTGAGCTTGCCCTCGTCGACGAGTTTCTGCAGCTCGGCGACGTGCGCCGGGGTCGCGCCGACCTCGGCGAGCTCGACGCCCAGCTCGTTGGAGCGACGGGCCAGCTCGCCCATCCACCACTTGCGGGCGCCGGCCGGCGAGGCGCCGGCGGCGATGGTCTCCTCGATCAGCTCGACCGCGCCGGCGTTGGTGGCCGACTGCATCTCCAGCTCGGTGATGCCCCAGTCCTCGCGGAGGCGGGCCCGCTTGACGCTGGGCTTCTCCGGCTGGGAGGCGCGCAGCTCCTCGACCCAGGCCGGGTCGGGCGCGATCGGGACCAGGTCGGGCTCGGGGAAGTACCGGTAGTCGGTCGCGGTCTCCTTGGAGCGGCCCGCGCGGGTGTCGCCGGTGGTCTCCTGGAAGTGCCGGGTCTCCTGGAAGATCCGGGTGCCCTCGTTGAGCAGCCCCGCCTGCCGGATGATCTCGGAGCGGACCGCGCGCTCGACCGAGCGCAGCGAGTTCACGTTCTTCGTCTCGGTGCGGGTGCCCCACTCGTCGCCGGGCAGGTTCAGCGAGGTGTTGACGTCGCAGCGCATCGAGCCCTGCTCCATCCGCACGTCGGAGACGCCCAGCGAGCGGACGATGTCGCGCAGCTCGGCGACGTAGGCCTTGGCGACCTCGGGGGCGAGCGCGCCGAGGCCGGGGACCGGCTTGGTGACGATCTCGACGAGCGGGATGCCGGCCCGGTTGTAGTCGACGAGCGACTCGGTGGCGCCGTGGATGCGACCGGTGGCCCCGCCGACGTGCAGGGTCTTGCCGGTGTCCTCCTCGATGTGCACCCGCTCGATCTCGACCCGGTACTCCTTGCCGTCCAGCGTGACGTCGACGTAGCCGTCCACGCAGAGCGGCTCGTCGTACTGCGAGGTCTGGAAGTTCTTCGGCATGTCCGGGTAGAAGTAGTTCTTCCGGGCCATCCGGCACCACGGGGCGATGTCGCAGTTCAGCGCGAGGCCGATCCGGATGGTCGCCTCGATCGCGGCGCGGTTCATCACCGGCAGGGCGCCCGGCAGGGCCAGGCAGACCGGGCAGACCTGGGTGTTCGGCTCGGCGCCGAACTCGGTCTTGCAGCCACAGAACATCTTGGTCTGCGTGCCCAGCTCGACGTGCGTCTCCAGGCCGATGACCGGCTCGTAACGGCTGAGTGCGTCGTCGTAGGACGGCAGCGCGATGGTCGTCATGTGCTTCGGCTCCGGCTCACTGCGGCATCGGGATACGGACAGGGGTCAAGCCTAGTCGCCCGGTATGACGGGACGACGCCGGGTTTGCACGTCAGGGTCGGCGGGGCACCCAAAAAATGATCTCCACGATAGCGTGCCGTGCATGTTTCGATCTCTCGCCGGCGTGGCGCTGACCGCGACGGTCCTGTGCGCGGGCTGCACCGACACGCCCGCGCCGCCCGCCGCGAACCCCTCCGCGGCACCGTCCGACGCGGCTCCGGCGGTCGACTACACCGCCTGGTCGGCGGGCCGGTCCACGCCGGTCGCCGACAAGCTCTACCCCGAGCACGGCAATGCCGGTCTCGACGTGCTGCGGTACGACCTGAAGCTCGATTGGCAACCCACGACCAAACAGCTTTCCGGTACGGCCACCCTCCGCATCCGCCCGGCAGCCGCCGCCGGTGCGATCACGTTGGACTTCGCGAACCTGACCGTCGACAAGGTCACCGTCGACGACCGGCCGGCCACCGGCACCGTCGCCGAGGAGAAGCTGACCGTCCCCGCCGAGCTGGTCGCCGACCGGCCGGTGACGCTCGTCGTCGACTACCACGGCACGCCGAAGCAGGTGAAGTTCCCGTCGCACCGCTCGGACGCCAAGGAGGGGCTGGGCCTGCGCCCGACCGCGACCGGTGGCCTGTGGACGATGCAGGAGCCGTGGGGCGCGATGACCTGGTACCCGGCGAACGAGTTGGTCTCCGACAAGGCGCTGTACGACATCAAGGTCACCGTCCCGGCGGGCTGGGCCGCGGTCGCCAGTGGCACCCCGGGACCGGCCGAGGGCGAGTTCAGCTCGTCCGTCCCGGTGGCCGCCTACCTGACCACCCTGGCCGTGGACCGGTACACGAAGGTCACCCAGGCCGGGCCACACGGCGTACAGCTGAATTATTGGGTTTTGCCGAAGGCCGACGACAAGGTGCTGACCTCGCTGAAGAAGTCGCCGCAGATCCTGACCTGGCTGGAGAGCATGCTCGGGGCCTACCCGTTCGAGACCGGCGGCGCCCTGCTGAACGGCTCGGTCTCGGCGATGGAGACCCAGCAGATGCTCAGCATCGGCCGGTCGCTGGCCGGGAAGTGGTCCAAGGACGACCAGGCCTACTTCGAGGAGGTCCTGGTCCACGAGTACGCCCACCAGTGGTTCGGCGACGCGGTCACCCCGTCGACCTGGACCGATCTGTGGCTCAACGAGGGCTTCGCGCAGTACCTGCAGTTCCTCTGGGAACAGAAGGTCCAGAAGTTCAGCGACGCCGACCTGGAACGCTTCCTGCGCAAGCGGGACGCCGAACTGCGCAAGTCGGTCGGCCCGCCCGGCCGGCCGAAGGCCGCCAACTTCGCCGAGAGCAACGTCTACATCTGCGGCGCGGCGATGCTCAAGGAGCTGAACGACGCCCTCGGCGACAAGAAGTTCTTCGCCCTGATGACGGCATGGGTCGCCGAGCACCGGGACACGAACCAGGACCGGGCCGCGTTCATCGCCTTCGTGCAGAAGAACACCGGCAAGGACTTCAGCAAGCTGATCAACACCTGGCTGGACTCCCCGAAGACCCCGGCCTGACCGGGGCCTTCGGGAAACGGTCAGAGGGCCGGCGGGCTGAACGTGCCGATCGCCGACTCCAGGGCGCCGGCGACCCGGTACATCCGGTCGTCGGCCATGGTCGGGGCCATGATCTGGAAGCCGACCGGCAGGCCCTCGGAGAGCCCGCACGGAACCGAGATCGCCGGCCCGCCGTACAGGTTCGTCGGGATGGTGAACAGGTCGGCCAGGTACATCTGGTACGGATCCGACGTGCGCGACCCGAACGGGAACGCGACGAACGGCGTGGTCGGCGAGACCAGCACGTCCACCTTCGCGAACGCGGCCTCGAAGTCCCGCGTGATCAGCGTGCGGACCTTCTGCGCCTGCCCGTAGTACGCGTCGTAGTACCCGCTCGACAACGCGTACGTCCCGAGGATGATCCGGCGCTTGACCTCGGGACCGAAGCCGGCCTCCCGGGTCAGCGACATGACCTCTTCGAGCGAGTGCTGCCCGTCGTCGCCGGTGCGCAGGCCGTACCGGACGCCGTCGAAGCGGGCCAGGTTCGAGGAGGCCTCGCTCGGGGCGATCAGGTAGTAGGCCGGCAGCGCGTACTGGAAGTGCGGGCAGGACACCTCGACGACCTCGGCGCCGAGCTTGACCAGCGCCTCCAGCGACTCCTTGAACGCGGCCACGACGCCCGGCTCGGAACCGTCCCCGGCGAACTCCTTGACCAGGCCGAGCTTGACGCCGGTCAGGTCGCCCTGCAGGCCGAGCCGGGCCGCGGCGACCACGTCCGGCACCGGCTGCTGGATCGACGTCGAGTCCCGCGGGTCGTAGCCGGCGATGACCGAGTGCAGCAGCGCGGTGTCCTCGACGGTCCGGCCGCACGGGCCCGGGGTGTCCAGCGAGGAGGAGAACGCGATCAGGCCGTAGCGGGACGTGCCGCCGTAGGTCGGCTTCGCCCCCACGGTGCCGGTGACGGCGCCCGGCTGCCGGATCGAGCCGCCGGTGTCGGTGCCGATCGCCAGCGGCGCCTCGTACGCCGCGAGCGCCGCCGCCGAGCCACCGCCGGAGCCGCCCGGGATCCGGCCGAGGTCCCACGGGTTGTTCGTCGGCCCGTACGCGGAATACTCCGTGGACGAGCCCATCGCGAACTCGTCCATGTTGGTCTTGCCGAGGATCGGCAGGCCGGCGGCCTTGAGCCGCTCGACGATCGTCGCGTCGTACGGCGGCTTCCAGCCCTCGAGGATCTTGGAAGCGGCGGTGGTCGGGACCCCCTTGGTGGTGACCACGTCCTTGACCGCGATCGGCACCCCGGCCAGCGGCCCGGTGATCTCGCCCGCGTCCACCCGGCGGGCCGCGTCGAGCGCGCCCTCCCGGTCCACGTGCAGGAACGCGTGCACGCGCTCGTCCACGGCGTCGATCCGGTCCAGGTGAGCGGTGGTGACCTCGACGGCCGACACCTCCTTGGCGGAGATCAGCTTGCTGAGCGAAGCCGCGCTCAGCAGGGTCAGGTCGCTCACGGTCATTCCTCCTCGTCCAGGATCCGCGGCACCCGGAACCGGCCCTCGTACGCGTCGGGCGCGCCGGAGAGCGCGGCCTCCTGCGTCAGGCTCGGCCGGGGAACGTCGTCGCGGTACACGTTGGTCAGCGGCACCGAGTGGGAGGTCGGCGGGATGTCCTCCGCGGCCACCTCACCGACCCGGGCGACCGACTGCAGGATCACGTCGAGCTGTCCTGCGAACCGGTCGAGCTCCTCTTCGGTCACGGCGAGCCGCGACAGGCGCGCCAGGTGCGCGACCTCTTCGCGGGAGATGGCGGCCATCCTGCCCCCTTGTGATGTTTGTGCGTCTGCGTGCAAACCCAGAGTCTATTTCGCCGGGCTCCAGGGTCCGCGAAGAACCCCGGGCCGAATGGGCCGATAGCGCGAGAGCCACTCGGCCAGCTCACCGGCGGGCATCGGCCGGGCGTGGAACCAGCCCTGCGCGGCGTGGCAGCCGGCCGCCGCGAGCAGCCGCCAGGTCACGTCGTCCTCGACGCCCTCGGCGACCGCGCGCAGCCCGAGCGACTCGGCCAGCCCGATCACCGAGCGGACGATCGCCGCGTCGCCGCGGTCGGTCGCCATCCCCAGCACGAACGACCGGTCGATCTTGACCTCGGCGAGCGGCAGCCGGCGCAGGTGCTGCAGCGAGGAGAAGCCGGTGCCGAAGTCGTCCAGGGAGATCGCCACGCCCATCCGGTCCAGCCGGGTGATGGTGTCCAGCACCCGGTGCGGGTCGGTCATCAGCGCGCTCTCGGTGATCTCCAGTTGCAGCAGGTCGGCCGGGACCTCGTGGTCCCGCAGCAACCCGCCGACCAGGTCGGCGAACTCCCCGCCGTGCAGGTCGCGCGCGCTCACGTTGACCGCGGCCCGCAGCGGCCGCCCGGCGAACCGCCAGGCCGCGAGCTGGGTGACCACCTCCGTCAGCACCCGGGCGGTGAGCAGCCGCATCACCGGGGTCGGCTCGGCCACCCGGAGCAGCTCCTCCGGCCCGACCAGGCCGCGGCGCGGGTGCCGCCAGCGCAGCAGCGCCTCGACGCCGACCACCTCACCGGTCGCGATGGCGATCTGCGGCTGGTAGTAGAGCACTATCCCGTCGTCGGGCGGGTCGCGGCGCAGCGCGGTACGCAGGTCGGCGAGCAGGGCCAGGCGTTCCGGCGAGGCGTGCGGCGCGTCCGGCCCGTGCACGGTGACCTGGTCGCCGTGCTGCTTGGCCTCGTACATCGCGGTCTCCGCCTCGCGCAGCAGGGTCGCGCCGTCGCGGCGGCCGGACTGCAGCGCGATGCCCATCGAGGCGGTCAGCTCGACCGGGGTGCCGTCCATCGGGAACGGCCGGCTCAGCGCCTCGGCCAGGTGCTCGGCGATCCGCCGGGCCGACGCGGCGCCCTCGACCCGGGTGGCGAGCACCGCGAACTCGTCCCCGCCGAGCCGGACGACCAGGTCGTGCCGGGGCACCGCGGCGGTGAGCCGGTCGGCGACCCGGGCCAGCAGCCGGTCCCCGGCGCCGTGCCCGAGGGCGTCGTTGACGGTCCGGAACTGGTCCAGGTCCAGCAGGATCAGCGCCCGCTGCCGGTCCGGCCCGCGTTCGGACATGGTGGACTGCAGGGCGCGCCGGTTCGGCAGGCCGGTGAGCGCGTCGACCCGGGTGGCCTGCTCGGACTCGCCGGCCCAGCGGACCATCCGGTGCACGGCGTGCAGCGCGAGCAGGGCGAGCGGCAGCAGCACCGGGCTGACCTGCGCGGCGACCAGCAGGACCGGGGCGAGCAGCAGCAGGGCGGCGCTGGCCAGCAGGTCGGCGGGGGCCCGGCGCCGATGCCGCGGCCGCCGTTCCGCGGTCCAGCGCCGCACGACGGCCGCCACGGTGTACCGCGCGGCGATCCAGGCGGCGGCCGCGGCGCAGGTCAGCGCGGCGTCGCGCAGATCCGGCCGGGGTCCGATCCGCCAGGCGACCAGGCCGGCCACCACCGCGGCCGCGCCGAGCCCGGCGGCGTGCTGCAGCGCGAGGTGGATCGTGCGCGGCACGGCGTGCCGCATCCGCACCCCGGCCACCGTCACGGCGATCAGCTGGACCGCCAGTGCGGGCACGAATCCCCAGGCCAGCACGATGGCGAAGGTGAAGCAGGTGGACGGCAGCACGACCCGGCTGACGCGGCGCCCGGGCAGCGGATGCGGCCGCGCGTCGGCCACCACGGCCAGCACCGCCATGATCCAGTACGCCATCGGCAACATGCGGAACGTTCCGGGGGCGACCGCCCAGAGCGCCAGGTCCGCCAGCACGGTCAGACCCGCGGTGACGATCAGCGCACGCCGCAGCCGGGGGCCGGAGGCAGCCGTACGGGGACGAACGGCTTCCATGCGACCTCCACGATTGGCCATGCTCACCGATCGCCTACACGATAGATCCACATGTCGCATTTGCCGCTAATGCACTTACCCGTTATTACATTCACATAGGCAGCCAAACCCTCATTTCATCCCATAGGGGTACAGGCCGCTCAGTCGCGGCGAGGATCGTCCGAAAATCAAGAACTTCATGTCCCATGTCCGCCGGGGTACAGACCGCCGCTCCCGCGGGGACCCTTCCGGGCCTCGCAAGGGCGCGGGGCGCCCAGAACACGAGGCCCGCAAGGGCGACGTCCGAGGGTGGGCACGGTTTACCCCAAAAACCCGTCCTCAGCCCTCCGGCGCGATCTCCGCCACGGCTCGGGCCGCCTCCGCGCCCTCGGCGAGCAGCACCTCGAAACCGGCCTCGTCCAGCACCGGCACCCGCAGGGCGACCGCCTTGTCGTACTTGCTGCCCGGGTTCTCCCCGACCACCACGAACCCGGTCTTCTTCGACACCGAGCCGCTGACCTTGCCGCCCCGGGTGGTGATCGCCTCAGCCGCCTTGTCGCGGGTGAACCCGGCGAGCGTGCCGGTGACCACGAAGCTCAACCCGTCCAGCGGCCGGGGCCCGGTGTCCACCCGCTCGTCGGCCATCCGCACGCCGGCCTCGCGCCACTTGCGGACGATCTCCCGGTGCCACGGCACGGTGAACCACTCCCGCAGGCTGTCCGCGATGATCGGCCCGACGCCCTCCACCGCCGCGAGTGGATCAACCGCCTTGGCCTTCCGCTTCGCCGTGGCCACCTCAGCGGTCCCGGCCTCCGCCCCGGCCTCCTCGATCGAAGCCGCCTCCGCACTGGCCGCCACCGCCACCGGATCGGCCGCCGTCCGCGCCAGCACCTCTTCCAGCGCGTCCATCGACCCGTACTCCACGGCCAGCGCCTCCGCCGCGGTCGGCCCGACGTGCCGGATCGACAGGGCGACGAGCACCTTCGCGAACGGCCGCGACCGGGCCTCCGCCAGGCTCTGCAGCATCTTCCCCGCGTTCGTACCGAGCTGCCCGTTCTTGTTGACGAAGAACGGCACCCGCCGCAGGTCCTCCTCGGTCAGCGTGAACAGGTCGCCCTCGTTGTGCAGCACCCCGGAGTCGAGCAGCGCCTTCGCCGATTTCTCGCCCAGCACCTCGATGTCGAGCACGTCCCGGCTCGCCAGCGTGGCCAGCCGCTGGAACAGCTGCCCCGGGCAGGCCTCGCTGTTGGGGCACCGGATGTCGATGTCCCCCTCCTTGGCCGGCGCCAGCGGCGTGCCGCAGGACGGGCACTCGGTCGGCATCACGAACGCCCGCGCATCGGCCGGCCGCAGGTCGATCACCGGCCCGAGGATCTCCGGGATCACGTCGCCGGCCTTGCGCAGCACCACGGTGTCGCCGATCAGCACGCCCTTGCGGACCACCTCCTGCGCGTTGTGCAGGGTCGCCTGGGACACCTCGGAGCCGGCGACCTTCACCTTCGCCACGATCGCGTACGGCGTCACCCGGCCGGTGCGCCCCACGTTCACCGCGATGTCGAGGAGCCTGGTGGTGACCTCCTCCGGCGGGTACTTGAAGGCGATCGCCCAGCGCGGCGCCCGGCTGGTCGACCCGAGCCGCCCCTGGATCGCCACCGGGTCGACCTTCACCACGACCCCGTCGATCTCGTGCTCGACGTCGTGCCGGTGCTCGCCGTAGTACCCGATGAACTCCCGCACCCCGGCCATGTCGTCGACCACCTTCCAGCGCGTGCTGGTGGGCAGCCCCCAGGCCCGCAGACGGTCATACGCCTGCGACTGCGACACGGGACGGAAACCCTCCCGCGCGCCGATGCCGTGCACCACCATCCGCAAGCCGCGGGACGCGGTGATCCGCGGGTCCTTCTGCCGCAGGCTGCCGGCCGCCGCGTTCCGCGGGTTCGCGAACGGCGCCTTGCCCTGCTCGACCAGGGTCGCGTTGAGGTCGGCGAACGCCTCGCCGGGGAAGTAGATCTCGCCGCGCACCTCGATCAGGTCGGGCACGTCGTCCCCGGTCAGCCGTTCCGGGATCTCCCGGATCGTCCGCACGTTGGCCGTCATGTCGTCGCCGCTGCGCCCGTCCCCCCGGGTCAGGCCGCGGATCAGCCGGCCCTTCTCGTAGAGCAGGTTGATGGCCAGCCCGTCGACCTTCAGCTCGCACAGGAACGGGACCGGCCCGCCGGCGTCCCGCACCGTCCGCTCGGCCCAGGCGTCCAGCTCGTCGAAGCTGAACACGTTGTCCAGCGACATCATCCGCTCGACGTGCGGGACCGTGACGAAGTCGGTGGAGAACGTGCCGCCCACGTTCTGCGTCGGCGAGTCCGGGGTCCGCAGCTCGGGGAACTCGGTCTCGAGCGCCTCCAGCTCGCGCAGCAGCACGTCGAACTCACCGTCGGCGATGGTCGGCGCGTCGAGCACGTAATACCGATACTGATGGCCGCGGATCTCCTCCGCGAGCTCAGCGTGACGCGCGCCGGCCTCGGAACTCGGTGAAGTCACCACAACCTCCGTGTCTCGAACAACCTACGAGGCACGGTAATACCAACCCCCGACAATTCCGGGCTCACACCTCGGAGATCCGCCGGCCCGCCTCGTGACATGCCTTGAGCAGCGCACGGACGTAACCGGGAGCGGCGCCCGCCAGCCCACAGGCCGGGGTGATCACCACCTGCTCGGGCAGCCGGGCCTCCGGGAAGCCGAGCCGCCGCCAGAGCTTCTGGACCCGCTCGGCGATCCGCTTCGAGTCGGGCCGGGTGCCGGGCGCCGGCCGGGTCGGCGCCGCGCCGACGAACAGGCCCAGCCCGGCCTCGATCGCCTCGCCCACCGGGTCGAGGTCCTTGAGCAGCGAGAGGTCGAACGCGGCGGCCGTCGCCCGGGAGTCCCGGACCACCTGCCAGGGCAGGTCCGGCGCGCAGCAGTGCAGCACCACCGGGGCGTCCACGGCCTCGATCACGGTCCGCAGCCCGGTCGCGGCGGCCGGCCCGTCGACCGCCCGGTACGCACTGAGCCCGCTCTCGGTCGGCACCTGCCCGGCCATCACGGCGGGCAGCGACGGCTCGTCGAGCTGCAGCAGCACGGTCCCGCCCGGAATCCGTTTCCGCACGTCGGCGACGTGCCGCCGGAGCCCTTCGGCGAGCGAGTCGGTCAGGTCCCGGACGGCGCCCGGGTCGCGCAGCATCCGCCCGCCGATCGGCAGGTCGAGCGAGGCCGCCAGGGTCCACGGCCCGGCCGCCTGGATCTTGACGGTGCCGGTGAAGCCGTCGGCCTGCTCGGTGAGCTGGTCCAGGTCGCGGTCCAGCAGGTCGGCGGTGTGCCGCTGGTCCCGGCCGGGCCGGGCGGCGATCTGCCAGCGCCCGACGTAGAGCTCCACCGGCAGCTCGACCAGGAAGCCCGCGCCGCGGCCGATCAGGTCCGCACCCGGGCCGCGTTCCGGCAGCTCGGGAAGGTGCGGCAGGCTCGGCAGCTCACCGAGGACGATGCGCTGGGCCTCGGTGATGTCGGTGCCGGGCAGCGAGCCGATGCCGGTCGCGGACCCGGACGGCCACGGGAAGTCAGGCATGCGCCGACGCCCGGAGACCGGCGGTGATGGTGGCCGAGCCGAGCACGATGTCACCCTCCGGGTCGGGCCGGTAGGCGACGATCGCCTGCCCGGCGGCCACGCCACGAGCGGGCGTCGCCAGGGTCGCCGTCAACGACGCCCCGTCCACGGCGACCGACGCCGCGACGACCTCACCATGCGCCCGAAGCTGAACCTCACACCGGACATTCCCCGAAACTTCATGCCAGATCGGGCGGGTGGCGGTCACCGTGTCGACCTCGAGATCCTCCCGCGGCCCCACCGTCACGGTGTTCGTCACCGGAGTGATCGAGAGCACGTACCGAGGCCGCCCGTCCGGCGCCGGAACCCGCAGGTTCAACCCCTTGCGTTGACCGATCGTGTACCCGTACGCCCCGTTGTGGGTGCCCAGCTTCGCCCCGCTCCGCCCGTCCACGATGTCCCCGGGCGCGGCCCCGAGCCGCCCCTCCAGGAACCCCCGGGTGTCCCCGTCCGCGATGAAGCAGATGTCGTGCGAGTCCGGCTTGTCGGCGACCGCCAGCCCGCGCTCGGCCGCCTCGGCCCGCACCCGCTCCTTGGTCCAGTCCCCCAGCGGGAACATCGCCCGGTCCAGCTGCTCGCGGGTCAGCACGGCCAGCACGTACGACTGGTCCTTGGCCAGGTCGACACTGCGCCGCAGCAGCCCGTCGGCCCCGAGCCGGGCGTGGTGCCCGGTGACGACCGCGTCGAAGCCCAGCGCGACCGCCCGGTCCAGCACCGCCTCGAACTTGATCTTCTCGTTGCAGCGCAGGCACGGGTTCGGCGTCCGGCCGGCCGCGTACTCCTCGACGAAGTCGTCGACGACGCTGGCGTGGAACTCCTCGGCCATGTCCCACACGTAGAACGGGATGCCGATCACGTCGGCGGCGCGCCGCGCGTCCCGCGAGTCCTCCAGCGTGCAGCAGCCGCGCGCCCCGGTCCGGTACGCCTGTGGATTACGGGCCAGCGCCAGGTGAACCCCGGTCACGTCGTGACCGGCCTCCTTGGCACGGGCCGCGGCGACCGCGGAGTCGACACCGCCGGACATGGCCGCAAGAACTCGCATACCCCAAAGCCTATCCGGGCGTCCGGCGAGCGATCGCCGGGCTTATCTGGGTGTCTTCCACGCACCGGCCCGGCGGGCCCGCTCGACCACGCCCGGCAGCGCGGCCAGCAGCGCGTCGAGGTCCGCCGCGGTGCTGTCGTGCCCGAGCGAGAACCGCAGCGACGACCGGGCCCGCGCGTCGTCCGCACCCATCGCCAGCAGCACGTGACTGGGCTGCGCCACCCCGGCCGAGCAGGCCGAGCCGGTCGAGCAGTAGATCCCCTGCGCGTCCAGGAGCAGCAGCAGCGCGTCGCCCTCGCAGCCGGGGAAGGAGAAGTGGGCGTTGCCGGGCAGCCGCCGCTCCCGGTCCCCGTTGTAGATCGCGTCCGGGATCGCCGCGAGCACCCGCCGGACCAGCTCGTCGCGCAGGGCGGCGACCCGGTCCGCGTACTCCAGCCGGGCCTGCACGGTCGTCTCCACGGCCACCGCGAACGCCACCACCCCGGGCGTGTCCAGCGTCCCGGACCGCACGTCGCGCTCCTGGCCACCGCCGTGCAGCAGCGGCGTGCAGGTCACGTCACGCCCCAGCACCAGCGCGCCGACCCCGACCGGCCCGCCCAGCTTGTGCCCGGTCAGGGTGAGCGCCGCCACCCCGCTCGCCGCGAAGTCCACCGGCACCTGCCCGACCGCCTGTACCGCGTCGGTGTGGAACGGGATGCCCGCCGCGGCGGCCAGCGCGGCCAGCTCCGGAACCGGCTGCACCGTGCCGACCTCGTTGTTCGCCCACTGCACGCTGACCACGGCGATCTCGTCACCGAAGTTCCGCACCAGCTCGGCGAATCCGTCCGGGTCCACCCGCCCGGCCCCGTCCACCGGCAGGTAGGTCACGTCCGCGTCCTCGTGCCGCCCCAGCCAGTCGACCGCGTCCAGCACCGCGTGATGCTCGACGGCCGAGGCCACCACCCGGCGCAGACGCGGGTCCGCGTCACGCCGCGCCCAGAAAACCCCCTTGGTGGCCAGGTTGTCCGCCTCGGTCCCACCGCCCGTGAAGATCACCTCGGAGGGCCGCGCGCCGATCACCGCGGCGATCCGCTCCCGCGACTCCTCGACCAGTCGCCGGGCGCCACGACCGGCCGCGTGCAGGGATGACGGATTGCCGATCTCCCGCGCCGCGGCCGCATAGGCGTCCAGCGCGACGGAGAGCATCGGCGTGGTCGCCGCATGATCGAGGTAGGCCATTTTTCCCACTCTAGAACCTGTTTCTCGAAGCAACCTTCGCCGTCCTACCGCGCATTCCCGGCACCCCTCGACCGGCTGACGGCGCGCCCGCGCAGTCCACCACAAGATCAATACAACAGATCAAGATCTTCATTGCCTACGCTGCGGCCAATAACTGATCGTCGCTCCCGCGGGGACCCTTCCGGGCCTCGCAAGGGCGCGGGGCGCCCAGAACGCGAGGCCCTACAGGGCGACGTCCGAGGGTGGGCACGGTCTACCCCAAAACCCGGAACGGCCACCGGAGGCTGTCCCGGCTCCACGGGTGGGCGCGACGTACCCCAGTTCCCGGAACGGCCACCGAGGCCGCCTCAGCTCCGCCGATGGGTTGCGCCTTACCCCAAGATCCGACCCCGTGGGAGTTGTCCACACTGCGGCGTCGTCCACAGCCCCCCGGCACGATCTTGGCAAATCGAGCGACAATTACGGCAGAGGCGGTGGCCCCCCTCAGGGTTGGGTGGGCCCTGCTCGCGGGCTGGGTGGGCCCTGCTCGCGGGCTGGGCGGGCCCTGCTCGCAGGCTGGGCGGGCCCTGCTCGCAGGCTGGGCGGGCCCTGCTCGCAGGCTGGGCGGGCCCTGCTCGCAGGCTGGGCGGGCCCTGCTCGCAGGCTGGGCGGGCCCTGCTCGCAGGCTGGTCACGGGCGTGGGCCGGGGCCGTACCCCCAGGAAAGCGAGCGGCCCGGCGGAGGACCGCCGGGCCGTGACCAGAATCGGTCTTTACTTCCGCTTGCGGATCTCGTCCGCGGCCTGCGGGACGACCTTGAACAGGTCGCCGACCACGCCGAAGTCGGCGAGCTCGAAGATCGGGGCCTCGGGGTCCTTGTTGACCGCGACGATCGTCTTCGAGGTCTGCATGCCGGCCCGGTGCTGGATCGCGCCGGAGATCCCCAGCGCGACGTAGAGCTGCGGGGACACCGTCTTGCCGGTCTGGCCGACCTGGAACTGGTGCGGGTAGTAACCCGAGTCGACCGCCGCGCGGGACGCGCCGACCGCGCCGCCGAGCAGGTCGGCGAGCTCCTCGACCAGCTTGAAGTTGTCGGCGTTGGCCACGCCGCGACCGCCGGAGACGACGATGCCGGCCTCGGTGAGCTCGGGGCGGGAGCCCTTCTGCTCGGCGACCCGCTCGGTGACGGTGGCCAGCTTGTCCGCGTCGGAAACGGTCACCGACAGCTCCTCGACGGCCGGGCTCGCCGCGGCGGCGACCGGGGTGGTCGAGTTCGGACGGATGGTCACGATCGGCAGGCCCTTGGTGACCTTGGACTTGACGATCGTGGAGCCGGCGAAGACCACCTGGGTGGCGGTGCCGTCGGCGGCGACGTCGACCGCGTCGGTGAGCAGGCCGTTGTCCAGCTTGACGGCCAGCCGGCCGGCGATCTCCTTGCCCTCCTGGGTGGAGGCGAGCAGCACGGCGGCCGGGGAGACCCGCTTCACCAGCTCGGCGACGGCGGTCGCCTTGGGAGCGGCACCGTGGTCGAGCACGTCCGCACCGGACGCGGTGTAGATCTTGGCCGCGCCGAACTCGGCGAGCTTGGCCTGGTCGGCCTCGCCGAACACGACCGCGGACACCTCGCCGAGCCCACGAGCGATCGTGAGCATCTCGAGCGTGACCTTCTTGACGCCGGCCTCGACGACAACGAGTACTTCAGCCATGACGAGACCCCTTCTCAGACGAACTTCTCGGTGGCGAGGTACGCGACGAGCTGCTCGCCGCCGTTGCCCTCGTCGATGACCTTGGCGCCGCCGCTGCGAGCCGGCCGCTTGGTCCACTCCAGCACCTGGCTGGTCGCGCCGGCCGCGCCGACCTCGTCGCCGCTCACGCCCAGGTCACCCAGGGACAGGCTCTGCAGCGGCTTCTTCTTGGCGGCCATGATGCCCTTGAAGGACGGGTACCGCGGCTCGTTGATGGTGTCCCAGACGCTGACGATGGCCGGCGTCGAGGCGGTGACCACCTCGTAGCCCTCGTCGGTCTGCCGCTCGATGGTCAGCTGCGCGCCGTCCACGGTGAGCTTGCGGGCGCCGGTCAGCGCGGCCACGCCCAGGCGCTCGGCCAGCATGTGCGGGACGACCTGCACGCGGCCGTCGGTGGACTCCGCGCCACAGAGGATCAGGTCGGCGTTCAGCTGCCCGAGGGCGGCGGCGAGCACCTTGGAGGTGGCCACCGCGCAGGAGCCGTGCAGGGCGTCGTCCGACACGTGGACGGCCTTGTCCGGCCCCATCGAGAGCGCCTTGCGGATCGAGTCGGTCGCACCGGACGGGCCGACCGTCAGCACGGTCACCTCGCCGCCGTGCGCCTCCTTGATCTTCAACGCCTCCTCGATGGCGTATTCGTCCATCTCGTTGATGACGTTGCTCGCCGAGCCACGCTCGACGGTGTTGTCGCTCGCGCTCAGGGTGCGCTCGGCACCGGAGTCGGGCACCTGCTTCACCAGTACGACGATGTTCATCGCGCTACTACGACCCTCCTGTATTGAACGCACCGTTGCGATCGACCTGCACACGTCGGCCGGCCTCGCCTGGCCGCGCATTGCCGGATCCAGAACCGTGTCGGCCAGGTTACCCGCCAGTAGCTTTGCTGTTGCCGGCCACCCAGAGTGACACGCCTCACTAGCATGCCCAGGAGGAGGTGTCATGACATGTCCGGCCAATACGCAACGCTCTTGGACGCTGTGAACCTGCCCGGCCCCCATCCTCTCGCAAACGCGAACGACGCGGAGCCGCAGTCCCATGGCCGGTCCGGTCCCGACTCTCCCTGGTGCCGGTGCGGCCGTCCACGGGAAGCGTGCGTGAGTGACGAAGTACGCAACCTGTGGCACCCGCCTTCTTGACCGATCAGGTCAATAATCGGCAGGTGTTCGGAGGCCTGATCCACTGGTTCGACCCGGAGAGCGCCCACACCGAGGGCACCACTCCGGATTACCGGTTCTCGCTGGCCAACGAACGGACGTTCCTCGCCTGGATCCGCACCGGCCTGGCCCTGATCGCCGGTGGGCTGGCCTGCGCCCAGTTCCTGCCGCCGCTGCCGATCGCCCGGCTGCGCGAGATCATCGCGATCACGCTGCTGGTCCTCGGCGGGCTGGTCGCGCTGCGTGCGGTCGATCACTGGGCGCGCGCCGAGCGGGCCATGCGGCTCGGCATCGACCTGCCGCGGTCCAGGTTCCCGGCGATCCTGGCGATCGCGGTGGCGATCGGCGCCCTGCTCCTGGTCGTGAGCGTGTCGTACCGGCTGTTCCGGTGACATGACGCGGGACCCCGGCGCCTCCCCGGAGCGCACCCGCCTGGCCTGGCGGCGCACCGGCATGTCCGCGGCGGTCGTCGCGCTGCTCGCCGCCCGCCCCGCCTTCCACCCCGGCGCCGGGCCGGCCGAGTGGCTGGTCGCCGCCGCCGCGATGGCCGGATGGGCGACCCTGATCGCGCTCGCCCTGCTCCGCGCACCGGGCCTGCGCACCCGCCCGCCACCGTCCGCGGCCCGCACGATCCGGGCCTACGCGCTGATCACCGCGGCCTTCGCGGTCATCGGCGGGTTGGTTGTCATGCTCTGATCGTCGCCGGGCGGGCGCGGGCGGGGCATCATTGCCCCATGGTCCGGTTGTTCATCCTCTTGGTCGCGGTCGAGCTCGTGCTGCTGATCCTGGCGCTCATCGGGTGCCTGTCGGCGGAGCGCGTGCGGGTCCTGCCGCGGCTGCTCTGGGTCCTGGTCGTGGTGCTGATCCCACTGGCCGGGCCGATCGCCTACTTCCTCTGGGGCCGTCCGGGCCACCCGGCGACCCGTCCACCGGCCCGCCCGGTCTCCCCGGACGACGATCCGGACTTCCTGCGCTCGATGGACTCCGAGCAGTCCCGCCGCGACCGCGAGCTGCTCGCCCAGTGGGAGCGTGAGCTGCGCAAGGAGGAGAAACCCCCGCCCCCGCCGCCGGACCGGCACCGGGACGACGAGCCCCAGGCGACCGACGACACGCCCCAGGCCCGCGACGACAAGCCCTGAGGCGTCAGGCCAGGGACGACGATCGTGGATAGGCGTCGGCCGGGTCGGTGAGCACGTTCACCAGGTAGGGGACGCCCGAGTCGAACGCCCGGCGCAACGCCGGCCCCAGCTCGGCGGCCGCGGCCACGGTCTCCCCGGCCCCGCCGAGCGCCCGGACCACGTCGTCGTAGCGGAGCCCCGGCTGCAGGTCGGCGGCCACGTCGAAGCCGTACATCGCCCGCATCGGGTGTTTCTCCAGGCCCCACACGCCGTTGTTGCCGACCACGAGCACCGCGGGCAGCCCCTGCCGGACCAGGGACTCCGCGTCCATCAGCGAGAACCCGGCGGCGCCGTCCCCGATCAGCACACAGATCTGCCGATCGGGGTAGGTGACCCGCGCCCCCATCGCGTAGCCCAGCCCGGTGCCGAGGCAGCCGTACGGCCCCGGGTCGAGCCACGTCCCCGGCTGGGCGGGCTCCAGGTAGCGGCCGGCGTACGACACGAAATCCCCGCCGTCCCCGATCGTGACCGCGTCCGGGGCGAGCACTTTGCGCAGTTCGCCGTACACCCGGGCGGGTTTGATCGGGTCGGAGCCGGCCGCCATCGCCTCGTCGTCCCGCCGGCGGGCCGCGTCCTCGGCCACCCGCAGCCCGGCGATCCAGTCCGCACGATCCGCGGCCGATGCGGCGCGCCCGGCGCCCGGCGTGGAAGAACCGGTGGCCGACGTGGAAAGGCCGGCGCCCGCGGCCAGCCCGGCCAGGATCAGCCGCAGATCGCCGGCGGGCGAGACCTCCGGCGTGACATGCGTCGCACGCTGCCCCACCGCGTCCACGATGTGCACGATTTGCGGGTTCTCACCAAACGCGCCGAATCCCAACCGGAAGTCGAGCGGAGTCCCGACCACCGCCACCACGTCAGCCTGCCCGAGCGCCACCCGCCGCGCCCGTGAGAACGCCAGCGGATGCCCCGGCGGCAGCACGCCCCGCCCCATCCCGTTCGCGAAGACCGGTACGCGCAGCGCCTCCGCGGCGGCCCGCAGCTCGTCGACCGCGTCCCCGGTCCAGACGTCCGAGCCGGCGACGATCACCGGCCGCGCGGCCCGCGCCAGCAGCCGGGCGGCCCGCGCCACCTCGTCCGGATCCGGCTCGGCGACCGGGATCACCGGCCCGGCGGGCGCCACCGCCGACCCGGTCGAGAAGATCACATCGAGGGGCAGATCGAGGAAGGCCGGCCCGCGGTGCGGGGTCAGCGCCGCGGTCAGAGCGGCGGCGATCGCACCGGGAATCGCCGCGGTGTCGCCGACCGTCGCCGCATACTTCGTGACCGGCGCGACCAGCGGCACGTGATCGAGCTCCTGCAGACTCCCGGCGCCCCACCGGAAGGCCGGGGCGCGGCCGCCCAGCACGAGCACCGGGGAGCCGTTGAAGTGCGCGCTGGTCAGCCCGGAGATGCCGTTGGTCACCCCGGGCCCGGCGGTGAGCACCGCCAGCCCCGGGCGGCGCCGCAGCTTGGCGACCGCCTCGGCGGCGAAGACCGCGGACTGCTCGTGGCGGACGTCGTACACCCCGAACCCGGACTCGTGCGCCGCGGCGTAGAGCGGGAAGACGTGGCCGCCGGAGAGCGTGAACATCTCGGTCACCCCGAACGCGCGCAACGCGGCCAGCGCCAGCTCGCCACCGTGCCCGTCGATCGGCTCCGGCATGGCCCGTACGTCCTACTTCGTCTTCAGGTGCAACAGGACCGCGATGTCGTTGAACACGTTGATCGCGTCCTTCTCCCAGGGCACGCCGTTGCCGTAGCCGTACGCCAGGACCAGGGCGATCAGCGGGACACAGATCATCGTCAGGATGCTGAGCAGCACCTGCAGGAACCGGAGGAACGGATTCCTGCGCCGCTGCCGGGCCGGTTTCGGCGGCTTCCGTTTCGGCTCCCGCACCGGGGCCGGGGCCGGCGGCGACACCACCGCCCGGCCGGAGGCCGGCGCGGGCGCCGACGAGATCGGCCGGGCATGCGCCACCGGCTGGGCGGTCCGGTTCGGGCCCGATTCGTTGGTCCTCGGTACGGCGTTCTGCCGCGAAGACCCACCGCCCTGCCGCGCGGGTGCGCCACCCGGCCGCGAAGCGCCGCTGCTCTGCCGCGCGGGCGCCCCGTTCTGCCGCGACGGTCCGCCGCGCTGCTGCGCCGGTGCCCCGTTCGACCGCGACGACAGCGGCGTCCGCCCCTCGTGCGGCGGCGGGCTGGTCGGCATCGTGGCATCCGGATCGGGCTGCCAGTGCGGCGGGTCGGCATCCGGCCACGGGTCGACCGGCGGCCGCATGTGCGGCGGGACGACGAGCTCCGGCCGGATCTCGGTCTCCCGATTGTCCATCCTGGCCGGCCGCGAGGCGGGCGGAGCGGACCGCTGCGCCGGAGCAGCGGAAGCCGGGGCTGCGGAAGCCGGCGCGGCGGAGGTGGATGCAGCGGCGGCCGCCGGGGTCTCGGCGATGGCCGCCCCGGGCTTCCGCGACGGCAGCGTCTCCGCGGCCATCGGCGCCGGCCCCTGCTCAGTCGGCTCCGAGAAGGTTTCCTCGCCGGTCGGCTCCGAGAACGGCGCCGCCAGCTCGGCCAGCGCCGCCGCGGCCTCGGGCGCCGTCGAGTCGGGCGCCCGGGTCGGCAGGGTCGTCCCGGCGGCCTCCGGGATCGACCGGGCCGCCACCGGCTGGGTGACCACCGGCATCGCGCCCAGCTCGGTCGCCCCGTCCACCGCCTCCGGCGCGGCCTGCGCCAGCACCGCCTGGGTGGGCACCGCGGGCGCCGGCTGGGTGAGCACGGTCGCCGAACGCTCCGGGAACGCGGGCATGGACTGCGAGGGCAACCGCATCTCCGCGGTCGGCCCCGGCGCGGCCGGCTCTGAGGTCAGCAGCGCCGCCCGGGCCAGCACGCTGCCCTCGGCGACCACCAGCTCCGGCTGCTCGATGACGACCGGCGGCTCGCCCAGCTCGCGGTGCAGCAGCGTGGCCATCAGCGGGATCCGGCTGGCCCCGCCGACCAGGAACACCCCGGCCAGCCGGCCCTCCGGCAGGTCGGCGTGGGTCAGCAGGTTCCGGGTGATCCGGACGGTCTGCTCCAGCACCGGCCGGGCGACCTCTTCCAGCTCGTCCCGGGTCAGGTGCACCTCGGCGTCGAGCAGCGGCACCACGAAGTCGGCGGACTGCGCCCGGGAGAGCCGCTCCTTGGCGATCCGGACGTCGTCCCAGAGCTGCCGGCGGGCCCGGCGCTCCTCGATCGTGGTCGGCTCGAGCAGGCGTTCCCAGGCATCGGTCCGCAGGTGCTCGACCAGTGCCGCGTCCACGTCCAGGCCGCCCAGGTCGTCGCGACCGTCGACGGCGAGCACCTCGAAGCCGGTGGCGGTCCGCGAGACCAGGCTGGCGTCGAACGTGCCGGCGCCGAAGTCGTGCACCATCAGCACCGAGCCGACCGGCACCTCGCGTTCCAGCACCTCGGCGAAGTAGGTGGCCGCGGCGACCGGCTCGGCGACCAGCCGCGCGCCGGACAGGCCGGCCCGGGCGGCCGCCTCGGCGAGCAGGGTCCGCCGGGCGGCGCCCCAGGTCGCCGGGCAGGTGAGCGTGGTCTCCGGACGGTACGGCCCGACCGCGCGGTGCCACTCCTCGACCACCCGGGCGAGCACCGCGGTGATCAGGTCGATGACCTCGAACTCCCGCTCGCCGAGCAGCACCTGGCCGTCGTCGACGCGGCGTTTCGGGTTCGGCTCGAAGCGGGCCGGCTCGAGCCGGGCGCTGTGCACCGCGTCCCGGCCGACCAGAAGGTTCCCCGCGGCGTCGGCGTAGATCGCGGAGGGCAGCAACGGGGAGCCGTCGACCAGGATCGGCCGCGCCCGGCCGTCCGGCCACCGCGCGACGGCAACGGTGTTCGAGGTGCCGAAGTCGATGCCGAGGGCGTACTTCGGACCACCCTGGTCGATGGACATGTGCGCAGTCTAGGCGGTGCCTGTGACACGTAGCGGTGGTGACTACTGTCCGGTGAACTTCGGCTTGCGCTTCTCGACGAAAGCGGTGGTTCCCTCCACCCGATCGTCGGTGGCGAAGAGCCCGGCGAACAGGTGCGACTCCAGCGCCAGGCCGGCCGCGAGGTCCATGCTGAGTCCGGCGTCGACGGCCTGCTTGGCGGCGCGCAGGGCGAGCGCCGGGCCGGTCACGTACGGCCGGACCAGCTCGAGCGCGGTGGCCAGCACCTGATCGGCCGGGACCACCCGGTCGGCCAGCCCGATCCGCAACGCCTCCTCGGCATCCACCATCCGGCCGGAGAAGATCAGCTCCTTGGCGCGGGCCGGGCCGACCAGCCGGGCCAGTCGCTGGGTGCCGCCGGCGCCCGGGATGATGCCCAGCTTGATCTCCGGCTGGCCGAGCTTGGCGTCCTCGGCGACCACCCGCCAGTCGCAGGCCAGGGCCAGCTCGCAGCCGCCGCCCAGCGCGTACCCGGTGATCGCGGCGACGACCGGCTTGGGGATCCGGGCGACCGCGTCGAACGCCCCGGAGAGCGCCGTGGCCCGGCCCACCATGTGCTGGTAGGTGACCGTGGTGAACTCGGTGATGTCGGCGCCGGCGGCGAACACCTTCGCGCCGCCCCAGACCACGACGGCGCGCACGTCCGGGTCGCCGGCCGCGGCGGTGGCGGCCGCCCGCAGCTCCTCCTGGATCTGCGTGTTGAGCGCGTTCATCGGCGGCCGTTCGAGTCGGATCGTGCCGATCCCGTCCGCGATCTCCAGCCGTACGAACTCACTCACGCCGACCTCCGTTGGTAGCCGTTTGGCCGCCAGCCTACGACGGGTACCGGATAGATTGGACCCCCTGGGAGGAACGATGACCACGTACTACCGGGATCCGGACGTACTGATCACGTCGTCCGGGGTACACATGAACGGCCGCGAGTTCCGCCTGCCCGAGCTGCTCCAGGTCTGGCACACCCGCGGCGACCGCTCCTGGTCGGTGATCGCCAAGCGGGGCGCGCTGGGCCTGGCCATCCTGCTGCCGCTGCTGGTCGGCGCGCTGGCGATCGGCGTCGCGCTGATCGTCCACACGGACGTGGCGCACTCGATCGCCATGCTGATCGGCGGGGTGCTGGTCGGCCTGGCCGTGGTGCCGGTCGCCGACCTGCTGCTGGAGCGGGTCGACCGGTCCTACGACGCGGGCAGCCGGACGATCGAGATCTGGGGCCGGGTGCAGGGCGGCGAGGTGCTGCTGCTCCGCACCACGAACGCACAGCGGTTCGGCCGGATCTACCGCGCCCTGCAACGCGCGATGGAACCCGCCATGCGACCGTGATCGCGTGAACAACGACGGTAACCGCATGGACAAAGACGCCGCCGGCCTCGCCGCTCTGCTCGCCACCTCGGGCGTGCTGCATTTCGTGGCGCCGAAGCCGTTCGACGCGATCGTCCCGCGAGCGCTGCCCGGATCGGCGCGGCAATGGACGTACGTAAGCGGATTTTGTGAATTGGCGGTTGCCGCCGCCATCGCGCATCCCCGCACCCGGAAGGTCGGCGGCCTGGCCGCCGCGGCCCTGTTCGCGGCGGTCTTCCCGGCCAACGTCAAGATGGCCTGGGATTGGCGGAACGCGTCCCCGGCCAAGCGCGCGATCGCCTTCGGCCGCCTCCCGTTGCAGGCCCCGCTGATCGCCTGGGGACTGCGCGTTTCTCGCTGATTCGTCAAAAAGCCGGACCGAAATTCGGCACGATCTAGAACATCATGAGAGCGACGCGGACACGGCCCACCGGGATCGAGCGGACCTTCGGCGACCACGAGATGATCGTCACCAAGACCGATCCACGTGGCGTGATCACCTACGCCAACGACGTGTTCCTGCGGGTCTCCGCGATCCCGGAGGACGCGGCGGTCGGGCAGCCGCACAGCGTGATCCGGCACCCGGACATGCCCCGCGCGGTGTTCAAGCTGCTCTGGGACGTGCTCGGCGAGGAGCGGGAGATCTTCGCCTACGTGCTGAACCTGGCCGCCGACGGCGCCCACTACTGGGTCCTCGCCCACGTCACGCCCTCCTACGACGCCACCGGCCGGGTCGTCGGATACCACTCGAACCGCCGCCGTCCGGCGCCCGCCGCGGTCGCCGCGATCAGCGATCTCTACGCCCGGCTCCGAGCCGCCGAGGCCCGCGAGAGCCACACCCCGGACGCCGTCGCGGCCGGCTTCCAGGCGTTGCGGGACATCCTGGCCGAGCGCGGGATGGACTACGACGAGCTGGTCTGGTCGCTGACGAACGGATCCGCCCGGTGAGGCGGTCCCGGCCGATGAGCACGGCCGTGGCCCCGTCGCCCGCGCCGTCGGCCGAGGCCGCGCTGGCCACGATCGCGGCGATCTGCCGCCGGATGACGGCCGGCGACTTCGAGGCGCGACTCCCCCCGATCGGCGACCACGAGGCCGCGCTGGCCGCCCGCACCGCGCTGAACGCCCTGCTGGACCGGCTCGACGCGTTCGCCCGGGAGTCCGGCGCCGCCTCCGCCGCGGCCGCCGACGGGCGCTTCCACCGCCGCTTCCTGACCACCGGGCTGCAGGGCACGTTCCGGCTGTCCGCCGAGCAGATCAACGCCTCGGTGACCGCGATGCGCCGCAACGCCGACCAGATCGCCGAGGCGACCCGGGCCCGGCACGCGCTCGCCGACGAGCTGGAGTCCGCCGTCCTGACCGTTTCCGAGCAGGTGGCGACGGCGGCGACCGAGATGGGCGCGTCCGCGAACGGCCTGGCCCAGTTCGCCAAGGGCGCGGTCAACGACGCCGAGCGCGGCCTGGACACGGTCACCTCGCTGCGCACCGCGTCCGAGGAGATCCGGCACGCGGTCGACCTGATCAACCAGGTGGCGTCGCAGACCCGGCTGCTGGCGCTGAACGCGACCATCGAGGCGGCCCGGGCGGGCGAGGCGGGGCGCGGCTTCGCGGTGGTCGCGAACGAGGTCAAGGAGCTCGCGAACGAGACCAGCTCGTCCAGCGAGGAGATCATGGGGCAGGTCAACACGGTCCAGCAGGCGGCGGCCGACGCGGTCGGTGTGCTGGAGGCGGTGACCAGGAGCTTCCGCGAGATCAACAACCTGATCGACGGGATCGCGCGGGCGGTCGACGGGGGCGGCGCGGCGGGCATGGCCGGCCTGTCGCAACTCGCCGAGGTGCTGCGCGCCGAGGTCACCCGCTTCCTCAGCACCGCCCGGCAATCCTGACCGCTTCAGATCAAGATCAAATTCTTTATTGCCTACGCTGCGGCCAATAACTGATCGTCGCTCCCGCGGGGACCCTTCCGGTCCTCGCAGGGCGCGGGGCGCCCAAAAACGCGAGGCCCGAAAGGGCGACGTCCGTGGGTGGTTGCGGTTTCAAAGGTCCCCGCGGGCCGGCCTGTGGTTCCGGCCCAGCCGCGCGTCACGGGACCGGCCGGCGCCGAAGGGCGCGTCAGGCGGTGAAGATGGCTTCGATCTCGGCGCGCTCGGGCAGGCCGACGCTGGCGCCGATCTTGCGGACCGAGGCGGCCCCGGCCGCGTTCGCCCAGCGCACCGCGTCGACCAGGTCCCGGCCCTCGGCCCAGGCCACGGCCAGTGCACCGCAGAACGCGTCCCCCGCCGCCGTGGTGTCCGCGACCTCGACCGGGAACGCGGGCACGTGCACGTCCCGCCCGTCCCGGTCGGCGTAGCGCGACCCGTTGCCACTGAGCGTCAGCACCACCCGCGGCACCAGCGCGAGCAGCGCGCCCAGGTCCGACGCGGACCCGCCGGTGATCGCCCGCGCCTCGGTCTCGTTGACCACCAGCAGGTCGACCTGGTCGAGCAGGCCGAGCGGCAGCTCCCGGGCCGGCGCCGCGTTCAGGATCGTCCTGGTCCCGGCGGCCCGACCGGCGATCAGCGCCGCCGCGACCGTGGCCATCGGGATCTCCTGCTGGCAGAGCAGCACGTCGGCCTCGGCGATGCAGGCCCGCTCGTCGTCGGTCAGGTCGAGGAAGGACCGGTTGGCGCCCGGGCTGACCAGGATCGAGTTCTCCCCGGCCCGGTCCACCATGATCACCGCGACGCCGGACGAGCCGTAACTGGTCCGCAGGTGGGTGGTGTCCACCCCGGTCGCCGCCAGCCGGGAGCCCAGCGTGACACCGAACGCGTCGGACCCGATCGCCCCCAGGAACGTGGTCGTGCCACCCGCCCGGGTGGCCGCGATCGCCTGGTTCGCGCCCTTGCCGCCCGGGGTCATCACGAAGTCGTCGCCGAGCACCGTCTCACCCGGCCGGGGCAGATGCTCGGCCAGCCCGACCAGGTCCATGTTGGCGCTGCCGACGACCGCGACCCGGGGCATGTCAGGACGCCCGGGCGGTGTACCGGTCGCCGAACCGGTCCACGATCAGCGGCAGCCCGAACGTCTTCGTCAGGTTCTCCGCGGTCATCACCTCGCCGAGCAGGCCGGCCGCGACCACCGAGCCCTCGCGCAGCAGCAGCCCGTGGGTGAACCCCGGCGGGATCTCCTCGACGTGGTGGGTGACCAGCACCATGGCCGGCGCGTCCGGGTCCAGGGCGAGCTCGGTCAGGTGCTGGATCAGCACCTCCCGGCCGCCCAGGTCGAGGCCCGCGGTCGGCTCGTCGAGCAGCATCAGCTCGGGGTCGGTCATCAGCGCGCGGGCGATCTGGGTGCGCTTGCGCTCCCCCTCGGACAGGGTGCCGAACTCCCGGTCCAGGAACGCGGTCATGCCCAGCTGGGCGAGCAGCGCCCGGGCCCGCTCGACGTCCTGCGGGTCGTACTCCTCCCGCCAGCGGCCGACCACCGACCACGCGGCGGTGACCACGACGTCGAGCACCTTCTCGTCCGGCGGGATCCGGTCGGCGAGCCGGCCGGTGGTGATCCCCACCCGGGTGCGCAGCTCGTTGACGTCGACCCGGCCCAGCCGGTCGCCCAGCACCCAGGCCTGACCGCGGGTCGGGTGCAGCCGGCCGGACGCGATGTTGAGCAGGGTGGTCTTGCCGGCGCCGTTCGGCCCCAGCACCACCCAGCGCTCATCCAGCTCGACCTGCCAGGACAAACTGTTGATCAGGTGATTCCCACCGCGGACGACGCTGACCCGGTCGAACGCGATCACGGTGTCCTCGTCGGGCGGAACGGTTACGGCAGCCTCAGGCACGCCGTCCATCCAACCATGTGCCCACGCTGGCAATTCGGCGGCGTGCCGGGAATGCCCCTCAGTCGGTGGTCGATCCGAACACCTCGTCGCGGACCGCGTCCAGCGCCGTGTAGAGGGCGCCGTGCAGCACCGGCTCGTCGTCCACCCCGGTCACCACGACCTTGGGCGAGACCAGCGTTATCGCGGCCACCTCGCGTTCCACCCGGTCGGCCAGCGCCGTGCCGCCGGCCCGGCCCACCTCGCCGGCCAGCACCACCAGCGGCGGGTCCAGCACCAGGCAGGTCGCCGCGACGCCGAGCGCCAGGCGGCGGGCCAGCTCGTCGAGCACCGGCTCGCCGGCCGGACCGGCGTCGACCGCGGCCCGCACCACGTCGGCGGCCTCGGCGCCGCGGAACCCGTGCTGCTTGCCGATCGCCTTGACCGCCTCGGCCGCCGCCAGGGTCTGGAACGCGCCCTTCACGCCCCGCTTCGACGCGTTGTGCGGCACCTCGGCGCCGCCCACCGGCAGGTAGCCGATCTCGCCGGCCGCACCGGTCGCGCCCTGGTGCAGACGACCGCTGATGACGCTGGCCAGGCCGACGCCACGACCGATCCAGACCAGCGCGAAGTCGGACATCCCGGCGGCCGCGCCGGTGGTCGACTCGGCGACCGCGGCCAGGTTCACGTCGTTGCCGAAGACGACCGGGGTGCTCAGGTCCCGCCGCAGGTCGGCCAGCAGGCCGCGGTGCCAGCGGGGCAGGTCCCAGGCGAAGGAGATCTCACCGGACTGCGGGTCGACGAGACCGGGGGTGCCGAGGACGACACGTCGTACCGAAGTGATGTCGGTCTTGGCGTCGGTCGCGGCCTGGACCACCGCCTGGTGCACCACGCCGACCGGGTCGTCGGTGTCCTTGGTGCTCAGCTCGGAGCGGCCGATCACCGCGCCGGTGATGTCGGCGCAGGCGGCGATCACCGAGTCCGGCCCGACCTCGACGCCGATCACGTGCGCGCTGCCCGGCGTGACCGCGTAGAGCTGCGCGTTCGGCCCGCGGCCGCCGGCCTGCTCGCCGACGCGCCGGACCAGCCCGCGCTCCTCGAGCCGCTCGACCAGCTGGGAGGCGGTGACCTTGCTGAGGCCGGTCAGCTCGCCGAGCTGGGCCCGGGTCAGGGGACCTCGGGAGAGCAACAGGTCCAGCGCCGCGCGGTCGTTGAGTGCGCGCAGCAACCGGGGCGTGCCCGGAAGGCGAGTGGCGGCCATGGTCGTACCCCTAATATTAAAGATTGTTTCCTGTTACAGTGGCGGCGCTCAGCATGCAGCCGCAGCGTAACGGTCGGCAATGTTGCCCGTCCGTACGGTGGCTATCGACTGCGAGCGATCATGGCAGCTCGGCGCCCCCGGTGGCCAGAGCAACGTCACCGGAAGGACACTCATGGCCACCGACCCCGGTCTTCGCCGGCTCGCCCTGCGCACCCTCCTCGCCGCGTTCCCCGGCCCGTCCGCGCCCGACTGGACGCTGGATCTGCTCGCCGACGGACTCGCCGGATTCACCCTGTTCGGCACGAACGTGACCACCCCGGAGGAGCTGACCCGGCTCACCGCGCGGCTGCGATCCGCCCGGCCCGACGCGCTGATCGCGATCGACGAGGAGGGCGGCGACGTCACCCGGCTCGGCCATCGCACCGGCAGCCCGTACCCCGGGAACGCCGCCCTCGGCGCCGCCGACGACCTGGAACTCACCCGTCAGGTGTACGCCGCGATGGCCCGTGACCTGGCCGCGGCCGGCATCAACCTGGACCTCGCGCCGACCGTCGACGTGAACACCGCCGCCGAGAACCCGATCATCGGGACCCGGTCGTTCGGCGCCGAGCCGGGACTGGTGGCGCGACACAGCGCGGCCGCGGTCCGGGGCCTCCAATCGGCCGGCGTCGCCGCCTGCGCCAAGCACTTCCCCGGCCACGGCGCCACGGTGACCGACTCCCACCTCGAACTGCCGACGATCGACGAGCCGCTGTCGGTCCTGCGTGACCGGGACCTGCCACCGTTCGCGGCGGCGATCGCGGCGGGCGCCCGGGCGGTGATGAGCGCGCACATCCGGGTTCCGGCGCTGACCGGGGACGGGCCGGCGACGTTCAGCCGGGAAGCGCTCGAAGGGTTGCTGCGATCCACGTACGGCTTCGGCGGGGTGATCGTCACCGACGCCCTCGAGATGCGCGGGGCCGCCGGAGCCGCCGGGGGGATTCCGCGGGCGGCGGTCGCGGCGCTGGCCGCTGGGGCGGATCTGCTCTGCATCGGGGCGTTGGTGGATCAAGACCTGGTGCTTGCGGTCGCTGACGAGGTCGCGGCGGCGGTCGGGGACGGGAGGCTTGCTCTGGTACGGCTCGAGCAGGCCGCCAACCGCAACGCGGAGCTGGCCGAGTGGACGGCCCACACGCGGGCCACCGCGTCGCCGCAGCCGGCCACGCACGCGCCCCTCGCCTCCGAGATGCCCCGCGACTCCGCCGAGCTCGGGATCGCCGTGGAGCTTCCCCTTGACCCCGCTGAGCTCGGGATTCACGCGGCGCGGCGGGCACTGCTCGTCGAGGGCGAGCCGGCGGCGCTGGGCGAACCGCTGGTCGTGCAGCTCATCACCGGGCACTCGATCGCCGAGGGGAAGGTTCCGTGGGGGCTGCGTCCGTTCCTCGGCAACGTCGAGCAGATCGACGTCGTCGCGGCGGAGACCACCGCCGACCAGCTGATCGAGCGCGCCGCGGGACGCCCGATCCTGCTGGTCGGGCGTCGGGTGCATCAGGCGGCGGCCAGTCGTGACCTGGCGGAGAAGCTCTCGGCGACCTGGCCGACCGGGGTCGTCGAGATGGGGTGGCCGTCGGCCTGGCGGCCCGACGGGGTCCGGGCGTTCCTGGTCACCCACGGCGCGAGCCTGGCCAGCGCCCAGGTGGCCGCCGAAGCCCTCGGCCTCGGCCCGGCCGGCCACTGACCGCCCTTCGGCCTCGGCCCAGCCGACCGTCGACCGACCTCGGCCTCGGTCCGGCCGACCGCTGATTGCCCTCGGCTTCCGATCGTCGCCGGGCCGGTCGCTGACCGACTTCAGCCCGGCCGGCCGCCGACGGCCCCCGCCGGGGCGGTTACTGAACGTTACGCCGACGGTTGATCACTCACGGTAGCGGATATCCGAAAAACCGGACAACCGACGGATAAATCCGCTCATCCGAACGGCCAGAGCACACGCTCAGCACTTCCTCCCCACAGCGTCCATCACGTAGCGTCATGCCCGCAGGTGGATCTGGGGAGACGTCGCGGGAATCGCCCTCGGGAAAAGTGCGACCGCGACGCATGGGTGAGCCGGGCACGGCAGGACTTCGGGAGCAGTCCGCCGCCGCCCGGCTCACCAGCTTTGGTGAGCCCCGTCGACCCAGCATCGCCGGCCCCGAGCTCAGGACTGCCCGCCCCGCACTCACGACTCGCGCGCCGCATCTCCGCCCCGCCGCTCAGGACTCACGCGCCGCATCTCGTGTGGGACCCGCCCACCGCATCTCGCGCCAATTTCGTCCTCTTTGTCGCGTAGGCTTCCTCCCGCCCGGCTCCTGCTCGCACCTTCTTCTTGCGCGGCTCTCCTCCTGAACCGGCCCGCTGCACATCTCTTCTTGCACGGCCCGCCCGCATTTCGCATGTCCGCTGCCCGGCGAATGACCCGCTCAAGCGCCGTCGCGCCACGATTCACCGCGGCCGACCGGTCATCCTGACTCCGCTTCTTGCGGACGGCTGCCCGCCGATCACGGCCGTACCTCTATTTCTTGCGCGTACCACCAAAGCCCCCCCGCGCAGGAGTTATCCACACCGCGCGTCTGTCCACAGGCCCCGAGGCACGCGACGCCCGCCGACGGCAAGCTGCCTGACATGGCACAACTCGACGAGATCAGCCGACACCAGCGCGGAGTGGTCACCCGCCGCCAAGCGCTCGCGGCCGGCGTCTCCGACCGCGAAATAAGGGAACTGGTCCTGACCGGCCAGTGGCAGCGCCTGCTGCCCGGGATCTACGCGACCTTCGCCGGCCGTCCACCGCCGGCCGCGATGCGCTGGGCCGCGATTCTCTATTCCGGCTCCGACGCGATGCTGTGCCACCGCTCCGCGGCCGAGGAGGCCGGTCTCGCCGTCCCCGTGCCCGGCGTCGTCCACGTGCTCATCCCGGAGCAGCGCCGCGTCCGCCCGAACCCGGTCGTCGCCGTCCACCGCTCCCGCCACGCCACCGCCCGGCGGCATCCGCACCGCCGGCCGCCCCAGACCCGTCTGGAGGACACCGTCCTGGACCTGGCCTCGACCGCCGCCGACGCCAAGGAGGCCCTGCACTGGATCACCACCGCCTGCACCCGGCACCTGACCACCCCGGCCCGGATCGCCGACGCCCTGGCCCGTCGACCCCGCCTCACGCACCGCCGGGAGGTAATCGCCCTACTGGCCAACGCCACGAACCGATCCGCCGCACTCCCCCACTGGCCCACCCCATGACCAGCCACTCCACCGCATGACCGGCCCGCCACCGCATGACCGGCCCGCCACCGCATGACCGGCCGCTCCAGCGCATGACCGGCCGCTCCAGCGCACGGCCAGCCGCTCCAGCCCATGACCGGCAGCTCCACCGCATGACCAGCTGTTCCACCGCCGACCCGCCGACCGGCCGCTCCACCGCATGACCAGCTGTTCCACCGCCGACCCACCGACCCATGACCGGCCGCGCGACCTAGTCGCCCCCACTCATCGCGCGGCCATTTCCCCGATTGTCACGAGAGAGGAGACCGCACAGGAACGATTCCACGGAGGACAGCAACTGCCGGCGGCATCCGGCAGGCCCGGCATCCGTGCGCCGGGCAAAGTCCGGGACAGAGCACGTCCCGGACGGTCGGCCGGCGCAACCGCACCGGCCGACCCCAAACCTCATCCACGTCCACCCAGCACACCCGCGCCCGTGCGAGAACCAGGCCAGGCCGCCGGGCCGAGCCGGGCCGCGCCGAGGCGCGCAGCGCAGGGCCGAGGCGCGCCGCTGCGCTGCGCTGAGGCGGACCGAGCCCGAGCCGAGGCCGAGCCTCCGAGCCCGGGGCGAGGCCGAGCCCGGCCCCGGGAACGCTGCTTCCCGGGCGGGGCCGGGAAGTGGGTCAGCTGGCGGACGAGGTTTTTACCAGGGTGCGGATCTGGCGGAGCAGGACCGACAACGCCGCCAGGTCGGCCGGGGACTCGTCCACGTCGCCCATCGCGTTGGAGGCTCGGGCGATGGATGCCGCGTTGACCTGTTCCCACTGGGACACGCGGTCCTCGGGGGCGATCGACGCCGGGGTCGACTGGAGGACCTCGGCCGTCAGGGCGGCCAGGGCCGCGTACAGGTCGTAGCGGAGGGCCATCCGGGCCAGGGTCTGCCAGCGGTCGCCGCGGGGGAGGCGGGAGATGTGTGAGAGGAGGACGTCGACGCCGAAGCGTTCGGAGAGCACGAAGTACACCTGCGCGACCTCGGTGACGTCCCGGTCGATGCCGCTCGCGGTCTCCAGGATGTCCAGCAGGCCGAAGCCGTAGAACACCCGGGCCACCTTGTCGGCCAGGTCGTCAGGGACGCCCTTGCCGGCCAGGGTCGCGACGCGTTCGGAGAACGCGCGGCGTTCGGCGCCGACGATCACGTTCGGGAGTTGCGGCAACAGCGTCTCGACGCCGGGGCGCAGCTTGGTGATCTCGCCGGCCACGTCGATCGGCGAGCGCCGGGTGCTGACCAGCCAGCGGACCGCCCGGTCGAGCAGCCGCCGGGTCTCCAGGAAGGCCAGCGTCTGCGCGGGCGTCGGCACCTTGTTGTCGAGCCCCTCGGCCGCCGCCCAGATGTCACGGAGGCCGTAGACGTCGCGGATCACGACGTACGCGCGGATCACGTCGGCGGCGGACGCGCCGCTCTCCTCCATGGCGCGGAAGACGAACGACGTGCCGCCCCGGTTGACCACCTCGTTGACCAGCGCCGTCGAGATGATCTCCCGGCGGAGCCGGTGGCCGGCCATCCGGGCCGCGTACCGCTCGCGCAGCGGGGTCGGGAAGTAGCGGTGCAGGACCGTGTCGGTCCAGGCCTCGTCGACCAGTTCGTCGGCGAGGACCTCCCGCTCCAGACTGATCTTGACGTAGGCGAGCAGCACCGCGAACTCGGGTGCGCTGAGGCCTTCGCCGTTCTCGTAGCGGAGGGCCAGCTCCTTGTCCGTCGGCAGCGCCTCCAGCTCCCGGTTCAGCTCACCGCGCTGTTCGAGCGCGATCAGCATCCGGCGGTGCACCGGCAGCAGCGAGTGCGCCTGCGCCCGGGCGTTGCCGAGCGCCGTCGCCTGCTCGTAGTTGTCCCGCAGCACCAGCGCCCCGACCTCGTCGGTCATCGCGGCCAGCAGCTCGTCCCGCTCCGGCATGGTGAGCTCGCCGTCGGTGACCGCCCCGCCGAGCAGGATCTTGATGTTGACCTCGTGGTCGGAGCAGTCCACGCCGGCCGAGTTGTCGATGAAGTCGGTGAAGATCCGGCCGCCGATCGGCTTCCCGTTGGCGCCCGGGCCCCCACCGGACCGGGCGAACTCGATCCGGCCCTTCTGGGTGAGCCCGAGGTTGCCGCCCTCGCCGACGACCTTGACGCGCAGTTCGGAGCCGTTCACCCGGATCGCGTCATTGCCCTTGTCGCCGACGTCGGCGTGCGACTCGGAGGCCGCCTTCACGTACGTACCGATGCCGCCGTTGAAAAGCAGATCCACGGGCGCCTTGAGGATCGCCCGCATGAGCTCGCCCGGGCTGACCGCGGTGACCGTGTCGGCCAGGCCGAGGACGGCCCGCACCTCCGGGCTGACCGGGATCGACTTGGCGCCGCGCGGGTAGATGCCGCCGCCTGCGGAGATCAGCGACGAGTCGTAGTCCGCCCACGAGGAGCGCGGCAGGTCGAAGAGCCGCCGCCGTTCGGCGTAGGACACCGCCGCGTCCGGCGACGGGTCCAGGAAGATGTGCCGGTGGTCGAACGCGGCGATCAGCCGGATGTGCTCGGACAGCAGCATGCCGTTGCCGAAGACGTCGCCGGACATGTCGCCGACGCCGACCACGGTGAAGTCCTCGCTCTGGGTGTCCGTGCCCAGGTCGCGGAAGTGCTTCTTGACCGACTCCCAGGCGCCCCGGGCGGTGATCCCCATCTTCTTGTGGTCGTAGCCGACCGAGCCGCCGCTGGCGAACGCGTCGCCGAGCCAGAAGTCCTTGCCGACCGAGATCGCGTTGGCGATGTCGCTGAACGTCGCGGTGCCCTTGTCCGCGGCCACCACCAGGTACGGGTCGTCCCCGTCATGCCGGACCACGTCCCGCGGCGGCACGATCTTGCCGCTCAGGATGTTGTCGGTGACATCCATCAGCGCGGTGACGAAGCGCTTGTAGCACTCGACCGCCTCGTCCCGGTCGCCCGGCTTCTGCTTGAGCACGAAGCCACCCTTGGCGCCGACCGGCACGATCACCGAGTTCTTCACCATCTGGGCCTTGACCAGGCCGAGCACCTCGGTGCGGAAGTCCTCGCGCCGGTCCGACCAGCGCAGACCGCCGCGGGCGACGGCGCCGAAGCGCAGGTGCACGCCCTCGAAGCGGGGTGAATAGACGAAGATCTCGTACTTCGGGCGGGGCTGCGGCAGGTCCGGGATGGCTTCCGGGTTCAGCTTGAAGGCCACGTACGACTTGGGCCGCCCGTCCGCCCCCCGCTGGAAGAAGCTGGTCCGCAGCGTCGCCTCGATCAGCGTCAGGTAGGAGCGCAGGATCCGGTCCTGGTCCAGGCTGTCCACCTGGTCGAGCAGTTCGGTGATCCGCCCGGCCACCTCGCCCGCGCGCCGCCCGCGTTCGGTCTCGCCGAGTTGCAGCGCCGGCGAGAAGCGGACCTCGAAGAGCTCCAGCAGCAGCCGCGCGATGTCCGGGTAGGCGATGAACGTCGACTCCACGTACCGCTGGGAGAAGACGTTGCCGGCCTGCCGCAGGTACTTCGCGTAGGCCCGCAGCACCACCACCTGACGCCAGGTGAGCCCGGCCCGCAGGACCAGCTCGTTGAACCCGTCCACCTCGGCCTCGCCCCGCCAGGTGGCCGCGAACGCGTTCTCCACCTGTGGTCGCACCTCGGACAGGTCCCGGTGCACCTTGGGTGGGGTCAGTCCGAAGTCGTACAGGTAGACCAGCCCGTCGTCGCGGCGGATCTCGTACGGCCGCTCGTCGCTGACCTGCACGCCGAGCGAGTGCAGCACGGGCAGCACCGCGGAGAGCATCATCGGTTCGCCGAACCGGTACACCTTGAACCGGATGTCGTGCTCGTCCGGCTCGGGCGCCCCGTCCGCGCCGAGTTTGCGCCGCCGGTACAGGTGCATCTCCAGCTGGCCGGGCTCCTCGAGGAGTTCCAGCTTGGCCAGGTCCTGCATGCCCTCGTACGGCGTGTGCCCGTTCTTGTAGCTCTCCGGGTACGCGTGGGCGTACCGGTTGAACAGGTTCTTGGCCGGCTCGTCGCCGAGTTTGCGCTCCAGCACCAGGCTGAAGTCGTCGTCCCACATCCGGGTCGCGTCGGCGAGCTTCTCGGCCAGCGTGTTCGGGTCGAGCGGCCCGGGCGGCGCGGCCGGGTCGGTCCGCACGATGAAGTGCACCCGCGCCAGCATCCGCTCGGTCACCCGGGTGGTGTAGTCGACGCCGACGCCGTTCAGCTCGCGCAGCAGGATCTCCTGCATGCGCAGCCGGTTGCCGGTGGTGAACCGGTCCCGGGGCAGGTAGATCAGGCACGAGATGAACCGGCCGTACCCGTCCCGGCGCAGGAACAGGCGCAGTTGCCGGCGGCCGGCCATCCGCAGCACGCCGATGACCGCCTCGTACAGGTCATCGGTCTTGATCTGGAAGAGCTCGTCCCGGGGGTAGGTCTCCAGGATCTGCAGCAGGTCCTTGCCGGAGTGGCCGCGCGGCGACAGGCCGGAGCGGTCCATCACCTCGGTGACCTTGCGCTTGACCACCGGCAGCTCGCGGACGCTGGTCCGGTACGCCGAGCTGGAGAACAGCCCCAGGAAGCGCCGCTCGCCGGCCACCTTGCCGTCGCCGTCGAAGACCTTGACGCTGATGTAGTCGAGGTAGGCGGAGCGGTGCACGGTGGCCCGGGAGTTCGCCTTGGTGATCACCAGCAGCCGCTTCTCCATGGCCCGCCGGTGCGCCTCGGGCGCCATGCTGTCGAGCCGCCGCGGCTTGCCGTCGCCGCGCAGGATGCCCAGGCCGGTCCCGTGCACCGTGTGGAGGACGCCGTCGTCGTCCAGCCGGTACTCCCGGTAGCCCAGGAACGTGAAGTGATCGTTCGCCAGCCACTTGAGCAGGTCGATCGAGTCGGTGACGTCCTTCTCCGGGACCGGCAGCTTGCCCTCCGACCCGCGGGCGGCGGCCAGCTCGTCGGAGATCACCAGGGCCCGCTGGCGCATCCGCGGCCAGTCCTCGACGGCCTCGCGCACGTCGGTGAGCACCCGGCGGACCTCGTTGAGCAGCTGCTCGCGGGCGTCGGCGCGGCGGACCGGATCGATCTCGATCCTTATCCAGCTCTCCACCAGGTCGCCCTCGATGGCGTCGTCCGGCTCGACGTCCGCCTCCAGCTCGCTGAGCGCGCCGAGCGGCTCGCGCCGCACCACGATCAGCGGGTGCACCATCAGGTAGACCTGCAGGTTGTGCGCGGTCAGCAGCGCTATCACCGAGTCGACCAGGAACGGCATGTCGTCGGTGACGATCTGCAGCACGGTGTGCGCCTGGGAGCCGCGCGGCTCGGTGAGGTCCAGCTTCAGCTCGCCGGGCAGCCGGTTACGGGCCAGCTCGCGGTGCTCGATCGCGGCGGAGAACATCTCCTCCGGCGTGTAGCCGACCAGCTCCTCGTCGGGTGCGAACCGCCAGAAGCGGTCGACCAGCGACGCGGTGGCATGGTCCTCGCCGGCTCGCTCCACGGCCTGAGCAACGAGTCGCTCGGCGTTCGGAACCGGCTCGTCGAGATCGCCGTCATCGGTGGACGCACCCAGCCGCCCGGTCAGGGCGAGCCCGGGGCCTGGGGCCGGCAGATCGGGCACAGTCTGCTCGGAACCCTCGTCCTTGTGATCAGAATCGGTCGCTGCCTCGTCGGTGACAGGCATGTCCGGCGCTCCCCTCACCCACCACACTGTGGGTTCGAACGTGTCGGGCACAGCCTAGAACCACCGGGCGCGGGTGCTTCACACCCAGGGTGTGCCAGCCCGACTGGTGGGCTGATATGCGAGGTTTCGCATGGTGCGGGGAAGCGCGAACGGGCCTCCGGCGACTACCGTGCGATCAGCCCAGCAAGTCGTACCCACAGGGGGAAACCTCATGCGTCGCGCCACCATCGGATTGACGACCCTGCTCGTGCTGGTCACGAGCGGACTGGCCGGATGCTCCGGGGACCAGCCACAGGACGCCGTCGTCGCGTTCCTCAACGGCTGGAAGGACGGCGACCTGAGCAAAGTGGGCTTCGTCACCGCGGACGGCGGCAAAATCGCCTCGGCCGACGTGCTGACCCAGATCCGGGACTTCTACGGCGACCTCAAGGACCAGCCGCTCGCCGTCTCGGTCGCCGGCGACCCGGTCGAGGCCGGCGACATCGCCACCACCCCGGTCGACCTGAAGTGGACCCTGCCCGGCAACGTGACCTGGGAGTACAAGTCCAGCGTCCGGATGACCAAGCGCAGCGGCGACGGCTGGCAGGTGATCTGGGAGCCGGCCGTGCTCCAGCCCGACCTGGAGACCGGCGAGAAGTTCCGGCTGCGCCGGGTCGGCGCGCAGCGCGGCACGATCCTGGACGCGACCGGAAAGGCCCTGGTCGGCCCGCAAAAGGTGGTCGTCATCGGGGTCAGCCCGGAGAAGATCAAGGACCTGCCGGCGCTGACCAAGTCGCTCACCGCGGCGTTCAAGAAGATCAAGGTCGACGTCGGCATGACCGACCTGAAGGCCCGGGTCGCCAAGGCCGACGACGGGGCGTTCCTGGATCTGGTCACGCTCCGCCGTGCCGATTACGACAAAATTCGGGATTTGGTACGACCATTGCCCGGCACCGTGTTCCGCGAGGAGACCCGCCAGCTCGCCCCCACCCGGGTCTTCGCCCGCGCCCTGCTCGGCGCCGTCGAGCCGGCCACCAAGGACGACCTCGATCAGCGCCCCGACGAGTTGACCACCGGTGACCAGGTCGGGCACGGCGGCCTGCAGGGCAAGTACGACAAGGAGCTGCGCGGCACCCCCGGCCTGTCCGTGGTGGTCTCCGCCGAGGCCGCCGACGAGTCCGTCCAGGACCAGCCGGTCTTCACCTCGAAGCCGGTCGACGGCAAGAACATCAAGATCACCCTGGACACCGCCACCCAGAACGCGGCCGACGCGGCGCTGGCCGCCGAGAAGCAGCCCAGCTCGATGGTCGCGCTGCGGGTCAGCGACGGCTCGGTGCTGGCGGTGGCGAACGGGCCGGACCCGAGCGCGGTCGACACGGCGCTGACCGGGCAGGTGCCGCCCGGGTCGACGTTCAAGATGGTCTCCGCGTACGGGCTGCTGCAGAAGGGCGCGGTCACCGCGGACACCGCGGTGGAGTGCCCGAAGACGGCGGTGGTGGACGGCCGTACCTTCAAGAACTCGGCCGGCGAGGTGCTCGGCAAGGTCCCGTTCCACGTCGACTTCGCCAAGTCCTGCAACACCGCGTTCGTCGGCCTGTCGCCGAAGCTGGGCGCGGACGGGCTGAAGTCGGCGTCGGGCGCGCTGGGCCTCGGCGGCGACTGGAACATCGGCGTCGACGCGTTCACCGGCAAGGTCTCCGACGGCGCCAGCGCGACCGAGCTGGCCGCCGCCACCTTCGGCCAGGGCAGCACCGCGGTCAGCCCGATCGCGATGGCCGCCGCCACGGCCGCGGTGGCCAAGGGCGGTTTCCAGCCGCCCAAGCTGGTGCTCGACCCGGCGCCGGCCACCCCCGGCACGGCCGGGACGCTGGACGCGAAGTCCCTGGACGCGCTGCGGTCGATGATGCGCGAGGTGGTCACCGGCGGCACCGGCACCGGGCTGAAGGGCGTGGCGGGCAAGCCGGTGTACGGCAAGACCGGCACCGCCGAGTTCGCGAACGACTCGGACGAGACGCACTCGTGGTTCGTCGGCTACCAGGGCGACGTGGCGTTCGCGGTGATGGTGCAGAAGGGCGGCGCCGGCGCCGAGGCGGCGGTCCCGATCGTCAAGCGCTTCCTGACCACGCTGAACAAGTAACGGCAGCCGTCAGGCGACGCCCGGCGGAAACTTCCCGAATCGCGGGGTGTGCAGCGTGAACGCCCCGGCGGCCGGCGGATCGGCCGGCGGCCGGGGTCGCAGCATCCCGGGCCGGGTGGCCGGCAACGGCTCGGAGTCCAGCAGCGGCGCCGAGCCCAGCGGCCGGGAGAGCAGCCGCACCTCGGGCCGCACCGGAGTCGCCCCGACCGGCTCCCCGTCCTCGGCGGGCTCCGGATCGCCCGGCTCGCCCGGCTCGGCGTCCGGCTCCACACTCGAGTCCAGCGCGAACTCCCCCGGGCCCTCGTCCTGTAGGCCCTCGTCCTGTGGTTCCTCGTCCGCCGGCTCGTCATCCCCCGGGGAGTCGTCGTCCGCCGGCTCCGGAGAGTCGTCCTCGGTCAGCTCCGGGAAGTCCTCCTCCTCGAGCGCGGCCGACGCCTCCGCGTCCAGTTCGCCGGTCAGCTCGTCCTCGGCCAGCTCCACGGCGGCCTCGTCGGCGGCATCGAGGCCGGCCTCCCCCGCCGCATCCGCATCCCCGACCGCCGCGTCCGCCGGGTCGACCGGGTCGACCGGGTCCGCATCGGACCCCGCCACGAACTCGGGATCAACGCCCCCATCAGCCACGACGGCATCCGGAAGAGCCGGGTCGGCGACCGCGGCCACGGGATCGGCGACCGGCGGCTCGGCGTCGACCACCGGGGCCACCGGGACCGCCACGGCGGCCGGCGGGACCACCGGGATCGGCGCCCGGGAAGCCGCGAAGCCGTTCGGGACCGAGACGGCCGGGCGCGCCACCGCGGCCACCGCCGCCGCCCGATCCGGCTGGTTGGCCAGGTCACGGCGGGCCGCGATCAGATCGGGTCGCGGCGTGACCGTCCGCACCGGCGCCAGCCCGCTGACCACCGCCGCGGTGATCTCCTCCGCGTACCGCCCGTCCGGGTCGTAGTCCGGGTCGAAGACGGTGATCTCCACCCCGAGGCAGTGCGGCGAGTCGACCAGGCCGGTGAGCAGCAGCTCCAGCTCCGGGAACGCGATGCCGCCGGGATCCGGCGCGTCCACGGCCGGCATCACCGCCGGGTCGAGCACGTCCACGTCGACGTGCACCCAGTACCCCGCGCAGTCGACGAGCTGGTCCCGGGCCCACTGCGCGCTGCGCGCCGCGCCCTCGGCCCGCAGGATCGGCACCGGCCGGGTGATTATCCCGGCGGCCTGCAGGTCCAGCCGGTACTCGTCCTGCGCCCGGATGCCGAGCACCACCACGTCGACGTCCCGGAAGTACGGCCGGCGACTCTCGATCGCCGCCAGGTTCGCCTGCCCGCGGCCGGTGACCAGGGCCAGGTCCTCCCCGGCGGCCGCGCCGACGTACGACGCGTTGCCGGGGTGCCGGAAGTCGGAGTGACCGTCCACGAAGACCAGCCCGATCCGCCCGCCGACCGCCTCGCCGAGCCGGTGCATGGCCAGGCCGGAGCCGATCAGGATGGAGCAGTCCCCGCCGAGCACCACCGGGAACTCGCCGCCGTCGATGATCGCGCCGATCCGGTCGGCCAGCGCCCGGGAGTACGCGGCGATCTCGGCCGCGTGCGCCACCCCGTCGCCGGGCCGCCAGTCGCCCGGGTCGTACCGCGGCGGGGTGAGGCAGCCGGCGTCCCGGGCGGCGAGCCGGGTCAGCAGGCCGTGGTCGCGGAGGGCGCCGGGCGCCTTGGCGCAGCCCGGCACCGACGTCGGCGTCGGCGGGCGCAGGCCGAGATTGGACGGCGCGTCCAGAACGGCGATGCGTCGCACGACGCCCTCCCGCTTTTCTCGATGCTGTGGGATCTAGAAGAGTGCGCTCGCCAGTGCCCTGCGGGCGCCGGCCACCGCCGGGTCGTCCGGCCCGGCGACGGAGAACAGCGACAGCAGATGCTTGCGCACCACGTCACGATCCTCTCCGCTGCTCCGCTTGACCAGAGCGACCAGTCGCGCATATGCGTCGGCGGCCTGACCGCTGAGCACCTCGATGTCGGCGGCGAGCCGCTGCGCCTCGACGTCGGCGGGGTCGGCGTCGGCCCGGGCCAGCACCTCGGCCGGGTCCTGCCCACCGATCCGCCGGTACAGCTCGACCTGCGCGAGGCCGGCCTCGGCGGCCGCGTCGGCCGGCGACTCGGCCAGGATCTTCTTGTACGCCGCCTCGGCCGCGTCCAGGTCACCGACCATCAGCGCGTCGTCGGCGGCGTCGAGCCGCGGGTCCTCCACCGCGGCCGCGCCGGAGTTGACCCCGGCCGCCTTCAGCACCGCGTCGATGTACTGCTTGACCTGCACCTCGGGGAGCACGCCGGTGAAGCCCTCGACCGGCTGGCCCCCGATCACCGCGAGCACCATCGGAATGCCCTGCACCCGGAACGCCTGGGCGAGCCGCGGGTTCGCGTCCACATCGACCTTGCCGAGCACCCAGGCGCCCTGGGCCTCGACGGCCAGTTTCTCCAGCACCGGGGAGAGCTGCTTGCACGGCCCGCACCAGTCGGCCCAGAAGTCCAGGACCACCGGAGTGGTGAGCGACCGCTCCAGGACGGTGCTCTCGAAATTGGCCTCGGTGATGTCGACGATGGTCTCCGGGGCCAGGCCCGGCAGCGTGCCGGGAAGGTCGCCGGACGGGGCGTCGCCGGAGTCGGCGGGACGGCTCGGCGCGGCCGGTTTGGCCGGCGCCGGCGTACGCAGCGCGCTGAGATCGACCGCGCCGCGGGTGAAGATCGACGGAGTGGTCCGTGGGTCGCTCATGGTTACCAAGTCTCGCACGCTGTCCACCCTGTTCGCGCCGCCGCCGCCGGGGCGATATCGCCCGTCACAGTGCTGCCGTCCGCCCAGTCGCCACCTGCCGCTTTACACCCCACATCGCACACCCGTCCCGGCGGCGCACCGGAGTGCTGCATGACAAGGGTTTTCCCCACTATCGGCGGGTGGGCGGAGGCGGCAAAGTCGAGCCGAACCCTTCCATCCCCACCGCCCCGGCAGAGTCCGCCACTCTGCCGGGGTGCGGGCGGGATCACGCCGGCCGGAGCGGCGGCAGGCGGTGGTCCAGGATCCAGGCCTGCGGGTTGCCCTTGCGCATCAGCAGCCGGAAGACCACGGGCATCATGGCGTCCCGGATCGCGGCGCCGACCGGGCCGGCCACCTTGCCGCTGTTGCCGCGACGGCCGTAGGCGGCGACCTTCTCGACGCGCGGCCGCCGGCTCCCCTCGTACGCCAGCAATCCGGTTTTGATCTCGGGATTTTGCCGCAGGCTGTGACCGAGGACGACCGCGTCCTCCAGGGCCTGCGAGGCGCCCTGTCCGCTGGTCGGCGCCATCGCGTGCGCGGCGTCGCCGATCAGCACGATCCGGTCGTCGTGCCAGATCCGGACCGGCCCGAGGTCCTCGGTGTTCCACGGCCCGACCACCTCGTCGCTGGCCCGGACGATCGCCGCGGCCGGCTCCCCGGCGAAGAGCTCGATCAGGTGCGCCTTCCAGGACTCGGCGGTGAACGAGGCGGGGTCGACCGGCCGCTTGCTCGGCGGGTTCGCGAACCACCAGACCGAGCCGTCCGGCGCGGTCGCCCAGCCGAAGAACGCCCGGCGGCCGAACGACATCCGCATCACCCCCGCCGGCGGCCCGTCCACCGGGCCGGCGGTGAACCCGCCGGCATTGAGCAACCCGAGGTAGTGCGGTTCGCTCGCGCCGGGATCAAGAGCCTTGCGGGTACGGGATCGCAGCCCGTCCGCCCCGACCAGCAGATCCGCCCGCACCCGTCGCCCGTCGGCGAACTCCGCCTCGACCGCGTCCGGCCCGGTGACCGCCCCGGTCAGCGCCGCGCCGTAGACGACCGGAACGCCCCGCGCCTCGGCCTCGGCCCGCAGCGCGGCGTAGAGATCCGACCGGCGGATCGTGGTGGTCACCGTCCCGTCCGCGTCCGGCCCGCCCAGCGGCAGCTCGACGAGCAGCCGGCCGGCCGCGCCGTAGAGCCCCATCGTCGCCGTCGGGAAGCCCCGGGCCAGCACCTTCGCCGGGTCGAGGCCGAGCGAGCGGAGCGCGTTGAGCCCGTTCACCGCGACGGTGAGGAACGCGCCGCGCTCGTCGGCGACCCCGCGCTCGTGACGTTCGTAGACGACCGGGTCGAACCCGGCGCTCTGCAGGGCGATGGCCGCGGCGGTGCCGGCGACGCCACCACCGATCACGGCAGCTGTTTTAGTCATAGAATGACTATCCATAGAATGACTATGGTCCGTCAAGAGATCGTAGGCTGCTTGGCATGAAGCGCTCCCCACTTGCGATGCTGCTGCTGGCGCTGCTGGTGGAGGCGCCGATGCACCCGTACCGGATGCAGCAGGTGATCAAGGAGCGCGGGCAGGACCAACTGGTCAACGTGGCCCAGCGCAACAGCGTCTACCAGGCGCTGGACCGCCTGGTGCGGGACGGTCTGGCGCGCGCCGGCGAGACCAGCCGGGAGGCCGGGCGGCCGGAACGGACCGTCTACGAGGTCACCGAGGAGGGCTCGGCCACGCTGCGCCGCTGGCTGCTGGAGATGCTGCCGGCGCCGGCCCGGGAGTTCCCCGAGTTCCCGGTCGCGCTGGCGTTTCTCGCCCTGCTCAGCCCGGTGGAGACCCGGGAGCTGCTGAACCGCCGGGTCGAGACGCTGGCCGAGCGGGTGGCCGCGATCGACGCCCAGGCCCCGCCCGGCCTGCCCCGGCTGTTCCTGATCGAGGACGAGTACCGGGCCGCCATGCTCCGCGCCGAGCTGGCCTGGCTCCGCGGCGTCGTCACCGACCTCGACAACGGCACGCTGACCTGGGACTGGGCCATGATCCAGGAGACCATGGCCCGGTTCGCCGGCTGATCAGACTGGCCCTGACAGGGATAGCTTCGCCCTTGATCCGGCCGGCTCCGCCGGGAGGATTGGGGGCATGGCGCTCAACCGGCAACTCGGCGACTTCCTCAGGTCCCGGCGCGCGGCCCTGACCATCGACGACGTCGGCCTGCCGGCCGGCGGTGCGACCCGCCGGGTGACCGGCCTGCGCCGCTCCGAGGTGGCCCAGCTGGCCGGCGTCAGCGTGGAGTACTACACCCGCCTGGAGCAGGGGCGCGCCGTGCACCCCTCGGACCAGGTGCTGCACGCGCTGGCCGACGGGCTGCGGCTCGACGACCTGGAGCGGCGGCACCTGATCGACCTGGCCCGGCCGGCTCCCACCGCCACCGGCCCGGCGCCGGCCGCGCGGGTCCGCCCCGCGCTGCGGCAGATGATCGAGGCGATGGAGCTGTCCCCGGCCTACGTCCGCGACGCCGGCCTGGACATCGTCGACGGCAACGCCCTCTGGAAGCTGGTCTTCCCGCAGGTTGCCGCGTTGCCCCGGCGGGAGCGGAACATGGCCCGCTGGACGCTGCTGGATCCGGCCGCGCGCGACGTCTGGGTGGACTGGGAGCAGGTCGCCCGGGAGCACGCGCGGGTGCTGCGGGTCACCGCCGGCGCCGAGCCGCACAACCGGCGGGTAGCCGCACTGGTCGCCGAGCTGACCGCCGCCAGCCCGGACTTCGCCCGCTGGTGGGGCGAGAACCGGGTGCACGAGCGGACCACCGGGATCAAACGGATCCGGCACCCGGTGGTCGGCGACCTCGAGCTCGGCTACGAGGTGCTGCGGCCGCTCGCCGATCCGGGACACACCCTGCTCGTCTACACGGCGCCGCGCGGCTCGGTCAGCTCCGAGCGCCTGCGCCTGCTCGCCAGCTGGGGCGCGACCGCGCCCCTCTCCGTGGAAGGAACACCATCACCATGAGCAAGACGTTTCTCGTCACCGGTGTCAGCTCCGGCCTCGGCGCCGCGATCGCCCGGCGGGCGCTGGCGGCCGGGCACCGGGTCGCCGGGACCGTGCGGACCGAGGCCGACCGGGTGGCCTTCGAGACCGGGGGCGCCCGCGGCTACCTGCTCGACGTGACCGAGGAGGACCGGATCGGGCCGGTCGTCGCGCGGGTCGAGGCCGACCTGGGGCCGATCGACGTGCTGGTGGTCAACGCCGGGTACGGCCACGAGGGCACCTTCGAGGAGTCCTCGATGGCCGACCTGCGCCGGCAGTTCGAGGTGAACGTGTTCGGCGCGGTGGCCACCATGAAGGCGGTGCTGCCCGGCATGCGGGAGCGGCGGAGCGGAAGCATCCTGGTGATCACGTCGATGGGCGGGATGACCACGTTCCCCGGCGTCTCCTTCTACCACGGCAGCAAGTACGCCCTGGAGGGCATCGTCGACTCGCTGGCGCAGGAGGTGGCCGGGTTCGGCGTGCACGTGACCGCGGTGGCGCCGGGCGGGTTCCGCACCGAGTGGGCCGGCCGCTCGATGGTCCGGGCCGGCCGCAGCGTCCCCGACTACGACGAGGTGTTCGAGCCGGTCCGGGCCCGGCGGGCGGCCAACAGCGGGCACCAGGTCGGCGACCCGGACAAGGCCGGTGACGCGATTCTCGCCCTGGTCGCGGCGGCGAAGCCGCCGGTGCACGTGCTGCTCGGCTCGGACGCGCTGCGGCTGGTCGCGGCCGGCCGGCAGCGGGTGCGGGACGACCTGGACGCGTGGAGCGAGCTCAGCCGGTCGACCGACCACGCGGACGGCGGCCGGACGATCGGCTGAGCTGGGGGTCAGGCGGCCGGGACCTTGATGATCAGCGCGTCGCCCTGACCACCGCCGCCGCAGAGCGAGGCCGCCCCGGTGCCGCCGCCACGGCGCTTGAGCTCCAGCGCCAGGGTGAGCACCAGCCGGGCGCCGGACATGCCGATCGGGTGCCCGAGGGCGATCGCCCCGCCGTTCACGTTGACCTTGCTCTCGTCGACCTTCAACTCACGCATCGACTGGATCGCCACCTGCGCGAACGCCTCGTTGATCTCGATCAGGTCGAGGTCCTCGACGGTCAGCCGGGCCTTGTCCAGCGCGTGCCGGATGGCGTTGGCCGGCTGGGACTGCAGCGAGCTGTCCGGCCCGGCCACGTTGCCGTGGGCGGTGATCTCGGCGAGCCAGGTGAGCCCGAGCTCCTCGGCCTTGGCCCGGCTCATCACCACGACGGCGGCGGCGCCGTCGGAGATCGGCGAGGCGGTGGCCGCGGTGATGGTGCCCTCCGGACTGAACGCCGGGCGCAGCTTGGCCAGCGACTCGGCGGTGGTGTCCGGCCGGACGCCCTCGTCGGTGTCGATCGGGCCGGGCGCCTTCCGGTCACCGGACGGCAGCGGCGCGATCTCCTCGGCGAACCGGCCCTCGCGCTGCGCGGCGGCGGCCCGCTGGTGGCTGAGCGCGGCGAACGCGTCCTGCTCGGCGCGGCTGATGTTCAGCCGGACGCCGGACTCCTCGGTGGTCGCGCCCATCGAGACGCCGGCCCACGGGTCGGTCAGCCCGTCCAGCGCCATGTGGTCCTTGACCACGGTGTCGCCGAACTTGGTGCCACGGCGCTGGTCCATCAGCAGGTGCGGGGCGTTGGTCATCGACTCCATGCCGCCGGCCACCACGATGTCGAACTCGCCGGCCCGGATCAGCTGGTCGGCCAGGGCGATCGCGTCCAGGCCGGAGAGGCACACCTTGTTGACGGTGACCGCCGGGACGCTCATCGGGATGCCGGCCCCGACCGCCGCCTGACGGGCGGTGATCTGACCGGCGCCGGCCTGCAGGACCTGGCCCATGATCACGTACTGCACCTGGTCGGGGGCGACGCCGGCACGCTCCAGGGCGGCGGCGATGGCGTGCGCGCCGAGGGCCGTACCGCTCAGGTGCTTGAGGTTCCCGAGCAGCCGGCCCATCGGGGTCCGGGCGCCACTGATGATCACGGAGCTGGTCATGGGTCACGTCCGATCTGCGTCGGCGGGGTGTGGTGGGTCACCCGGGCCGGGCTTAACGATGAGTCAGGTCGAGACTAGTGGCATGACAGAGGACACATCGAGTACCGGCCATTTCGAGAATGTCACACTCGCCGGCGTCGAATTGCTCCGGATCGACCATGTCGGCATAGCTGTTCCCGACTTGGACGAGGCGATCCGGTTTTACGAGGAAAACTTCGGTTTGCGGTGTGTGCACCAAGAGGCCAATGACGAACAGGGTGTCCGGGAGGCGATGCTCACCGTCGGTGACGGCACCGGCCCGCGGCTCCAACTGCTCGCCCCCGCCCGGCCCGACTCGGCGATCGCCAAGTTCCTCGACCGCAGCGGGCCCGGCCTGCAGCAACTCGCCTACACGGTGGCCGACGTGGAGGTCGCCTCGGCCGCCCTGCGGGCCCGCGGGATGCGGCTGCTCTACGACACCCCGAAGCGCGGAACGGCCGGGTCGAGGATCAATTTCGTCCACCCGAAGGACGCCGGCGGGGTGCTGGTCGAGCTGGTCGAGCCGGCCGGGGTGGTACGTCTCCCGGGTGATTCAGCCTGACGTGAGCCCGGCCACCTGGCAGGATCGGTGCCATTGAGCAGGTCCGACGACCCCATCGGCCGGGGCCCGATCACCCGAAGCCCCGAGTCAGCAGGTGGCGGCGGGAGGGCGCCGGGCTCCTCCGGTGAGTGACTGTCGTCCTCCGAACGGCCCGGCACCCGCCCGCGCACCAGCTCAAAGCTGATCTACATTGGGGTTCGAGAGTCACTTCGCCCTTGCATGTCCGCCCCCTTCTCGCCAGGATGGCGCAATGCCCCAGCAGCAGGATCAGTCCGTGGACTTCTTCGAAACCGCGAATACCCAGCACGACTTCACCGTCGTCCTGCGTGGTTACGACCGCCAGCAGGTCGACGGCCACATCGGCCGGCTGCTGGCCGCGCTGAACCAGGCCTATCAGGCCCGCGGCGAGGCCGAGCAGCGGATGAACGACGCCCAGCGCCGCCTGCGCCAGGCCGAGCAGCGGCTGAACGTGCTCGAGCAGAAGCTCGCCGACAGCAACAAGCTGCTCGAGGAGAACAACCGGCCGACGCTCTCCGGGCTGGGCACCCGGGTCGAGCAGATCCTGCGGCTCGCCGAGGAGCAGGCCAACGACCACCGGGGCGAAGCCAAGCGGGAGAGCGAGGGCATCCTCTCCGCCGCACGGCTCGAGGCCCGGGAGATCACCGACAAGGCGCGGGCCGAGGCCGCCGCGATGAAGGCGACCGCCGAGCGCGAGGCCGGTCAGGTCCGCACGCACGCCGAGCGCGAGGCCGCCGAGGCCCGGGTCCAGGCCCGCCGCGAGGCCGACACGCTCCGGTCGGACGCCGACCGCGAGACCAAGCAGCTGCGTACGGTCACCGCGCACGAGGTCGCCGAGCTCAAGTCGACCGTCGAGCGCGAGGTCTCCTCGCTGCGCGCCACCGCCGAGCGGGAGATCACCCAGGCCCGGGCGAAGGCCGGCCGCGAGGCCGAGGAGAAGCGCGCCGAGGCCACCAAGATGCTCGCCGACGCCCGGGACAAGCGCGACAAGGACCTGCAGGCCCTGGCCCTGGAGATCGCCGAGCGCCGGGAGAAGGCCGAGACCGAGGAGTCGCAGCGGCACGCCGCCCAGCTCCAGGCCACCCAGAAGATGGTGTCCGAGGGTGAGGAGCGGGCCCGCGCCGCGGAGGACCGCGCCAAGGAGATCGAGCAGCGCGCCGAGAGCCGCCGCATCGAGTCCGAGCGCAGCGCCGCCGAGGCGGTGGAGAAGGCCCGCGCCCTCGCCGAGAAGACCGTCTCCGAGGCCCGGTCCGAGGCCAACCGTCTGCTCAGCGAGTCGCGCACCGAGGCCGAGCTGACCACCCAGGCCGCCCGCCGCGAGGTCGAGGACCTCACCCGCCAGAAGGACGCGGTCACCAACCAGCTGGGGCAGATGCTCTCCGGCCTTTCGGGTCTGGTGCCCGGTGTGGGCGCTGCCGCGGCGGCTCCCGCGGCTGCCGCAGCGGTGGCCGCTGCCGCCGCTCCGCAGCAGGCCACGGCCCCGAAGCCGGGCCAGCCGGCCCCGTCGGCCGAGACCGAGACCGGCGACGAGCCGGTGGCTGCCAAGACGAATTCGTAACCCTCCGTCCCGGTCTCTCCGGTTGCGGACTCCTCGCGAGTACGCAACGGTGAGACCGGTCGGCGGCTTTTGTGACGCGGGCCGTTCCGGAGTTTCTCCGGTGCGGCCTGTCTCGTTTCGGCGCGTAGCCTGGGTTCCGCACGGCACCTGGTCGGACAATTCGTAACTACTCCGCATAGTCCCGCTCAAGCCGGTGTGTAACGACATGCCGTAGGACTAGGCGTATGTGAGGATGGACAGCATGTCGCACGGCGGTGAAATCTTCGGCCTTGGCGGAGACTCGGCCACCGAGCCGAGCTTCGAGACCGCTCTGCGAGGTTATGAGCGGAAGCAGGTCGAGAGATACGTCGCCCGCGCCGAGAACGAGATCGCCGCGCTGGCCGCCGAGCGTGAGCAGGCGTATTCGCAGATCCAGGCGATGGCCGCGCAGATCGAACGGCTCCAGCAGGAGATCACTCAGGCCCGCCGCAACAACGGCGTCTCGGGCGAGGTCTCCTTCCGGCACCTCGGGCACCGGGTCGAGCAGATCCTGGTCCTCGCCGAGGAGCAGGCCGAGGTGATCAAGGCCTCGGCCACCGACGACATCGCCGGCCGGCTCGCCGAGGCGGAGCGGATCCGGGCCGAGGCCGAGGCGCACGCCCACGACGCGGTGCGGGACTTCGAGGTCGCACTCGCCGCCCGCCGCGCCGAGGAGGAGAAGTCCGACACGATCAAGCGCACCGCCGCGGACAAGGCGGTCGCCACCGCCCGGCAGACCGCCGAGCAGATCCGGACCGAGAGCGAGGCCATGCTGGCCCGCGCCCGGGCCGAGGCGCAGCACCTGGGTGACAAGGCGGCGAGCGAGGCCCAGCGGGCCCGCGCCGAGGTGGACGGCTACGTCCAGTCCACCCGGGTGCAGGCCGAGCAGGAGCTGAAGGCGCTGCGCGAGAAGACCAACCAGGAGATCACCACCCGCCGGACGGACGCCGAGCGCGAGCAGTCCGACCTGAAGGCCGCCGTCGAGCACGAGCTGGCGCTGCGCCGGCACGCGGTGATCGAGGAGATGGGCCAGATGCGCGCCGGCGTCGAGAAGCAGTGCGCCGACCTGCGCAGCGAGGCCGACAAGTACGCGGAGGAGGTGCTCCGCCGCTCCGACGAGCAGGCCACCGCCACCCGCAAGGAGCTCTCCACCCAGCAGGAGAAGATCGGCCAGGCCGGCCGTGAGCTGGAGGCCGCCCAGGCCAAGGTCGCCGAGTCCGAGCGCCGCCTGGCCACCGCGCAGGACCACGCGCGGACCGCGGAGAAGGAGACCGAGCTGGTCGAGCAGCGGCTGGACGAGGCCCGCAAGCAGCTGGAGAGCGAGCTGCAGCGGGTGGAGAGCGCGCAGCGGGCCGGCGAGGCCGCCGAGCGGCACGCCACCGACGTCCGCCGCCAGGTGCAGCTGGAGGCGAAGCGGGTGGCCGAGCTGGCCGCCGCCGCGGTGCTGGCCGCCGCCGCGTCCCCGGCCGAGGACCACGAGGCGGACCACAAACCCGCCACCGCCGACAAGGCCCCGCTCACCGTCGCGGAGAAGAACGAGAAGAACGACAAGGCGGAGAAGCCGGCGGCGCAGCCCGCCAAGGTGACCGCCTCGGCGAAGGTGACCGTGCCCCAGGCGAGCCGGGTCCCCGCGGACGCTGAGTGACCACGAGGGCCGCCATCCGTCGATTGGCGGCCCTTGCACCGCGGCGATAGCCTCCGGAGGCTCGTCGTCCGCTGTGGAGGTCCCCGCATGTCATCCGAGCCCGTGGAGGCCCCGGCCGCCGAGCCGGTGCCGGAGCCGGACCAGGTTCCGGCGGCGGCCACCGAGCCGGCCCCGGCGGCGGTCACCGAGCCGGAGGGGCCGGTCGGCAAGAGTCGTTTCGGCGCGCCCGGCCAGCCGCTGAACCGGCGCAGCCCGTTCCTGTTCGGCTTCCTCTTCGGACTGGGCGTGATCGTGGCGTACGCCCTCTTCCTGGGCGTCCGCAACGCCGCCTCGATCCTGGTCCTGATCTTCATCGCGCTGTTCCTGGCGATCGGGCTGAACCCGGCCGTGGTCCGGTTGCGCCGCTGGGGGCTGCCCCGCGGGCTGGCCGTGACGATCGTCGCGCTGCTGGTGGTGGCGCTGCTGGCCGGCGGCATCGTCGCGCTGATCCCGCCGCTGGTGACGCAGACCACCGAGCTGATCAACAACGCCCCGGCGACCATCGACGACCTGCGCCGCAGCGAGACGGTCAACGAGCTGGTGCAGCGCTACGACATCGTGAACAAGGTGCAGAGCGCGGTGAACGCGGGCACGATCGGGAACGCGCTGGGCGGGGTGGTCGGCGGCGCCAAGCTGATCTTCGGGACGATCTTCAACGTCCTGACCGTGCTGGTGCTGACGATCTACTTCATGGCCTCGTTCGAGCGGCTCAAGGAGGCCGGGTACTCGCTGGTCCCGTCCTCGCGCCGGGACCGGGTGCGGCTGCTCACCGACGAGATCCTGACCAAGGTCGGGGCGTACATGGTCGGCGCCATCTCGATCGCGGTGCTGGCCGGCCTGAGCACGTTCGTGGCGGCGATGCTGCTCGGGCTGCCGTACCCGTTCGCGCTGGCCGTGGTCGTCGCGGTCTGCGACCTGATCCCGCAGATCGGCGCGACCATCGGCGCGGTCATCGTCAGCCTGGTCGGGCTGGCCTCGTCGGTCACCGACGGGGTGATCTGCATCATCTTCTTCATCGTCTACCAGCAGATCGAGAACTACCTGATCTATCCGGGCGTGATGCGCCGCTCGGTCAAGGTCAGCGATGTCGCCGCGGTGGTGGCGGCGTTGCTCGGGGTCGCGCTGTTCGGCGTGGTCGGCGCGCTGGTCGCCATCCCGATGGTCGCCGCCATCCAGCTGATCATGCGAGAGGTCCTGGTCCCGAGCATGGACCAGCGTTAAATCAAGATCAAAACCGGTTTCCGGTACGGCGTCAGCCCGGTCCCGCCGCCACCCCCGCCCGCGACGCCCGCCGGCCGCGCCGCGGACCTCGAGTGGCCGCCGCCTCGCGCCGCCCCTCCCCGGCCGAGCGGCGCGGCCGGGGCCGGAGTGGCCGCGGGCTCGCGCCGTACGGGAAATCAGTCTTTGAGGGGTTGGGGAACCTCGACGTCGGCGAAGGCCGCCACCGTGCGATTCGCGTAGGCGTTCATGTCGCCGGTCTCCATCGGCCCGTCCCAGGTGCGCGGCAGCGGCGTCGGCACGCCCGGCGCGACCCGCGCCACGATCCGGTCCAGCACGTTCTCCGCGTCGCCGACCCACAGGTGCTTGGCGCCGGGCATCGGGACGACCTCGGCCTGCGGGATCGCCGCGAACCGCTCGATCGCCTCGGCCGGCCGCAGGTAGTCGTCGTGCTCGGGGATCAGCGCGGTCAGCGGCTTCCCGTCGGCGGCCCACGCGGCCAGGTGCTCCGGCTGGGAGAACCGCAGCGGCGGGGAGAGCAGGACGGCGCCGGTGACCGCCGGCTCCAGGCCGTACATCAGGGTCAGGTCGGTGCCGAAGGACCAGCCGACGAGCCAGATGTCCGGCAGGTCGGCGAACTCGGCGAACTCGATCGCGGCGGCCACGTCGAACCGCTCGGCGTCACCTGCGGAGAACTCGCCGCCGCTGGTGCCGCGCACGCTGCCGGTGCCGCGGGTGTTGAAGCGCAGCACGGCGAGCCCGGCCAGCGCCGGCAGCCGCCAGGCGGCCTTGCGGAACACGTGGCTGTCCATCATCCCGCCGTGCGTGGGCAGCGGGTGCAGGCAGACCAGGGTGGCCACCGGCGGCCGGTCCAGCGGCACGGCCAGCTCACCGACGAGGGTGACGCCGTCCGCGGTGTGCAACTCGATGTCCTCGCGTTTGGCGGGCAGGATCGAGTTGGCGCGGATCTGATTGCTCATGGAGGAAGTGTTACCCATACCTGGGGGCGTTTCTCGACCGCTCCACCCCGGGGCCACGTCGGGCACGGGCGCGCCAGCAACCGGTGTGCCAGTGCCGCCGGTCCGCCCCGTCGCCGAGGTCGTCGGCCGGCCAGGCCACGATGTGCGCCACCCCGGGCCGGACGTCCTGCATGCAACCGGGGCACAGGTAGGTCTTGGTGGCCGCCGCCCCGAAGATGTTGCGCACCATCCACTCGCCGTCCTGCCATTGCTGGACGCGCTGCTCGGTGATGCCGGGACGATCCGGCTGCGGCGGCGGAGTCTCGTCGGACGGCCGGCGGCGGGGGTGATTGCGGCGGGGGCTCACAAGGTTAATCGTACGTAGTGACTCGCCGGTAACATTCGGCCTAGACTCCGGACATGACGGCGACGCACGCTCCCGGCCTGCCCGTGATCGAGGACGGCCAGCTGATCTCCACGAACCCGGCCACCGGCGCGGAGGCGGGTCGGGTGCCGGCCGCCGACGAGAAATCGGTGATCGCCGCCGTCGACCGCGCCCGCGAGGCCGCCGTCTGGTGGCAGTCGCTCGGCTGGGAGGGGCGCAAGACCCGGCTGCTGCGCTGGCGCACGCTGCTGGTCGAGCGGATCGAGGAGCTCGCCGAGCTGACCCGGCTGGAGACCGGCAAGCCGCTGAACGACGGGATCATCGAGATCACCGCCGCCGTCGAGCACCTGGACTGGGCCGCCCGGCACGCCAAGCGGGTCCTCGGCCCGCGCCGGATGCGCACCCGCCTGCTGCTCGCCGAGCACGTCGGCCACCTGGAGTACCAGCCGTTCGGCGTGATCGGCGTGATCGGCCCGTGGAACTATCCGATCGTCACCCCGATCGGCCCGATCTCCGGGGCGCTCGCGGCCGGCAACGCGATCGTCTTCAAGCCCAGTGAGTACACGCCGGTCGTCGGCCAGTGGCTGGTCGACTCGTTCGCCGAGATCGTGCCGGAGCACCCGGTCCTGCAGGCGGTGCACGGGCTGGGCGACGTCGGCGGCGCGCTGTGCCGCGCCGGGGTCGGCAAGGTCGCCTTCACCGGCTCCACCGCCACCGGCAAGAAGGTGATGGCCGCCTGCGCGGAGAACCTGATCCCGGTGGTGATCGAGGCCGGCGGCAAGGACGCGCTGATCGTGGACGCCGACGCGGACGTGCGGGCGGCGGCCGAGGCCGCGGTCTGGGGCGCGATGACCAATGCCGGTCAGACCTGCATCGGGATCGAGCGGGCGTATGTCGTCGAGCCGGTCTACGACCGGTTCGTCGCGGCGGTCGTGGAGAAGGCCGGGAAGCTGCGCACCGGCGAGGAGATCGGCCCGATCACCATGCCGAAGCAGCTCGAGATCATCCGCGACCACATCGAGGACGCGCTGGCCAAGGGCGGCCGGGCGGTGCTCGGCGGGGCGGACGCGGTGAGCCCGCCCTACGTCTCGCCGACGGTCCTGGTCGACGTCCCGGCGAACTCGTCGGAGATCCGCGACGAGACGTTCGGGCCGACGCTGACCATCACCAAGGTCCGGGACGCGGAAGAGGCCATTCAGAAGACCAACGATTCGCCGTACGGCCTGGGCGGCGCGGTCTTCGGCAAGAAGGACGCGATCCGGATCGCCCGCCGGATGCGCACCGGCATGGTCGCCGTCAACGGCACGCTGACCTTCGTCGGGATGGGGAACCTGCCGTTCGGCGGGGTCGGCGAGTCCGGGTTCGGCCGGATCCACGGCGAGGACGGGCTGCGCGAGTTCGCCCGGCCCAAGGCGATCACCGTGCGCCGCGCGAAGTCGCTGCTCCCCGCGATGACCTTCGAGCGCACCCCGGCCCAGGTCAAGCAGATCATCAAGGCCCTGCGACTGCTCTACGGACGCAAGCCCTAGTCTGTCGAGGTGGCTGACCACCCAGCGGTTGAGGTAAGCGATCTCACGGTGAGCTACGGCTCGACACCGGTCCTGGCCGGGGTCGCGCTGACCGTCCCGGCCGGCACCGGCGTCTGCGTGACCGGTGAGAACGGCATCGGCAAGTCCACCCTGCTGCGCTGCGTCAGCGGCCTGCAGCGGCCGGACGAGGGCCGGATCCGGATCTTCGGCGCCGCGCCCGGCTCCAGCCCGGAGTTCTGGGCCGCGGTGGTCACCACCGTGGAGCCGCCGACCTGGTACCCCGGGCTCACCACCCGCGAGCACGCCGAGCTGATCTGCCGCGCGCACGGGCAGGACCCGGACGAGGCCGGCGCCGACGAGGCCCTGGAACGGTTCGGGCTGGCCGGGCACGCCGACGCGATCCCGCCGTCGCTCTCCTCCGGGCAGAAGCAGCGGCTCACCCTGGCGCTGGCGCTGCTGCGGCCGAGCTCGCTGCTGATCCTGGACGAGCCGGAGCAGCGGCTGGACCCGGAGGGCCGGGCCGCGGTCGCCGCGATGCTCGTCGACTACCAGGCCGGTGGCGGCTCGCTGCTGATGGCCAGCCACGACGACAAGTTCGCGGTCGCCTCCGGCGCGGAGCTGACCACGATGGAGTCGCTGACCCGATGACCGTCATCGTGCCGCTGCGGCCGGTCCGCCGCTGGATCCACCAGCGCCAGGTGTCCCATCGGGAGCGCGGCGCGACGCTGGGCAACCTCTACTTCGCGGCGCTGCTGATCGCGGTCGTCGGCGCGATGACCCACCGGCAGCTCGCCAAGATCTTCTGGCCGTCCGCACCCGACCTGGGCACGCTGCCGGCCCTCGCGCTGAGCCTGCTCGGCGTCGCCCTGCTGCTGAAGATCATGCGCGCGGTCGGGCCGGTCACGCTCGGCCGCCCGGCGGCGTACTTCCTGCTCACCGCGCCGGTGAGCCGCCGCCGCCTGCTGCTGCCGTCGCTCCGGCTGGCCGCGCTCACCGCCGCCGGCGCCGCCGCGGTCATCGCCACCGGGATCGCCGGGCACACCGCGCCGCACCACCTCGCCGGGCCACTGATCGCCACCGGGGCGCTGCTCGGCGTGGGCCTGCTGATGATCGCCGTGGTGGCGCAGCGGGCCGGCGGCTGGGCCACCGCCACCGACCGGGTGGCGACGCTGGTCGCGGCCGCCGGGCTGCTCCTGCTGATCGTCGACAACCTGGCGGGCGGCGACCGGCCCGCGATCGACGGGTGGCCGTCCGGGCCGTCGCTGGTCACCGTGGCCGGGGCCCTCGCGGTCGTGGTCGGCGCCGGGACGGCATTGATCGTACGGAATCTGGCCCGCACCCCGGACGACCGCATCCTGGACGCCGCGAAGACCACCGGAACCATCTTCGACACCGCGTTCGGGATGGAGCCGTCGTTCGTCACCGACATGGTGGCCCGCCGCTACTGGGCCCGGCGCCGGCTCACCAGCACCCGCCCGCCGGCCCGGCTCCCGGTCCTCACCGGTCAGGACTTCCTGATGCTGCGGCGGCGCGTGCCCCGGCTGCTGTGGCTGCTCGCGGCCACCCCGGTCCCGCTGCTGCTGGGCGCCGCGCCGGCCTGGGTCACCGCGGTCGCCGTGCTGCTCGGCGCGATGATCGCCGGCGGCACCACGACCCGGACGGTGAACACCGACGCCGGGAACCCGGTGCTGCTCCGGCTGCTCGGCCTGAGCTCCCGCACGGCCCTGACCCAGCGGCTCTGGATCCCGGTCGCGCTGGCCTTCGCCTGGTCACTGATCGCCCTGGTGCTGATGCAGGTCGCCGGGGACCTGCCGGCCGGCCCGTGGTTCCTGCTCAGCGTCCCGGCCGGGGTGACCGGCGGGCTGGCCGCGGTCCGCCGGGCGCGGGCCGGCTTCGTCCGCAACGACATGCTGCCGCTCGACACACCGATGGGCACGGTCTCGACCGGTCCGCTGGTCTACGCGTTCGCCGGGCCGGACGCCCTGATCCTGGGCATCCCGATGGTGATCGCTATCGGCCAGGGCACGCCGCTGACGTGGACGCTGCTGCTCTTCCAGACGGTGCTGGCCGGGCTCGGCGCCCGCGCCTATCTGGCCGGCACCACCGACCCGGAGCGCGTCGAACTCCAAGCCTGACCACCCGGACCGTCCAGCCCGGACCGCCCCGCCCGGCCGTCAGGGGCAGTCGATCTGGTGCCAGGTCGTCGACTTGTAATGGTCCCAGCGCAGCTCGAAGCGCACGCACCTGATCTCGTCCGTCTGACCGTCCGCCCCACCGCGGAACTCGGCGTCGACCCAGGAGTACGGGTCGGCCAGGACCTCGTGCTCATCGGCCCGGGACGCGAGGACCGTCCCGCCGTAGTTGCCGATCGATGCCGTCAGCCTCTCGAACCCGACCGTCGGGTACTCACCGGGGCTGATGTCCGCCACCGCCAGATCGACGTGGCGGGCCAGGACCCGGGCGGTGATGTCGATGGACTGCCACGCCGGGTCGTAGGAGTCGATCCGGTACAGCAGCCAGGCCGCCCCGGCGGCCAGAATCACGAACACCGCCGCGACGAGACCACCGAGGACTTTGATCACCTTCACTGCCGCAGTATGCCCACGGCCCGCAACGCCCGATCGCCGTACCGGAAACCGGGGTTGATCTTAAAAGAGGGTGAGCTCGTTGCGCTCCATGCCGCGGAGCTTGTCGTAGTCGACGACCACGCAGCGGATCCCGCGGTCGGTGGCGAGGACGCGGGCCTGCGGTTTGATCTCCTGCGCCGCGAAGACGCCCTTGACCGGGGCGAGCAGCGGGTCCCGATTCATCAGTTCGAGGTACCGGGTGAGCTGCTCGACGCCGTCGATCTCGCCGCGGCGCTTCACCTCGACGGCGACCGAGACGTTCTCGGCGTCCTTGAGGAGCAGGTCGACCGGGCCGATCGCGGTCATGAACTCGCGGCGGACCAGGGTGTGGCCCTCGCCGAAGGTCTCCGGGTGCTCGGCGAGCAGCTCCTGCAGGTGCGCCTCGACACCGTCCTTGACCAGGCCGGGGTCCACGCCCAGCTCGTACGAATAGTCCTGGAAGATCTCCTCCAGGGTGATCCGCAACTCCTCACCGGCCTTGTTCACCACCTTCCAGACGCCCGGCGACTCCTGCAGCTTGCAGGGCGGGCTCATCCAGTTCAGCGGCTTGTAGGCACGGTCGTCGGCATGGATCGACACCGACCCGTCCGCTTTCACCATCAGCAGCCGGGTGGCCAGGGGCAGGTGGGCGGAGAGCCGCCCGACGTAATCCACAGAGCATTTCGCGATGACCAGACGCACCGGACGACACTATCCGACGGCCCCGGAACGAAAATGTCGCACGCCGGTGCCATGCTGACTCCGTGTTAGAAGCATTGACCGGCACCGGTCTAGCGGCATCCGCCGGACTGAATGCCTACATCCCCCTGATGACCATGGCCCTGCTGGCCCGCTACACCGACGCCATCGACCTGCCGTCCAGCTGGTCGTGGATCACCAACGGCTGGACCATCCTGATCCTGGCGGTCCTGCTCGCCATCGAGGTGGTCGCCGACAAGGTGCCCGTCGTCGACCATGTGAACGACGTGGTCCAGACGTTCATCCGGCCGACCGCCGGTGGCCTGGTCTTCGGCGCCGGCTCCGCGTCGCAGACGGTGACCGTCTCCGACCCCGGCACGTTCTTCAGCTCGCACCAGTGGGTTCCGGTGCTGACCGGCACGCTGATCGCGCTCAGCGTGCACGGGGTGAAGGCGGCGGCCCGTCCGGTGGTCAATGTCACCACGGCCGGTTTCGGCGCTCCGGTGGCCAGCACGATCGAGGACATCAGCAGCGTCCTGCTCGCCGTACTGGCAATTCTCCTGCCAGTGCTGGTCCTCGTCGGACTCGCGCTGCTGGTCTGGGGCGCGGTGTGGGTGTTCCAGCGCCGCAAGCGCCGTAAGGAAGCGAAACTTGCGGGTGTCGAAACGCGTCGACTGTTTGGTTGACTCTCCCGGTGCCCGCGTTCGCCGTTCCCGCTTTCGTCCTGTCCTGGTGGCTGGCCGGCTATCTGATCGGCCGGGATCCCGGGCGGCCGGCGTTGCGCTGGGCGAGCGCGGGGCTGATCGCGTACGCGGTCGCCGTGGTCACCTGGACCACCGCACCGGGTTCCCGGACCGCCCAGATCCTGATCTGTCTCCCGGCCCTGGCCTGGGCCGGGAGTGTGGTCGCGCTGCTGCCGCTGGCCCCGGCCGAGCGGCGCCCGATCGACATCGGCGCCCTGGTGCTCGGCGTGAGCTTCCAGCTGATGGTGGTGGCGCTGCCCGGCGCCGGGAAACTGGTCGCGCTGACCCCGCTGGTCGGCGCGCTGGTCCTGCTCTGGCGCAACCATGAGCAGGTGGTGCCGCGCAGCCTCCCGCTGGCGCTGAGCCTGATGGCGGTGCTCTACGCGGGCAGCCTGGCCGTGCTGCTGCTCCCGGTGGACACCGGCGGCCCGGCCCCGGCGCTCGCCGCGAACGGCCTGGACCTGCTGGTCTTCGGCTATCTGATCGCGGTGGCGCACGCGATGGCCGGCGGCGAACGGCTCCGGCCGGACCTGCGTCGCTCGGTGGTCGCCGGTTTCGCCGTGCTGGTGCTGGTCGGCGGCCCGGCGATGCTCACCATGTACGCGACCCGCGGCGACGACACGGTGGCCGTGCTGCAGTTCGTGCCGCTCGCGGTGGCCGCGACCGCGGCCGGGCTGACCGGGCGGCTGAGCCGGCTGATCGACCGGGTCGCGCTGGCCGGCGACGACCGGCTGCGGCAGGACCGGGCCACCCTGTTCCTGAACGCGGACGCGCTGCTGCGCCTGCGTGAGCGCCGGCGGCTGGCCGAGGTCGGCGAGCCGGAGTTCCTGCGGCTGACCCGGCGCGCGCTGGACGACTTCAACGATCTGAACCGGCTGTCCCGCAGCCCGCTGACCGATCTGCCGGTGGTGGCCCGCCGGGTCGCCGGGCGCGGGGACGATCAGCCCCGGGCGCGGGCCCGGGAGCTGCGGGCGGTGCTGCGCGAGGCGGTGTCGGCGCTGCGGCCGGCCGGCGCGTTCGGCACCTCCGACGACTGGCGGTACTACAACACCCTGCAGTTCTGCGGGGTGCTCGGGCTGAATCCGTACGCCCGGCGGCAGCGGCTGGACGGGCTGAGCCGGGAGGCCCGGATGGCGGTCGACTGGTTCCGGCGCAACGTCCCGCGGGACACCATGCAGCAGTGGCAGCGGGAGGCCGCGATGGTGGTGGCCGGCCGGCTGTGGACCGAGGCCTTTTCGGGCGACAGATCACGACACGCAATGCCTAATCCGTCATAATGGTGGAAAATCGCTAAAATCCCCCCACATGGATTCCGGGGGGTCGCGTGGGTAGTCACCGCAACGCGCTGGTCGCCGTGGTCCGGCAGGAACTCGCCGAGGCCCGGGGCTCGGCGCGGGCGTTGCTGGCCGCCGCGGAGTCCGCCCGAGGCGAGGCGCAGAACCGGCGCCGGCTGGTCCGGGACGCGTACAGCACCTGTCTGAGCCAGCTCACCGCCGCCCGCGAGGCGGCCCGCGACGACGTGCAGCGGCGCTACCGCGGCGAGGCCACCCGGCTCGCCGGGCACCTGCGCGGCCTGGCCACCTTCAGCGCCACCGGCGCGGCCGGCGCGCCCTGGCGGCTGTGGTCGCCGAGCGAGCCGGACCCGGGCAGCCGCCCCGGGCTGCTGCGGATCGGCGCGATCACGTTCGAGGAGACCGCCGCGTTGCCCGGCCTGGTCCCGCTGCTGGACGCCGTGCACCTGCACGTCTCCGGGCCGACCCGGCAGGTCGACGACCTGATCACCGGGGTGCTGCTGCGGGCGCTGGGCAGCACCCGGGCCGGCGACGTGCACCTGACCGTCTACGACCCGGAGAACCTGGGCGGGACGCTCGCCCCGTTCGCGCCGCTGAACCCGACCTTCGTCGGGCCGGGCGGGCTCGGGTCGCTGCTGAACGATCTGGCCGACCACATCTGCCGGGTGAACGAGTCGCTGGGCGGGCAGTACCCGTCGCTGGCCGAGCTGTCCGCCGCCCGGCCCGGGCCGCGCCCCGAACCGTGGAAGCTGGTGGTGCTGCTCGCCGACCGGGCCACCTCGGGCGAGATGACCCCGGCGCAGCGGGCGCAACTGGACCGGATCGTGCGGACCGGGGTCGCCTGCGGCGTGCACCTGGTGGTCCGCGGCCTGGCCCTGGAGGACGACCCGACGGTCGAGCGGATCGTGGTCCGCGACCAGACCGCCACCTGTGGGTCGCTGGGCAGCCTGGAGATCCGGCTGGACCCGCCGCCCCCGCCGGAGCGGATCGCCGCGTTCTGCCGGACCACCGCCGAGCGGATGCGGGCCGGCCCGGACCCGGCCCGGCTCGCCGACCTGGAGCCGGCCGAGTACTGGGCGGAGTCCTCGATCCACGGCCTGGTCGCGCCGATCGGCGACAGCACCGACGGCACGCTGGTCGAGGTGCCGCTCGGCGACGACCCGCCGCACGCGCTGATCGGCGGGCCGTCCGGCTCCGGCAAGACCAACCTGATCTACACCTGGCTCGGCTCGCTGGCCACCCGGTACGGCCCCGAGGAGCTGGCGCTCTACCTGCTCGACTTCAAGGAGGGCGTCTCGTTCGCCCGGTACGTGCCCGGCCCGCGCGACCCCGGCTGGCTGCCCCAGGTGCGGCTGGCCGGCATCAACGTCAACGGCGACCGCGAGTTCGGCCTGGCCATGCTCCGGCACCTGGGCGAGGAGCTGCGAGTCCGGGCCCAGGCGGCCAAGCGCTTCGACGCCGGCAAGCTCGCCGAGCTGCGCGCCGAGGACCCGGGCGGGCACTGGCCCCGGATCGTCGCGGTGATCGACGAGTTCCAGGTGCTGCTGGACGGCCGGGACGCGGTCGCCGACGAGGCGGTCGGGCTGCTCGAGGACCTCGCCCGGCGGGGCCGCTCGCAGGGCATCCACCTGGTGCTCGCGTCGCAGGACGTGGCCGGGATCCAGGCGCTGTGGGGCCGGGCCGGGCTGATCGCCCAGTTCACCCTCCGGATCGCGCTGCCCAAGGCGCGCCGGATCCTGGCCGACGACAACCTGGCCGCCGCGGTCATCCCCCGCTTCCACGCGGTGGTGAACGCCGAGTCCGGGATGTCCGGCGCGAACCGGATCGTGCGCCTGCCGGACGCCGGGGACCGGAACTCCTGGCGGTCGGTGCAGCGCAAGCTGTGGCAGGAACGGCCGGCCGGCTGCGAGGAGCCGCGGCTCTTCGACGGCGACGCGGTGCCCCGGCTGCCGGCCGCCCTGCGGCCGTCCGGACGACTCCCGTCCCCCGCGTCGCCCGGCGCGCAGGCCGGGTCGTCGCCCGGCGCGGTGCTCGGCGAGCGCATCGACGTGGCCGCTCAGCCGGCCCGGCTGCGGCTGGGCCGGATGCCCGGACGCAACCTCGCGGTGCTCGGCACCCGGGCCGACGAGGCCGCCAGCGTCCTCACCGCGGCGGCGCTCAGCCTGGCCGCGCAGGGCCCGGCGCACTTCAGCGTGGTCTGCCTGGACACCGACCTGGTGCCGGCCGCGGCGCGGCTGTTCACCGAGCTGCCGTCGGCGGACTGGTACGACGCCGGCAACGTCCACTTCGACCTGGGCCCGCGCGACGTCCCGCACTACGTCGTCGGCTTCGCCCTGGACGCGGCCCGCGACCCGGCGCTGAAGAAGCTGCTGGCCGAGGGCCCGGAACAGCGGGTCCACGTGCTCGGCTGGTGGCGCACGGTGCCCCGGCTCCGCGACGACCTGGGCGGGATCGGCGCCCGCTTCGACACCATCGGCGCCTGGGTGGCGCTCGACGTGCACGGGGCCGACCTGGCGCCGCTGCATCCCCAACCCGGGGGGCCGGTCTGGTATCCACGGCCCCGGCGGGCGTTGTTCTTCGACCGCTCGGTGCACCGCACACCCGAAGTCATCATCCCGTACGAGGTGAACAGTGACCACACGTGACCGGCAGCCGCCCGCCCGCGACTACCAGTTGATGGTGAGCGCCCTGGCCGAGGTGACCCGGCGGCGCGACGCCGAGCTCGACGAGGCCGAGCAGGCGTATCAGGACAACGCCGCCCGCGCGGCCGGTGAGCTGGCCCGCGCGGAGAACGACGCGCTGGCCGCGGACCGGTGGGCGGGCGCCGCCGCGGCCCAGGTCCTGGACGTGGACCGGGAGGCGGCCCGGCTCTGGAGCCAGCTGCGCCGGGCCCGCGGGCTGCGGGTCCGGGCGCTCGGCGAGGTGCCGGACCCGGCGCCGGTCGAGGCGCTGCCCCGGGTCCTTCCGCAGCGGCGGCCGGCCGATGCCGATCCGGACGGGATGATCACCGAGCACGGCCGGCAGTCGCCGCGCGCGCTGCTGGCCCGCGCCGCCGACCGCCTCGAGGACCGGATCCGCCCGGGCAGCCGGCGGCCGTTGCCGCGCTGGTCCCTCGCGCTGCTCCCGGTGATCGGCGCGGTGGCCTCGACGCTCGCCGGGCTGGTCGCCGCTGGGCTGGTCACTTTCGGTCATCAGATGGTGTTCGGGGGGCTGCTGATCCGCGGGGCGGGCTGGCTGGTCTTCATCCTGGCGCCGTCCGCCGGGGTGCCGGCCGCGGCGTTCCTCGCCCATCGCCGGCTGCGCGCGCGGCTGGACATCGGCGGAATCGGCCTGACCCTGCTGGGCGGCATGGTCGCGGCGACCTTTCTGTCGCTGTCCTTCGCAACCCATTAACCCCATTTGGTACGGCGTCGGCCTCGGTCCCGTGGCCCTCCGTCGCGAGGCTGCGGCCACCCCGGGCCGCCCGGGCGCCGCGCTCAGGGTCCCGGGGACGCGAGGTCCGCTGTGCTCCGGGTCGCGGCGCGGGCTCGCGCTCCCGGCTGGCACTGAGGGTTGTTCTGCGCGCTGGGAGGAGCCGTGAGTGCCAGCCGGGAAGCGGGGCCCGCGTGGCGGCCCGGACCGGGCCGGAGCCTCGCGTCCGCGGGACCCTGGGCGAGTCGCCGGGGCGGCCCGGGGTGGGCCGGAGCCTTGCGACGGAGGGCCACGGGGCCGGGCTCACGTCGTACCAAATCGGATTTTGAATGTCGAAAGCCCCGGAGCGCACCCCGGGGCTTTCGGATGATCGGACGCGGTCAGTAGCTGTAGAAGCCCTTGCCGGTCTTGCGGCCCAGGTCGCCGGCCGTGACCATCCGCTGCAGCAGCTCGGGCGGGAAGAACTTCTCGTCCTGGGTGTCCCGGTAGATGTTGCCGGCGGCGTTGAGCATGACGTCGAGACCGGTCAGGTCGACGGTGGCGAGCGGGCCCATCGCGTGCCCGAAGCCGAGCTTCATGACGGTGTCCAGGTCGGCGGCGGAGATGACGCCCGACTCGACCAGCTTGATCGCCTCGACCAGCAGCGCCGAGAAGAGCCGGTTGGAGACGAAGCCGGCGACGTCGCGCTTGACCTCGACACAGGTCTTGCCGACCCCCTCGGCGAAGTCGCGCGCGGCGGCCAGCGTCTCGTCCGAGGTCTGGTAGCCGCGGACCAGCTCGACCAGCTTCATCATCGGGACCGGCGAGAAGAAGTGGATGCCGACGACCGACTCCGGCCGCGAGGTGATCGCGGCGATCTGGGTGATCGGGATGGCCGACGTGTTCGTGCCGAGGACCGCGCCGGACTTGCAGATCTTGTCGAGCTGCCGGAAGACGTCGTGCTTGGCCTCGACCTTCTCGAAGATCGCCTCGACCACGACGTCGGCCTCGGCGACCGCGTCCAGATCGGTGGTCGGGGTGATCCGCTGCAGGGTGGCCTCGACGTCCTCCTCGGCGATCCTGCCCTTGGCCGCGAAGCGGGTCAGCGAGTCGCGGACCGCCGCGAGACCGCGCTTGAGCGAGGCGTCGTCGACGTCCCGCATCGTGACCTGCCAACCGGCCAGCGCCGAGACCTGCGCGATGCCGGAGCCCATCAAACCGGAACCGATGACCGCGAGACGACCCGCCATGCTCCACTCCTTTGTCAGATGCGGCCACAGTGTAGCGGTGTTACTTAACGGAAACTTAGGCCCCATGGGTGGGGTTTCCGGTTTTCCGCCGACCCGATTCTCCGGTCACGGACCCGGGTTCGCCGGTCCCGTTCGGGGCAAATCACCGGAATACCGACTGCCGCGGTGCCAGACTGTGCGCATGGCCACGAGCGACGGCTGGTACCTCATCGGACCGTTGATCGCCGTCGGGCTGGTCGGCTTCCTCGGCGCCGTGTTCTGGCGCATGGGCCTGCAACCCACCGGCCCCCACGACGGGGAGTCATTCCGGGACGGGTACGCGGCCGGTCTGGCGATCTTCGGCGAACGGGCCGAGCAGGACGACTACGGCCTGCTCTGGCCCGCCGCGGTCACCGACGAGCCCGAGGTCGCCGACGAGATCCGGCGGTTGCTCAAGGACGCGGGCATCCGGGCCACCCAGGCGACCCGGCGGGACGGGCGGGTCAGCGTGCTGGTCTTCGCCGAAGAGGTGGAGGCGGCGCGGCGCCTGGTCGGCGACTCCCCCAGCCTCTAGCTCCCGCCGTCTCGGCCACGATCAGAAATCGAAGGTCGGCTCCGGCACGTCGGTGCGCTCCACCTCGACACCGAGCCGCGCCAGGTCGGCGACGAAGTCCGGGTATCCCCGGTCGATGTGGTGCACCTCGCCCACCTCGGTCACCCCGTCCGCGCACAGTCCGGCGATGACCAGGCCGGCGCCGGCCCGGATGTCGGTGGCCCGCACCGGAGCGCCGGAGAGCCGCGCCCGCCCGTTGACCACCGCGTGGTGCCCGTCGGTGCGGATGTCCGCGCCCAGCCGGACCATCTCGTTCACGAACATGAACCGGCCGTCGAAGATGTTCTCGGTGATCAGCGACGCGCCCTCGGCGACCGCGGCCAGCCCGATCGCCATCGGCAGCAGGTCGGTGGCGAAGCCCGGGTACGGCAGCGTGACGATGTCGACGTGCCTGGGCCGCTCGGTCATCCGGACCCGGAACTTGTTGTCGCCCGGGTCGACCGTCGCCCCGGCCGACACCAGCTTGTCCAGCGCGATGTCCAGGAACTCCGGCCGCACCCCGTGCACGGTCACGTCGCCCCGGGTCATGGCCGCGCCGTAGGCCCACGTGCCGCCGACGATCCGGTCCCCGACCGTGGTGTGCCGGACCGGCTTGAGCGGCCCGTCCACCCCCTCGATGACCAGCGTCGACGTGCCCGCCCCAGCGATCCGGGCGCCCATCGCGGTGAGCATCTCGCAGATGTCGACGATCTCCGGCTCGCGGGCGGCGTTGTCGATCTCGGTCACGCCCTTCGCCAGGACCGCGGCCATCAACAGGTTCTCGGTGGCGCCGACGCTCGGGAAGTCCAGCCAGATCTTCGACCCGCGCAGCCCGGCCGGGGCCGACGCGATCACGAAGCCGTGCTCGTTGGAGATCTCCGCACCCATCCGGGCCAGGCCGGAGACGTGCATGTCCAGCCCCCGGGAGCCGATCATGTCGCCGCCCGGCAGCGCGACCCGCACGTAGCCCCGGCGGGCCAGCAGCGGGCCGAGCACGCAGATCGACGCACGCAGGCGGCGGACCAGGTCGTAGTCGGCCTCGGCGCCGGGCTCCAGCGGCACGTCGATCACCGCCTCGGTGCCCTGCAGCGTCACCTCACAGCCGAGCCGGCGGAGCACCTCCGCCATGATCGCGATGTCGGTGATCCGGGGAACGTTCTCGACGACGCTGCGGCCCTCGCCGAGCAGAGCCACCGCCATCAGCTTGAGTGCCGAGTTCTTCGCGCCACCGACCGTGACGTCACCGGTGAGCGGCGCGCCGCCCTTGACCCTGATCACATCCACGCGGGCCATCGTAGGAGCCGCGACCCACATCCGCCGCACAGGGACCTCCCCCGTGTCGCGATTCCCACCCCCGGACCGGTCCCGCCGGCTTCTTCGCGGCGTGGATCCCGCGCCCGGGCCGGTCCCGCCGGCTTCTTCGCGGCGTGGATCCCGCGCTCGGGCCGGGCACGCCGCCGGGTGGGCGAGGCGCTTCGTGCTCGGCGGGCGAGGACCTAGGCTCGGGTCATGGCTGTGCATCTCACCCGCATTTACACCCGTACCGGCGACGCCGGCCAGACCCGGCTGGTCAACAACGAGGTCGCGGCGAAGACCGATCCGCGCATCGCGGCATACGCCGACGCGGACGAGTGCAATGCCGCGCTGGGCGTCGCGCTCGCGCTGGGCGCGCTCTCCCCCGAGGTACGAACGGTGCTGGGCCGCATCCAGAACGATCTCTTCGACCTCGGGGCGGATCTCGGCAACCCGCTCGACGAGAACCCGCCGTGGCCGCCGCTGCGGATCACCGAGGAGTACGTGACCCGGCTCGAGGGCTGGTGCGACGAGTTCAACGCCGCCCTTCCCGCGCTGGACAGCTTCATCCTGCCGGGCGGCACCCCGGGCGCGGCGCTCCTGCACGTGGCCCGGACCGTGGCGCGGCGGGCCGAGCGGTCGGCGTGGGCGCAGATCGCGGCCGACCCGGAGCGGACCTCGGTGCTGCCGGCCAAGTATCTGAACCGCCTCTCCGACCTGCTCTTCATCCTGTCCCGGGTGGCCAACCCGGACGGCGACGTGAAGTGGGTCCCCGGCGGCGTCCCCGCCGCCCCGGCAGAGTCCGACGACCCCGCCTGATCCCGATGAGCGGCGCGCTGCACCACGTCGAGCTCTGGGTGCCCGACCTCGACGGGATGACCGGGCCGTGGGGCTGGCTGCTCGGCGAGCTGGGCTGGACCCCGTTCCAGGACTGGCCGGGCGGCCGGTCCTGGCGGCACGGCAACGGCACCTACCTGGTGATGGAGCAGTCGCCGGCGCTGTCCGGCACGGTCCACGACCGGCTCGCGCCCGGCCTGAACCACCTGGCCTTCACCGTCGCCGGCCCGGCCGAGGTGGACCGCCTGACCGCGGCCGCCCCGGCCCACGGGTGGGCGCTGATGTTCGCGGACCGGCACCCGTACGCCGGCGGCCCGGACACCTACGCCGCCTACCTCGAGGACGCCTGGGGATACGAGGCCGAACTCGCGACCTGAACCGGGTCAGGCGGCCGGGAGCTCCACCTGGAGGTCGCCGTCGATCGTGGTGACCGCGTGCCCGCCGAGCAGGGTGCGGTCACCGCGGAGGGCGACCCGGACGAAACCGCCCCGCGCCGACGCCTGGTAGCCGACCAACTCGGCCCGGCCCAGCCGCGCGGCCCAGAACGGCGTCAGCGAAGTATGGGCAGAACCGGTCACCGGATCCTCGTCCACGCCCGCGGCGGGCGCGAAGAAGCGGGACACGAAGTCGTAGCCGGCCGCCGGATCCTCCGCGGCCGCAGTGACCAGCACGCCGCGACCGCTCAGCCGGGCGAGCGCGCCGAGATCCGGGGCGAGCGAACGGACCGTCTTCTCGTCCGCCAGCTCGACCAGCACGTCGTCGGTGACCGGGCCGGTCCAGTGCGCCGAGAGCGCCTCCGCGCCGAGCGCGGCGACCAGCGCCGGGTCGATGTCGAGCGGGCTCAGCGGCGAGGCCGGGAAGTCCAGGGTGATCAGGCCGTCGCCGTCGACGTCCGCGGTGAGGATGCCGCTGCGGACGGTCCGGAACCGTACCCGGCCGTCGATCAGCCCGGCCCGGTGCAGGACATGGGTGGTGGCGAGAGTGGCGTGCCCGCAGAGGGCGACCTCGACCGCCGGGGTGAACCAGCGCAGCGCCCAGTCCGCGTCCGCGCCGGCGGGCAGGCGGTGCAGGAAGGCGGTCTCGGAGTGGTTGACCTCGGAGGCGACCCGCTGCATCCAGTCGTCGGCGGGGAAGGCGTCCCCGTCCAGGATCAGGACTCCGGCCGGGTTCCCGGCGAAGGGGCGATCGGTGAAGGCGTCGACGATTCGAATCCGCATGATTCCGACGCTAGGCCCACGTCCCCCCGCCCACGACAGCCAATCCGCAAGCGGTGGAAGCCCCGCGGCCAACCGCCCACCTCCGCCGGCGCCGCGCCGAACCCGGCTTGGAGGCCGGCGCCCGGGAGCGACTCCGCGTCAGCTTTCGAGCTGGCGGGGGCCGAAGATGGACCGGCCCGGCGAACTGCCCGGATCCCGCGGCGGCCCCGCCTCCAGCCAGGAGAGGAAGCCGGTCACCGTGGTCTCGGCCATGGCGATCTCGAGCTGGGTGTCCCCGGTGTCGCAGCGCAGGATCACCCAGTGGCCGGGCATCGTCAGCCGTTCCGGCCCGGTCGGCAGGCGGCGCTCCGCGATCGTCAGGAGTCGCCGGTCGAGCATCCGTTTCGGGCGGATGGCCAGGCTGAACATCTTGTGGAAGCGCAGCTCGTCACCGACGAACTGGCCCAGGCCCGGCGCCCAGCCCCGGCCGGGCACCATCTTGCTGGTGCGGACCTGCAGGCGAATGGTTCCGCCGCCGAGCATGAGCAGCCGGCGGCGGAAGAAGATCGCGAAGAGGAGTACGAGCAGCGCGACGATGCAGATCCCGAAGACTTCGAGAACCCGCATCGCCGGGGTGTCAGTGCTGCTCGGGAGTGGCCGGCGTCGCGCTCTCGGCGAGCACGGTGACGCCGTTCGCGTCGATCGAGAGGAAGCCCCCGGCGACGTCGTAGGTGAGCTGCTCGCCACCGGCGAGTTTCACCCGGACCTGGGACGGCTCCTTGAGCAGGCCCAGCAGCGGCGAGTGGCCCGGCAGCACACCGATCTCACCCTCGGTGGTGCGCGCGACGAGCATCTCGGCCTCACCGGCCCAGACCTTCTCCTCGACGGCGACGACCTCGACGTGAAGTTGGTTGGCCACGCTGTCTCCCTTTGACGCTGCGAACCGAATGGGTGAAAGTCTAATCGGCGCCGGCCGCGGCCGTTCGCCCGGGGCTAGCTGTTCTTGTTGACGAACTCCGGGTGGGCCAGCAGAAACTCTTGGATCTTGTCCTGCTTGACCGCCTCGAAGAACTGGTCGGACCCGTCCGCGAGCTTCTCCCCGAGGTACTTGTTGCCCTCGTAGAGACCGCCGCCGGACAACTTGATCGAGACCATGCTGTCGGTGTCCAGGCCCTTCAGCGCGAGCCCCCAGTCGAGCACGCTGTGCCCGTTGCCGTCGAAGGTGAGCGCGTCACCGGCGGCGCCGAGGATCTTCGTCATCTTGGCCGGGCTGGTGATGACCCCCTTGGTCATCACCTCCTTCGCCATCGCCTTGATGAACTGCTGCTGGTGCCGCTGACGGTCGTAGTCACTGTTGGGCAGGCCGTACCGCTGGCGGACGTAGTCCAGCGCCTCCCAGGCCTCCAGGTGGTAGGTCCCGGGCTTGTACGTCTTCTGCGGTCCGATGTACGGGTGCGCGCACTGGTTGTTGGAGCACTCCGGGCGGCGCGGCCGCGGCTTCCCGTTCGGCTGGAGATGCTCGGACTTGACCGTCATGTCGATCTTCATCGTCACGCCGCCCATCGCCTCGACGATCTTCTTGAAGCCGCCGAAGTTGATGATCGCGCCGGCGTCGAACGTCTTGATGCCGGTGAGCTGGGTGACCGTCTTCGCCAGCAACTGGAAGCCCTGCTTGACGTCGTGCTTCCCGTTACCGACCGAACTGCCGTACGACATCGCGGCGTTGATCTTGGATTTGCCCCCGCCGAAGCCGGTCTTGGAGAAGGACGGGATGTCCACGTAGAGGTCCCGGGGGATGGAGAACATGTAGACCTGGTCCATGCTCGCCGGGATGTGCGCCACGATGATCGAGTCGGACAGCGGCGCGGTGTGGTCGTCGCGCGGGTCGATGCCGGCCATCAGGATGTTGATCGGGCCCTTGATGTCGGCCGGCGCCGCCTTGGTGGCGCCCGCGGCGGGCTCGCCGATCAGGCTGCCGTCGGCATCGATCGAGCCGGTGTACTTCGAGATCAGGGTCGAGCCGGTGACCAGGACGCCGCCACTGGTCACCATGAGCACGGCACCGAAAATCGCGGACAGTCTGGCCCACAGCGGTGCGCGGCGTTTCCCGGACTTAGCCACCCGATCCCCAAACCCTGACGGAACATGAACACGGGACTACCTCTGAAGCGCGGCCAAGCATACCCAAGGCGAATTTCGCGTTTCTGTCGGCCGTTTTCCCGCGAGCGGTGTCTGATTTGTGGTATTTCATCCCTCAGACAACGAGAAGCCGTGCCGGTTGGTACCGGCACGGCTTCCTGTTCGTCAGACTTGTGAAAAGGCTGAGATCAGCCCTTCATCAGCTCGTGCGCGTTCTTCTCCAGGTCCTCGAGACCGCCGCACATGAAGAAGGCCTGCTCCGGGTAGTTGTCGTACTCACCCTCGGAGATCTTCTTGAACGCCTCGATGGTCTCCTTCAGCGGGACCGTCGAGCCGGGGACGCCGGTGAACTGCTCCGCCGCGTAGGTGTTCTGCGACAGGAACCGCTCGATCCGCCGGGCCCGGGCGACCGTGACCTTGTCCTCCTCGGACAGTTCGTCCATACCGAGGATGGCGATGATGTCCTGCAGGTCCTTGTACTTCTGGAGGATCCGCTGGACCTCACGGGCGACCGTGTAGTGCTCGACGCCGACGTACTCCGGCGCCAGGATCCGCGAGTTCGAGGCCAGCGGGTCCACGGCCGGGTAGATGCCCTTGTCGGAGATCGACCGCTCGAGGTTGGTCGTCGCGTCCAGGTGGGCGAACGTGGTCGCCGGCGCCGGGTCGGTGTAGTCGTCGGCGGGCACGTAGATCGCCTGCAGCGAGGTGATCGCCTTGCCCCGGACCGAGGTGATCCGCTCCTGCAGCTGGCCCATCTCGTCGGCCAGGGTGGGCTGGTAGCCCACGGCCGACGGCATGCGGCCGAGCAGGGTGGAGACCTCGGAACCGGCCTGGGTGAACCGGAAGATGTTGTCGATGAAGAGCAGCACCTCCTGGTTCTGGACGTCCCGGAAGTACTCCGCCATGGTGAGGGCGGTCAGGGCGACCCGCAGACGGGTGCCCGGCGGCTCGTCCATCTGGCCGAAGACGAGGGCGGTCTTGTCCAGCACGCCACCCTCCTCCATCTCCAGGATGAGGTCGTTGCCCTCACGGGTGCGCTCGCCGACGCCGGCGAACACCGAGGTGCCACCGAAGTTACGGGCAACGCGGATGATCATCTCCTGGATGAGCACCGTCTTGCCCACGCCCGCGCCGCCGAACAGGCCGATCTTGCCACCACGCACGTACGGCGCGATCAGGTCGAGCACCTTGATGCCGGTCTCCAGCATCTCGGTCTTCGGCTCGAGGTCCGCGAACGCCGGGGGCTTGCGGTGGATCGACCAGCGCTCCTGGATGTCCAGCGTCGACGGGTCGACGTTGAGCACCTCGCCGAGGGCGTTGAACACGTGGCCCTTGGTGACGTCGCCGACCGGCACCGAGATCGGGGCACCGGTGTTGACGACCTCCTTGCCGCGGACCAGGCCATCGGTCGGCTGCATCGAGATCGCGCGGAGCAGGTTGTCACCCAGGTGCTGGGCGACCTCCAGCGTCAGCGTCTTGGTGCCCTCGGAGAGGGTGACCTCGACGTGCAGCGCGTTGAAAATCGCGGGCATACCGTCACGGGGAAACTCGACGTCGACGACCGGGCCGATGACCCGGACGACACGGCCGACAGCGGTCTCCGCCTTAATGGGCTCAGCAACAGCAGTCATCACACATCACTTCCCGCCGCGGCCAGCGCGTTGGCGCCGCCGACGATCTCACTGATTTCCTGGGTGATCGCAGCCTGCCGCGCGGAGTTCATCTCGCGCGTGTACCGCTTGAGGAGGTCGTCGGCGTTGTCCGACGCGCTCTTCATCGCCCGCCGCCGGGATGCCGACTCACTCGCGGCCGAGTCCAGCAACGCCGCGTAGATCCGCGTGTTGAGGTACTTCGGCAGCAGCGCGTCGAGCAGCTCGTCGGCGTCCGGCTCGAACTCGTAAGCCGCTTGCAGGCCCTCGGACTTCTCGGCCTGCACCTCGACCTGAACCGGCGCGAGCGGCTTCGACTGCGAGGTCTGCGTCATCAGGGACTTGAACTCGGTGCTCACGATGTGCAGCTCGTCCACGCCCGGGATGCCCTCGGGACCGAAGGTGCCCTCGGTCGCCGAACCCGCCGCGAACGCCTCGATCAGACCGTCGCCGATCGTCTTGGCGTCGGCGAACGTCGGGCGCTCGGAGAAACCGGTCCAGCTGGCGGCGATCTCCCGGTTACGGAACCGGTAGTACCCGGTGCCCTTGCGGCCCACCACGTACAGCGCCACCTCCTTGCCCTCCGAGCGGAGCTGAGTGATCAGCTGCTCGGCGGTCCGGATGGCGTTGGCGTTGTAGGCGCCGGCCAGGCCCCGGTCACTGGTGATCACCAGGACACCCGCCCGCTGGACGCGCTCCCGCGCGACCAGCAGCGGGTTGTCCACCGAAGCGTTCGACGCCAGGGCGGCCAGCACCTTGGTGATCGCCACCGAGTACGGCCGAGAGGCGTTGACCCGTTCCTGGGCCTTCGCGATCCGGCTGGTCGCGACGAGCTCCTGCGCCTTGGCGATCTTCTTGGTCGACTTGACCGTTCGGATCCGCCGACGCAGCGCCTGTACCTGACCGGCCATGCCTAGTTACCGCTCTCGGTCGCGGCCGAGCCGGACTGGAACGACTTCTTGAACTCGACGACCGCGCCCTCGAGGCTCGCGATGTTGTCGTCGGTCAGGTTGTTCGTCGACTCGATCGAGGTGTAGACGTCGCTCAGGTTCCGCTTGATGTGCTCCAGCAGCTCCTGCTCGAACTTCCGCACGTCGCCGACCGGGATGTCGTCGAGCTGGCCGGTGGTGCCGGCCCAGATCACGATGGTCTGGTCGGTGACCGAGTACGGCGAGTACTGCGGCTGCTTGAGCAGCTCGACCAGGCGGATGCCCTTCTCGAGCTGGGCCCGCGACGCCTTGTCCAGGTCGGAGGCGAAGGCCGAGAAGGCCTCCAGCTCACGGAACTGGGCCAGGTCGAGGCGAAGCCGGCCGGAGACCCGCTTCATGCCCTTGACCTGCGCCGAGCCACCCACCCGGGACACCGAGGTGCCGACGTTGATCGCCGGGCGGACACCCGAGGCGAACAGGTCGGACTCCAGGAAGATCTGGCCGTCGGTGATCGAGATGACGTTGGTCGGGATGTAGGCCGAGATGTCGTTGGCCTTCGTCTCGATGATCGGCAGACCGGTCATCGAGCCGGCACCCAGCTCGTCGGAGAGCTTGGCGCAGCGCTCCAGCAGGCGGGAGTGCAAGTAGAAGACGTCGCCCGGGTAGGCCTCACGACCCGGCGGGCGGCGCAGCAGCAGCGACACCGAGCGGTACGCCTCGGCCTGCTTCGTCAGGTCGTCGAAGACGATCAGGACGTGCTTGCCGTTGTACATCCAGTGCTGACCGATGGAAGAACCGGTGTATGGCGCGATGTACTTGAAGCCGGCCGGGTCGGACGCCGGGGCCGCGACGATCGTCGTGTACTCCAGCGCGCCCTGCGCCTCCAGGGTGCCCCGGATGCTGGCGATGGTGGAGGCCTTCTGGCCGATCGCCACGTAGATGCAGCGGACCTGCTTGGTCGGGTCGCCCGACTCCCAGTTGGCCTTCTGGTTGATGATCGTGTCGATCGCGACCGTGGTCTTACCGGTCTTGCGGTCGCCGATGATCAGCTGGCGCTGGCCGCGGCCGATCGGCGTCATGGCGTCGATCGCCTTGATGCCGGTCTGCAGCGGCTGCTTCACCGGCTGGCGCGCCATCACGTTCGGCGCCTGCAGCTCGAGCTCGCGGAAGCCTTCGTTCGCGATCTCGCCACGGTCGTCGATCGGGTTGCCCAGGGCGTCCACGACGCGACCCAGGAAGGCGTCGCCGACCGGAACCGAGAGAACCCGGCCGGTGCGCTTGACCGGCTGGCCCTCCTCGATGGTCGCGAAGTCACCCAGGATCACGGCGCCGATCTCACGGACGTCGAGGTTCAGGGCGACACCCAGCGTGCCGTCGGCGAATTCCAGAAGCTCGTTCGCCATCGTCGAGGGCAGGCCCTCGACGTGCGCGATACCGTCGCCCGCATCGGAGACGATGCCGACCTCCTCGCGGGAGACCTCGGGCGAATAGGACGAGACGTAGCGCTCTAGCGCCCCCCGGATCTCGTCCGAGGAGATGGTCAGCTCGGCCATCCTCTGCCTTCTCTGTCTAGCTCGGGACGTCGCCGCCACCGAGGGGCTTCTCGATAAGGAATCGAGGGGAAAGGACTATTTGGCGAACGCCTGCTTGGCGCCTATTTGGCGAACGCCTGCTTCGCCGCGTTGAGACGCCGCAGGATCGTGCCGTCGTAGAGATCGGAGCCGACACGGACGCTCACACCGCCGATGATCGCGGGGTTCACATCCACCTTCAGCGAGACCTCGCGGCCGTAGATGGCGGAGAGCTTGGCGGCCAGAGCGGCCTCCTCGGCGTCGCCGAGGGGCTTGGCCACCGTCACGTACGCCACCTCGCGGTCACGCCGGGCGGCGGTCAGCTCGACCAGCCGGATCAGCGAGGCCTCGAAGCCACGGCCACCGAATCCCTCGAGCGCGACCTGGACGAGCCGAACCGTGGTCGCCTGGGCCTTGCCGTTGAGCAGGTCCCCCACCAGCTTAGTCCGGGGGGCCACCGGAGCGCCGATGTCACTGAGCGTGGCCGCGAGCTGCGGCGTCCCGGAGACGATCTGCGAGAACCGGAAGAGCTCGTCCTCGACCTCCGCCAGCGCACTGTCCTTCGCCGCCGAGCTGAGCAGGGTGTCCACACCCAGCCGCTCGGTGGCGTCCAGCAGGTCGCTCGGCTTGGAGAAGCGGCCGGCCACCAGCTCGGCCAGCGCGTTGACGGTCACCTCGGTGGCCTTGCCGGCCAGCAGCGAGCGGAACAGGTCGGAGCGGTCGTCGCCCGGCCGGGACGGATCGGTCAGCGCCCGGCGCAGCCGAGGCTGACCCCGCAGCAGGCCGGCCACCGACAGAAGCTCGTCGGCGACCGTGGCCAGCTGCGCGCCCGTCAACGTGGTGGTGTCGGCGTGGAGCCGCTCCACCGCGTCGGCGAAGGCCTGGATGGTGGCGCCCGACGCCATCAGCGCCTGCCCGCCGTGCCGGCGGCGTCGAGGTCCGCGATGAAGCGCTCGACGGTGCCCCGGGTACGGGCCTCGTCGGCCAGAGCCTCGCCGACGATCTTGCCGGCCAGGTCGACCGCGAGCGTGCCGACCTCGGCACGGAGCTCCCGGACGATCGAATCACGCTGCGCCGCGAGCTGCTCGCGACCGGCCGCGATGATGCGGTCGGACTCCTCGCGAGCCGTGGCGAGCACGTCCTGCCGGATGCCCTCGGCGTCGGCCCGGGCCTCGTCGCGGATGCGAGCGGCCTCGGTCCGGGCCTCGGCGAGCTGCGCACGGTACTGCTCGAGCAGCTCGTTCGCCTCCGCCTGGGCGACCTCGGCACGCTTGATACCGCCCTCGATCGCGTCCACACGGGCGCGGAACGTCTTCTCCATCTGCGGGAAGACGAACTTCATCAGGACGAAGCAGAGCACCGCGAAGGCGACCGTACCGACCACGAGCTCTTCCCACGCGGGAATGATCGGGTTGTGCGGGGCCTTGGCTGCCTCGGCCAGAACAACGATGTTGATCACGGGAACCTCCTGTCGAGGTTGAAGATCAGACCGCGCCGGCCCAGACGAAGCCGAACGCGATACCCAGCAGCGCGAGCGCCTCGACGACGGCGAAGCCGATCCAGACGTACGGCAGGGTCAGGCGGGACGACTCCGGCTGACGAGCGGTGGACTGGATGTAAGCAGAGAAGACCAGACCAACACCGATGCCGGGGCCGATCGCGGCGAGGCCGTAACCGATGGCGGCGGTGCTACCAACAACTTCGGCGAGTGGCATTTCTCAGTTCCTCCTGGTATCTCGCGTGACTGCCACGCGGGACGACAAACGGGGTGTGACTCGAAACAGGTGGAGCAAAATCAGTGCTCGTCGGCGAGCGAGCCCTGGACGTAGCTCGCCGTCAGCACCGTGAAGACGTAGGCCTGGAGACAGATCACCAGGAACTCGAGGAAGGTCAGCGCGATGCTCAGCGCCCAGGACAGGATCGACACTGGGGCGAGCCACGGCGTTGCACTGATCATCGCGAAGCCGCCGAGCGTGAACACCAGCAGCAGGATGTGGCCGGCGAACATGTTGGCGAAGAGACGAACCGCCAGCGAGAACGGGCGGACCAGGAAGTTCGAGAAGAACTCGATCGGGATCAGCAGCGGCAGGATGAAGCCCGGCGCCGGCGGGATCAGGGAGACCTTCAGGTACTTCAGGAAACCGTGCTTCCGGATGCCGACGTAGATGAACATCACGTAGCTGATGACCGCGAGGATCGCCGGGAACGCGATGTGCGAGTTCGGCGAGAGCTGCACGAACGGGACGATGCCCCAGAAGTTGTTCAGCAGGATGAACATGAACAGCGTCGTCAGGTACGGCGCGAAGGCCACACCCTTCGGGCCGATCATCTCCACGGCGATGTTGTTCCGCACGAAGCCGTAGATGCTCTCGGCGAGCCACTGCTTCTTGGTCGGGACGAGTTCCGGCTTCCGGTACGAGACCAGGAAGAAGATGATAATCGCCGCGACCGCCACCCACACCAGGAACGTGATCTTGGTGAACCAGTAATTGTCGTGGGCGCCCCACGGCAGGATGCTGGGCAGGTAGAAGTCCTCGACGCTGGGCGGGAATTCCGCCGCGAGGACCACCGACTGAGCGATCACCAGGGCCCTTTCCTGTCAGGCGCCGAGACGGCGCACGATGAGGTACACACCTAGGCCGACTCCGAGCACCGAGCCGATGCCGGTGAAGATGCCCGGGGTTCCGACGTAGTGGTCGACCAGCCAGCCGATCCCGCCCCACACCAACATGCCCGCGATGAGATAGGTGACCGCCGTCATGCCCGCGCCTGAATCGGGCGGGGGAGGGCCTTCGTCACCGCGGTTGTCGTGGGGGGGTTCCTGACCGGTCATGACGGCCCGAACGATATCAGCCGGAAATACAAGGATGAGCGGGACCCCCCGCACAACCGTAGTTGTCCAGGCGTCAGGGGTCTCGCAACTGGAAGCACACGGTACTCCTGTCGCGCCAAAACGGAACAAGGCACGGCCGGACACATCACCGGTTCGTGGCAGTTGACCGGCCAAACCTCCGCTGACCAGGGAGGACGCCCGTGCTTCAGATCACCCCCGGAGAGTTCGGCGAGTCACCCACCAGGCCTGGACGCCGGTCCAGACCACAACCCCGGCGACCACCCCGAGGCCGAGCGCCTTCTTACCCGACCAATCGGACGAGACGCCAACTGCCAGGATAATGCCGAGCAAAGAGTATTTGACGACATACGTCAACATTCCCAGCGGCATGACCAGGGCCGGGCGCACGGTGTCCGCCCAGGCCACCACCAGCGTGGTGAGGGTGTGGCTGACCAGCACGATCAGGACGCCGCCGGCCGCGGCCAGCGCGGCGGTCGGGCCGCTGACCAGGTAACCGACCGAAGCGGCGCAGAGCATCAGGGCGAACGAGACCGTGGTCAGGAAGCCGAGATGCTCGACCTTCCAGCGCGGATCCTTCGGCAGCGGCGGCAGATCCGGCAGCGGGGTCTCGTCGACCTTCTCCGGCGTACCAGGAATTTCCCCGAAAGCCCCGGAACGTTCACCATCGCGCTCGGCCAAAGGCGAAGAGCCGCTCAAGCCAGAACCTCCTGCTCCACATAGAACGGGAAGCGCCGCACCAGGCCGGTCACCTCCTCGCCGACGTCGGCCAGCCGGGACATCCCGGCGACCGTCTCGGGATCGCACCGCACCGCCACCCCGATCAGCTCCGCGATCCGGCGCATCTCGGGCTCCCGCATCCCCTGCGAGGTCACACCCGGCGCGCCGACCCGGATCCCGGAGGCCACGGCGGGGCGCTCCGGATCGTACGGAATGGCGTTCTTGTTGAGAGCGATCCCGGCGATGGCGCAACGCGCCTCCGCCTCCCGGCCGCTGATCCCCAGATCGCGCAGATCGAGCACGGCGAGATGGGTGTCGGTGCCACCGGTGACCGGGCGCATCCCCTCGGCGGTCAGCCAGGAGGCCAGCGCCTGCGCGTTACGCACGGTCTGCGAAGCGTACCCCTGGAAGGCCGCGCCGCTCGCCTCGCGGAGGGCCACCGCCTTCGCCGCGACCGCGTGCATCATCGGGCCGCCCTGCGCGAACGGGAAGACCGCCTTGTCGATCCGCTGGGCCAGGTCCGCCCGGCAGAGGATCATGCCGCCGCGCGGGCCGCGCAGCGCCTTGTGCGTGGTGCAGGTGACGACGTCGGCGTACGGCACCGGGGACGGGATCGCCCGCCCGGCCACCAGGCCGATGAAGTGCGCCGCGTCGACCAGCAGGTACGCCCCGACCTCGTCGGCGATCTCGCGGAACCGGGCGAAGTCGATCAGCCGCGGGTACGAGGTCGCCCCACAGATGATCAGTTTCGGCCGGTGCGCGAGCGCCAGGTCGCGTACCTCGTCGTAATCGATCAATTCGGAGACCGGATCCACCCGGTACGAGATCGGGTGGAACCACTTCCCGGAGAAGTTCGCCTTGCTCCCGTGGGTCAGGTGCCCGCCGTGCGGCAGCCCCATCGCCAGCACCGGGTCGCCCGGCTCGGCCAGCGCGGCGTACGCCGCCAGGTTCGCCGACGCCCCGGAGTGCGGCTGCACGTTCGCGTGGTCGGCGCCGAACAGCTCGACGGCCCGCGCGACGGCCAGTTCCTCGGCCCGGTCGGCCTGGGCGCACCCGCCGTAGTAGCGGTTGCCCGGATAGCCCTCGGCATACTTGTTGGCGAGCGTCGAGCCGAGCGCGGCCAGCACCGCCGGCGAGGTGAAACTCTCGCTCGCGATCAGCGTCAACGTGTCGCGCTGGCGGGCCACCTCGTCGAGAAGCACGCCGGCGATCTCCGGGTCGTCGCGCTCCAGCGCGGCGAAGTCCGGACCCCAGAAGGTCCTCACCTGGGCCTCCCCGAGCTCGGTGACGCGGCCTGCATCGAGCATATGGCTGAATCACCACGATTCGGGGCACAGTCTGAAGTTATGCGTTGTCTTGTCACGGGTGCGACCGGCTACATCGGCGGCAGGTTGGCCCCTCGCCTGGCCGAATCCGGTCATCAGGTGCGCTGTCTCTCCCGCAGCGCGGGGCGTCTGCGGGACGTCCCGTGGGCCGATCAGGTGGAGATCGTCGAGGCCGACCTCGCCGATCCGGCCAGTCTCCGCCCGGCCTTCGACGGCATCGAGGTCGCCTACTTCCTGATGCACTCGCTGGGTCAGCGGGACTTCGAGCGCCGCGACCGCGAGGCCGCCGCCAACTTCGCCGCGGCGGCACGGGCGGCCGGCGTACGCCGGATCATCTACCTGGGCGGCCCCGAGCCCCCGCCCGGCGACCGCCCGTCCCCGCACCTGCGCTCCCGCGCCGAGGTGGCCCGGATCCTGCTCGCCAGCGGCGTGCCGACGGCGGTGCTGCGCGCCCCGGTGATCATCGGGTCCGGCTCGGCCTCGTTCGAGATGCTGCGCTACCTCACCGAGCGACTGCCGGCCATGGTCTGCCCGCGCTGGGTCGGCAACCGGATCCAGCCGATCGCGGTCCGCGACGTGCTCCGCTACCTGATCGACGCGGCCGGGCTGCCGCCGGACGTGCACCGCGGCTTCGACATCGGCGGCGCCGACGTGCTCACCTACGCCGAGATGATGCGCCGCTACGCCACCGTCGCCGGACTCCCCCGCCGGATCATCCTGCCCACCCGGGTGCTCAGCCCGTGGCTCTCCGCGCACTGGGTCGGCCTGGTCACCCCGGTCCCGAACGCGATCGCCCGGCCGCTGGTCGCCAGCCTGGTGCACGAGGCGGTGGCCCGGGAGAACGACCTCGCCGCGCTGCTGCCCGGGCCCGCCCCGATCGGCTTCGACGAGGCGGTCCGGCTCGCACTGGGCCGGATCCGCGACGCCGACGTGGAGACCCGCTGGACCAGCGCGTCCGGCCGGGACGCGGCCGCCGAGCCGCTGCCCAGCGACCCGGACTGGTCCGGCGGCAGCATCTACACCGACGAGCGGCGCCGCCCGGTGCACGCCCCGGCGGACCGGCTGTGGCAGGTCATCGAGGGTGTCGGCGGGGACAACGGCTGGTACTCGTTCCCGCTCGCCTGGTCGGTGCGCGGCTGGCTGGACCGGCTGGTCGGCGGGGTCGGGCTGCGCCGCGGCCGGCGCGACCGGAACCGGCTGCGGGTCGGCGAGGCACTGGACTGGTGGCGGGTCGAGGAGATCGTGCCCGGCTCACTGCTGCGGCTGCGGGCCGAGATGCGGGTGCCGGGGCGTGCCTGGCTGGAGATGCGCGCCGAGCCGGACGGGGACGGGGGCTCGGTCTATCGCCAGCGGGCGGTGTTCCTGCCGCGCGGGCTGGCCGGGCACCTCTACTGGGCGTCGGTCTGGCCGTTCCACGGGATCGTCTTCAACGGGATGGCCCGGAACATCGCTCGCGGGGCTGAGGGCTGAAAACCGCCGCCCGCCGGTCGGTCGGTCGCGGCTGCGGCCCGCTCGCTGTTTTGCTTGCCAGGCACCGCCCGCTGCTGGTCGCGGCTGCGGCCGCCACTTGCGGGAGTTGCCGCTTGCGGTGGCTTCGGAGGTACGCCGTGGTCCCGCTCCGCCGACGCCGCAAGCCCGCCGGCCGGCCCTCAGGGGTGCCTCAGCCCGGCCGAGGCACCCTCACGACCAGCTGGGCCCGATGCGCTGGCGCCTATGGCTGTTGCGAAGATCGGTTGCGGTCTCGGGCGGTGAGGATCCGGGGCGTTGCCGTGATCGCCGGGCGGCGGCTCACGTCGCGAGAAACGCGCCCGAGCCCGCTGTGGACAACCCCGCCTCAGGCCGCCGCCCGTGCTAGGCGATCCCGCACCGCCAGCCAGTCCTCACCGTCCGGCGGCTCCTGGATCAGGATCGTGGCCACCCCGGCGTCGTCCAGACGATGCAGGGCCGCGTACAGGTCCGCCGCAAACTCACGGGGGTCCGCGGACAGAACCTCAACGATGTCGTACGGCGGGTACCCGACCCCCTCGTACGTCAAAATCGCCGAAGGCGCCGTCAACCCGGCCCGATCCGCCTCCCGCAAGTCCCGCATGAGCAGGGTCTTCGCCCGAGGCGCGTAGTGCCGCCGGCTCATCCCCGGCGACGGCCGGGCCGCGCCGTCCGCGGTCTCCTCGTCGCGCACCGCGATCGCCCCGGTCACGTCCCGGAGCGCCCGCAACGGCAACGCCCCCGGCCGCAGCAGCGTCGGCACCGGCGTGGTCAGATCGAGGACCGTCGACTCGATCCCCCACGAGCTCGGCCCCCCGTCCAGCACCAGCGGCACCTCCGGCAGGCTGCGCACGACGTGCTCGGCGGTGGTCGGCGAGATCGACTCGGAGCGGTTGGCGCTGGGCGCGGCGAGCGCCAGCCCGGACGCCGCCAGCAGGCGCAACGCGACCTCGTGCGCGGGGATCCGGATCGCGATGGTGTCGTTGTCGGCACCGACGCCGGCCAGGTGTGCGGCCCGGCGCACGACCAGGGTCAGCGGGCCGGGCCAGAACGCCGCGGCCAGCTTCTCGGCCGCCTCGGGCCACTCCGCGGCCAGTTCGCGGGCCGCGTCGACGGTGGCGACGTGGACGATCAGCGGGTTCCAGCCGGGCCGGTTCTTCAGCCGGTAGACCTCGCCGATCGCCTGCCGGGAGAAGGCGTTGGCGCCGAGGCCGTAGACGGTCTCGGTGGGGAAGGCGACGACCGAGTCGGCGCGGAGGAGTTCGACGGCCCGGCGCAGCCCTTCGGCATCGGGGGCGGCGATCTGTGGGAAGGCGCTCATGGAAGGAGCAACGTGGCGAGCGGGACCGTGGTGTCCTCGATCTCGTCGCCGACCCGCTGGAACGTCTGGTCGCCGCGGCCCCACGGGTCGTCCAGGTCGTCGGTGAGCAGCGGCGCCGCGCCGGCCCGCAGCCGGTGCACGGCCTCGACGATCGCCACGCCGCGCTGGTGCACGGCGTCCGGTTTCGACTCGGCCGGGGGCAGGGCGGCCTTGTCGACGCCGTGCAGCAGCCGGCCGAACTCGCCGAGGACGAACGTGCGCGCGGCCGCGTCCGGGCGCAGGGCGACCACGTAGTCGTACTGATCGGCGGTCGCGGTGAGGATCAGGTCGGCCTCGTCGATGAAGTCGCCGCGCAGTTTGCGGGCCGCGAAGCCGTCGGCGGAGCCGCGCCGGGCGCGGACCTGACGGGCCGCCGGCGGGTTCATCTCCTCGCCCTCGTGCCAGCCTCCGGTTCCGGCGCTGAGGCTGCGCAGCAGCGGCTCGTCGTGCTTGACCCGGTCGTGGACGGCCCGGTCGAGCAGGCGTTCGGCCATCGGCGACCGGCAGATGTTGCCCATGCAGACGTGCAGGACGGTGAACGGCGCCACCTCAGGCCTGCCCCTCGACGATCTCGGGCACGACGTCGCGCAGCTTCTCGACCGGGATCGAGCCGACCCGCAGCACGCGTGGCACGTCCCCGGTCACGTCGACCACGGTGCTCGGCCACGGATCGACGGCCGGGCCGGCCTCCAGGTAGACGCGCACCGAGTACTCCAGCTGCTCACGGGCCTCCTCGGCGGTCAGCGGCGACGGCGAGCCGACCTTGTTGGCCGTGGTCACCGCCATCGGGCCGACCTCGCGCAGCACCTCGAGGGCGACCGGGTGCAGCGGCATCCGCACGGCGATCACGCCGCCGGTGTCGCCCAGGTCCCACTGCAGGCTCGGCGAGTGCTCCACGATGATGGTCAGCGCGCCCGGCCAGAACGCGTCGGCCAGGTCCCGCGCGGCCCGGGGCAGCGAGTAGACCAGCCCGTCGAGGGTGTGTCGGGAGCCGACCAGCACCGGCGGCGGCACCCGGCGGTCCGACCCGCGGGCGTGGTGCAGCTGGGTGATCGCGTGGGCGGTGAAGGCATCCGCACCGACCCCGTACACCGTGTCGGTGGGCATGACCACGAGCTCACCGCTCTTGGCCGCCTCGACGGCGGCGGCGATGCCGCGATCACGATCGGCGATGGCAGCGCAGTCGTAGAGCATCACGCTGTGCAGTCTGCCATGCGGTTGATCTGCTCAACTAGCGGCGGCGGGCGGTCGCATAGCGTGGGCGGCCGGTGAAGTCCTCGTGCGCGGTCACCTCGGTGAACCGGCCGTCCGCGCGGAGCAGATCGGGCACCGCGGCGCCGTGCACGTCATCATGTTCGATACCGACCGATCCGCCCGATTTGAGAAGAGCACCGGCCAGCGCGATCACCGGCCGGATCACGGACAGCCCGTCGGCCCCGCCGAAGACCGCCTCGGCCGGATCGTGATCGGACACCTCGGGTGGGACCGGAGTGCCGTCCGGCACGTAGGGCGGATTGCAGAGCAGCACATCCACCTGACCGTGCAGATCGGACAACAGTTCCGGATCGGTCACATCACCTTCGACGATCAAAACCTTGTTCGCGTACGGCGTGACGTTGCGCCGCAGCCACGGCAACGCTTCCGCGGACCGTTCCACCGCGATCACCCGGCCGGCCGGCGACTCGTCCGCGACCGACACCGCGATCGCCCCGCTGCCGCTGCACAGGTCGACCACGGTCGCCCCGGGCGTGGTCCGCTCGATGCCCCAGCCGGCCAGCAGCTCGGTCTCCGGGCGGGGCACGAAGACGCCGTCGCCGACCGCGAGTTCCACATGCCGGAACGCGGCCGTGCCGAGCAGATGTTGCAACGGGATCCGGTCCGCCCGCGCGGTGACCAACTCGCGCAGCCGCTCGGCCTCGTCCGCGCGGATGGCGTCGATCAATATCAGCCGCCCACGCGGCACCTGGAGCACGTGCGCGGCCAGCAACTCGGCGTCCACCCGGGGCGAGGACACACCGGACGCCGAGAGTTCGGCGGTCGCCGATGCGAGCTCGGGTGCCAGACGGGTCCGGCGGGGGTGTTCGTCAGGCGGCGTCACGGCATAATCATGAGACGTCGCGCACGCCGGGGATCGGCCGGGTCGCCCAGCGCCGCGCCGAGCCCGTGGGAGGCGCCTGGTGGGTTGGTTGGACCAGCTCGCGGAACATGTCGAGGATCTGCGCCGGGCCGGGGAGCTTCAGCAGAACGGCCGCTCGGCACAGGCCCTGCCGATCCTGGACTCCGTGCTGGCCGTGAGCGTCGATCCCACCGCCCGGGCGTACGCGTTGATCCAGCGCTTCGGCGCCCTGATCAACCTGGGCCGGGTCGCCGAGCTGGCGGCCGCGATGGCGGCCGCCGCCGAGGCGGTCCGCGAGGTGCCGGATCCCTATCTCCGCGGCCAGATGCACGCCTTCGCGGCGCTCGGCGCCCATCTGCAGAGCAATCTGGACCGTGGGGTCACCCACCTGGTGCAGGCGTCCCGCGCCCTCGCCGCGGTGCCGGAACGCGACCAGGAGACCGCCTGGGGCTGGCACGACCTCGCGATGGCGTATTCCTATCTGGGCTTTCACGGCCAGGCGCTGACCGCGATCGAGCAGGCCCGGGAGGTGGGCGCGAGCGCCGGCCTGACCCCCGAGGTGTTCGCCGCCCCCGGCATCCGGCTGCGCAACGCGGTCTCCCTGGACCACTGGGGCGACACCGACGGCTGCCTGCGGGTGCTGCGCGACATCGACGCCGAGCTGTCCCGCTACGTGGCGACCGACCAGCTGCGCCCGGGCAGCCGCGCGGTCTACGGCTACGCGCTGGCCCGCCGCGCCGCCCTGGGCGAGCCGACCGAGGACGGCGCGGCCCGCTGGCTGACCGGCGGCGGCGACAGCGCGCGCACCCGGGACCTACGACACCTCGGCTCGGTCTGCCTGACCATCGCGGCCGGCAAACCGGAGCGCGCGCTGACCATGCTGGAGGCGATCCCGGTCTCCGCCGAGGTGCTCGGCGCCCCGGAGCCCGCCCGGTTACGCAGCATCTGCCACGCCAGCGCCGGCGACCACGCCGCCGCGCACGCCGCCGACCGGTACGCGTTCCGCCTCGCCGCCCAGCGCATCGACCAGCTGCGCGACGGCTACCTGGACGGCGTCGCCGCCCGCCTGGACGCCCAGGAGACGCAACGCGACCCGCACCGGTACGGCGACGAGACGCTCACCGACCCGCTGACCGGCCTGCCCAACCGCCGCCAGCTGGAGCACTACGTGGACGGGCTGCTGGCCCGCGGCGAGCGGGCCGCGGTCGGGGTCTGCGACATCGTCGGCTTCACCACGGTCAACATGCGGCACGGCCGGCACTGCGGCGACCTGGTGCTGCAGCGGATCGCCGGGGTGCTGGCCCGGGTGATGCGCCGCGGCGACTTCGCGGCCCGGTTCGCCGGCGACGAGTTCGTCCTGGTCCTGCCGGGCGCCGGCCCGCACCACGCGGCCGAGGTCTCCCGCCGGATCAGCGCCGCCGCCGCCGCGGAGAACTGGCAGGTCCTGGTCCCGGGCACGCCGATCGGGCTGGCCGCCGGCTGGTCCGAGGTGGGCACCAACGGCCGCGGGCTGAGCGCCGCCCTGGCCGCCGCCGCGGCGAGCCGGAAACCGACCTGAGACGTCCGTGATCGAGCCGGGTGGGTGCCCGGGCCGCATAGGATCGGCGACACCATGGCGATCATCGAACTGGGCGACGTCAGCGCGCCGGACTTCGTCGAGGAGCCCGCGCCGGCACCCCCGTTGCGCCGGATCGGGCTCCGCCGGCCGGTCGCGGCCGTCCTCGCGGTGCTCGCCGCGGTCGCCCTGACCGGCTCCGGGCGGCCCGCCCCACCGTCCTTCGCCGAGAGCTGGTCGGCCGAGATCGGGCTGGACAGCTGGCCCTACCCGTTCGCCGGCATCGTCCTGGTCAACCAGGGCACCCCGGAGAACCAGGAGTCGGTCGCGTACGACCTGGGCACCGGCCAGGTCCGCTGGCGCCTGCACGACAAGGAGCTGCCGTCCTGGCTGAACCCGGACCCGGACAGCAACCAGCTCTACGCCCCCGCGAAGATCCGCACGGTCGAGGTGGACGGCGGCACGACGTACTTCGGCACCGACACCCGGGCGCTGGACGCCGGCACCGGGACGGAGCTCTGGCGGCGGTCCGGCGACGAACTGGCCGCGACCGCCGGCGAGGTGCTGCTCGGCGACCGCGACGACCGGGCCCGGATCACCGGGCTGCACCTGGTCCGGGCCACCGACGGCACCGCGCTCTGGGACCGCCCGATCGACCCGGCCGACAACGTGGTCGTCTCCGAGGACCCGGCGGACACCACCCGGATCGTCCTCGCCACCGCGGCCGGCCGGCTGACCACGCTCCGGTACACCGACGGCGCTGTGCTCGCCACCCGCCAGGTCGACCGGCCGCACACCCAGCTGACCTGGGGTCCGCAGCTGCTCGGCGGGCGGTTCTTCGACGTCCGGCACGACGGTGCGGTCACCACCCTGGTCGCGTACGGGACGGACAGCCTGACCGACCTGTGGCGCTTCACCACCACCGGCGACGTCTACGTCCAGAACTGCGGCCCGGTGCTCTGCGTCAACGACACCCACCTGACCACCGCCCTCGACCCGGCCACCGGCACGCGGCTCTGGCAGCTGCCCAGCGGCGACGCCACCCCGCTGACGAACGGCCGGCTGCTGATCGCCGACAGCCGGCAGATCGCCACCGAGCAGGCCGTGGTCGACGCCCGCACCGGCCGCGCCGTCCGGACCGCCCCGCCGCACAGCCGGATCCTCGCCGTGGACGGCGACCGGCTGCTGGAGCTGCGCGACACCACGACCGCGCCCTACCGCGTGACGATCGCCCGCTGGGACCCGGACACCGGCCGGCGGACCCTGCTCGGCGCGGTCCTCGGCCGCTCCGACACCTGCCAGCTCAGCGGGCACCGGATGCTCTGCACCGGCGCCGGCCGGCTCAGCGTCACTGACGTCGGCTGAGCTCGGTGTCCCCGGCCAGCCGGGCCTCCCGGTCCGCCGCGGCCAGCGCGTCCAGCACCCCGTCCAGCTCGCCACCGAGGACGAGATCGAGGTTGTACGCGGTGTAGCCGATCCGGTGGTCGGTGATCCGGTTCTGCGGGTAGTTGTACGTGCGCACCCGCTCGGAGCGGTCGACCGTCCGCACCTGGGCCTTGCGCGCGTCGCCGGCCACCGCGTCCGCCGCCTCCTGCAGCTGCACCAGCAGCCGGGAGCGCAGGATCCGCATCGCCGACTCCTTGTTCTGCAGCTGGCTCTTCTCGTTCTGGCAGCTGACCACGGTCCCGGTCGGCAGGTGCGTGATCCGGACCGCGGAGTCGGTGGTGTTGACCGACTGGCCACCCGGCCCCGACGAGCGGTACACGTCGATCCGCAGGTCGCCCGGCTCGATGTGCACCTCGACGTCCTCCGCCTCGGGCAGCACCAGCACACCGGCCGCCGAGGTGTGGATCCGGCCCTGCGACTCGGTGACCGGGACCCGCTGCACCCGGTGCACGCCGCCCTCCCACTTCATCCGGGACCAGACGCCGTGGCCGCCCTCCGGCAGGCCCCGCGTCTTCACCGCGACCGAGATGTCCTTCACACCGCCGAGGTCCGACTCCTGCGAGTCGATCACCTCGATCACCCAGCCGTGGCGTTCCGCGTACCGGGTGTACATGCGCAGCAGATCCGCGGCGAACAGCGCGGACTCCTGGCCGCCCTCGCCCGCCTTGATCTCGACGATCACGTCCTTGGCGTCGTTCGGGTCGCGCGGCATGAGCATCTCGCCGAGCTTCTCCTCCAGCGCCGGCAGCACCGCGGCGACCGCCTCGACCTCACTCGCGAACGCCGGGTCCTCGGCGGCCAGCTCCTTAGCGGCGGCCAGGTCGGCGCGCGCGGCCTCCAGCTCGGCGTGCGCGGTGTAGAGCGGCGCGAGCTCGGCGAAGCGCCGGCCGACCCGGCGGACCAGCGCCTGGTCGGAATGGATCGACGGGTCCTCCATCCGCTTCTCCAGATCGGCGTATTCGTCGAGAAGCGCGGTCAGGCGGTCGGTGCTCATCGGTCACTCCAAGTCGTGGAAAAGCGGACCAACACGCGAACGGCGCCCGCCCCGGTTTCCCGGGACGGGCGCCGTTGAAGCAGTTACTTCTTCTTCGCGGCGTTGACCTTGGCGTACTTCGCCTGGAACTTCGCGACCCGGCCCGCGGTGTCGAGGACGCGCTGCTTGCCGGTGTAGAACGGGTGGCAGGCGCTGCAGGTCTCGACGCGGATCTCGCCGCCCTTGGCGGTGCTACGGGTGGTGAAGGTCTCGCCGCAGGAGCAGATGACCTCGGTGGTCGTGTACTCCGGGTGGATGCCGCTCTTCATGTCTGCTCGGTCCCTCTCGATGATGCGGGTCGCCGGGTCGCCCTGTGATGAATGAGGACGGGAACCGGAACCCTTACTGGCCGATGTACCAGTCTGCCAGATCCCGGTAGCAGCCGGAAATCAGGAGGTGCAACTGGTTACGACCTCGATAACGTGAGCGCCCCTTCGGTAATTCCCGCTCACTGAGGACCACCGCCATGACGCTGCTCCACGAGGTCTTCGATCCGGTCAAGCTGGCCGAAGCGGTCGGCAACGGGCTGATCCGGACGCAGCGTCATCCGAGCCTGCCGTTCACGATCTACAACTACACCGAGGCCTGCCAGTACTCCGGCGCTTGGAGCCCGGTCACGCTCGCCTGTCGTGGCCTGATCGTGCACGAGTCCGGACACATTGCGGCTCGTGTCATGAATAAGTTCTTCAACCATTCTGAGCCGTCTGCGCCGGTTCTCGACGCAGCGGCGGCGGTGACGGTCACTGACAAGGTGGATGGGAGCCTGGGCATCGTCTACCACGACGGCTCGGGCTGGGCGGTGGCGACGCGCGGGTCGTTCGCCTCCGATCAGGCGCGGCATGCGACGAACCTGCTGCGTACGCGGTACGCGGAGTTCGTCCCGCCGGCCGGCCTGACGGTGCTCGTGGAGATCATTTACCCGGACAACCGGATCGTCGTCGACTACCGGGGTCTCGACGACCTGGTCCTGCTCGGCGCGGTCGAGATCGCCACCGGCCGCTCGCACGGGCCGGAGGCGGTGCCGGACTGGCCGGGCCCGGTGGTCGAGACGTTCGGGTACGCGACGCTGGCCGAGGCGCTCGCCGCTCCCCCGCGCGACGGGCGGGAGGGGCTGGTGGTGCACTTCACCGCGGCCGACCAGCGGGTGAAGATCAAGTACGCCGACTACGTCCGGCTGCATCGCCTGGTGACCGGGCTCACCCCCCGTACCGTATGGGAGATCTTGGCGACCGGCGGCGACCTGGACCCGATGCTGGCGCCCTTGCCGGACGAATTCCATGTCTGGGCCAGCGGCGTAGCCGCGGAGCTCACCGCCGAGGTCGACGCGCGCGCCGCGGCGGTCGAGGCGGCCTACGACGGGATCGTCGGCGGGCTGCCGGCCGGTTGGGGGCGCAAGGAGTTCGCGCTGGCCGCGGTGCGCAGCCCGCACCGGGGTGAGCTGTTCCAGCGTCTGGACGGTCACGACTACCGTCCTGGCCTGTGGCAGCGGGTTCGGCCGTCGGGAGACAAGGCGGCCGGTGGAGGAGCCGAGGAATGACGCGACTGTTGATCACGCGGGGTCTGCCCGCGTCCGGGAAGACCACGTTCGCCCGCAAGCTGCAGCCCGGGGTGGTCCGGGTGAACCGGGACGACCTGCGGCGGATGCTGCACGGGCAGCGCCTGTTCACGCAGTCGGCCGAGGCGCAGGTCACGCACGCGCAGCGGGCCGCGGTCGAGGCGCTGCTGCGGACCCGGGCCAGCGTGATCGTGGACGACACGAACCTGCGGGCCAAGGTGGTCCGGGAGTGGGCCGAGATGGCCGCCCGGCACGGCGCGTCGTTCGAGGTGCACGACTTCACCGACGTCCCGCTGGCCGAGTGTCTCCGGCGGGACGCCGAGCGGCCCGCGGACGACCAGGTCGGCGAGGACGCGATCCGGCGGATGCACGAGCGGTATCTGGCCGGGAAGAACGTGCCGCTGCCGGTGCCGTTCGTCGACCCGGGTGGGCCGGGCGTCGTCTACCAGCCGGATCCGGAGCTGCCGCCGGTGGTGCTGGTGGACATCGACGGGACGGTCGCGCTGATGGCCGGGCGGAGTCCGTACGAGTGGCACCGGGTCGGTGAGGACGCGCCGAACCCGGCGGTGATCGCGGCGGTCCGGGCGATGCACGCGGCCGGGCACGCGATCGTCTTCTGCTCCGGGCGCGACGAGGTGTGCCGGGCGGAGACCGAGGCGTGGCTGGAGTTGTTCGTCGACGTGCCGTACGAGGGCCTGTTCATGCGTCCCGAGGGGGACAGCCGGAAGGACTCGATCGTCAAGCGGGAGATCTTCGACTCGGAGATCCGGAACCGCTGGCGGGTCGTGGGGGTTTTCGACGACCGCCAGCAGGTGGTACGTATGTGGCGTGCGCTCGGCCTGACCGTGTTCCAGGTCGCGGAAGGGGACTTTTGAGTTGGTGAAGTATCCGCGTACGTTCCATCTGCCCGATTCCCCGGGCGCCTCCGGCGACGACCGGATCCAGTCGGATCTGTCGTGGCTGGACGGTGAGCTCGTGGTGACCGAGAAGATGGACGGCGGGAACCTCACCTTCACCCGGGACGCGATGTACGCGCGGTCGGTCGACTCCGGCACGCATCCGTGGGATCGGCCGGCGAAGGCGCTGTGGGCGATGACGGCGTACAAGATCCCGGACGGGTGGCGGGTCTGCGGCGAGTCGATGTGGGCCCGCCGCAGCGTCGCGTACACCGATCTGCCCGGGGTCTTCCTGGTCTTCGGCATCTGGGACGAGACGGACACGCTGCTGGGCTGGGACGACACGGTGGACTGGGCCCGCCGGCTGGAGCTGCCGGTGGTCCCGGTCCTCTATCGCGGCGGCAGCCTCTCCGAGGCCCGCGCCGCCTGGCTCGCGCTGCGCGAGGAGAAAACTTCCGAGGGGTACGTCGTTCGCGCGGCCGGCCGCATCCCGGCCGCCGAGTTCCCGGTCAAGCTGCTGAAATGGGTCCGGGCCGAGCACGTCCGGACCGACGCCGCCTGGCGCCACCGCGACGACTTCGCGGTCAACGAGTTCGCCTAGCCCGCGGCCGGCCAGCGCGCGGCCATCGCCGCCAGGATCATCCGGTCGAACGGCTCGGCCACTTCGATGCCGTCGCGCCAGCAGATCTCGTCGCCGTCGCCCTCCCGGTCCAGGACGCACAGGACCGCGCCGGCCGACGCGGCCAGGTCGGTGAAGACACGGCGGACGCTGGTGGAGTCCGCGAACAGATGGCTCATGCCGGTGGTGGCTGCGGTGTAGCTGAGGTGGGCGTAGCCGGGGCGCGGCGAGTACCGGTACCAGACGGACAGGTAGATGTAGCCGATCCGGATCGGGTCCTCGGCGCTGTCGTCCCCCTCGGCCCAGGCCCGGATCACGTCGTCGCGGACCGGGAAACGCAACAAGGTGTCGAGCTGAACGTGACCGTCCCCGGCCCGGACGTCGACCGGGTCGGCGCGGAAGCCCGACGTGAACGGGAGAAGCAGTTCCGCACCGTCGGGCAGGGTCACCCGGACCGGGCCCTTGCCGGGGTGGGCGAGGGCGGCGGTGGCCCGGAGCGCCGTCGCGACGTTCCGGGCCGGCAGGTGGATGTCGTACGCCCAGTCGATTCCCATCGAGGACGATGCTAACGATGCGGGCAACCCCGCATGCCCTCGCGAGCCAGGGCGGCCGCGTCGTCGTCGAGGTAGAACGCCGGCCGCAGGTCCAGCTCCTCGTAGTAGCGGTGGAAGACCGGGGTGATGCCGCCGGACATCGGCGGGACGATCCAGGTCCAGTCGGCCGGGACCGGGCGGCCGGCCTTCGTCTCGTTGTCGATGTGCTTGAGGAAGCGCCGTGACTCGGTGTGGTGGTCGCTCATCTTGACCCCGGCCGCCTCGAAGCTGTGCAGGACGGCGAGGTTCAGCTCGAGCAGCGCCCGGTCCCGCCAGAGCGACGACTCCCGGGTGGTGTCCAGGCCGAGCCGGCCGGCGAGCACCGGCAGCAGGTCGTAGCGGTCCGCGTCGGCGAGGTTGCGGGCGCCGATCTCGGTGCCCAGGTACCAGCCGTTGAACGGGGCGAGCGGGTAGTGCACGCCGCCGATGGTGAGCCGCATGTTGGCGATCGCCGGGACGGCGTGCCAGCGCAGCCCCAGCTCGGGGAACCAGGCGTACTCGGGGTGGGTGATCGGGACCTCGCGGATCGCACGCTCGGGCAGCTCGTAGAGCCGGATCCCGTCGGCCGGGGTCTCGATCACCAGGGGCAGCACGTCGAACGCCTCACCCTTGCCCTGCCAGCCGAAGGCGCGGACCGCGGTGGTGAACTCGCGCAGCCGTGGGTCGCCGACCGGCACGCCGTCCTCGGCGCGGTAGCCGGCGTACCGGATCAGTTGTTCGTTCCAGACCCGGGCGTACGGCCGGCCCGGCTGAGCCGCCGGGAAGACGCTGATCACCGCCCGCAGCTGGCCCTCGCCGGCGGTCTGCAGGTGCTGTACGAGCAGCGAGTAGATCTCGTCGGCGGTCCGGGCCCGGCGCCGGTCGAGCACGAGCAGGCTGCGCCAGTAGAGGCGGCCGATGCAGCGGCTCGCGTTGCGCCAGGCCATCCGGGCGCCGTGGGTCAGCTCGTCGGTGGTGTGCACATAGGTGCCGGTGGCGGCGATCTGCGCGCGGACGATGGCGAGTCGTGGCTCGACCGGCCCGAGCCGGGGATTTTCCGTGTAGCAGCGGCGGAGAAAGTCCTCCGCCTCGGCCGGGTCGGCGGGCGCGTCCGGATCCCAGGGCTCGGTCGGTTGGTCCCGGTAGCCGGGCACGAACATCGAGCGCCTCCGGTGAATCGAGGGATGGGGACACCGGAGGTTCGCACGACCCCGTACGGGTCGAACCAGACAGCTTGTGCGACAAAAGCCGCGAGCCCCACCCGATCGGGTGGGGCTCGCGGCTTTTATGCGTTTATTCGCCAGGAGTCGACTTGGCGATCTGCATCAGGAACTCGATGTTGGTCCGGGTCTGCTTGAGCCGGTCCATCAACAGGTCCAGGGCAGCGCCGGACTCCAGCGAGCTGAGCACCTTGCGGAGCTTGTGGATGATCGCCAGCTCCTCCTTGCCCAGCAGGATCTCTTCCTTACGGGTGCTGGAGGCGGAGACGTCCACGGCCGGGAAGACCCGCTTGTCGGCGATCTTCCGGTCCAGCTTGAGCTCGGCGTTACCGGTGCCCTTGAACTCCTCGAAGATCACCGTGTCCATCATCGACCCGGTCTCCACCAGCGCGGTGGCGAGAATGGTGAGCGAGCCACCGTTCTCGATGTTGCGCGCCGCGCCGAGGAAGCGCTTCGGCGGGTAGAGCGCGGTCGAGTCGATACCACCCGACATGATCCGGCCGGAGGCCGGCGCGGCCAGGTTGTACGACCGGCCCAGCCGGGTCACCGAGTCGAGCAGCACGACCACGTCGTGGCCCAGCTCGACCAGCCGCTTGGCCCGCTCGATGGCGAGCTCGGCGACCGTGGTGTGGTCCTGCGGCGGACGGTCGAACGTGGCCGCGATGACCTCGCCCTTCACCGTGCGCTGCATGTCGGTGACCTCTTCGGGCCGCTCGTCCACCAGCACCACCATCAGGTGGCACTCGGGGTTGTTGCGGGTGATCGCGTTGGCCAGGGCCTGCAGCACCATGGTCTTACCCGCCTTGGGCGGGGAGACGATCAGGGCGCGCTGGCCCTTACCGATCGGCATGACCAGGTCGATGATGCGGGTGGTGAGGATGTGCGGCTCGGTCTCCAGCCGCAGACGCTCCTGCGGGTAGAGCGGCGTGAGCTTGTAGAACTCGGGACGCCGGCGGGCCTCGTCGGGCTCCATCCCGTTGATGGTGTCCAGGCGGACCAGCGGGTTGTACTTGTCCCGCCGCTGCCCGTCACCGTCGCGCGGGGCGGAGCGGACCGCACCGGTGACCGCGTCACCGCGACGCAGGCCGTACTTCTTGACCTGCGACATCGACACGTAGACGTCGTTCGGGCCGGAGAGGTAACCGGTGGTCCGGACGAACGCGTAGTTGTCGAGCACGTCGAGGATGCCGGCCACCGGGACGAGCACCTCGTCCTCGGCGACGTGCGGCTCGCGGCCGCCGGTGTCCCGACGGCTGTCGTCGCGCTGCGGGGCGTCCTCGCGGTCCCGGCCACGGCGACGGTCCCGGAAGCGGCTGCGCCGGCTCCGGCGACCGCCTTCGCCGTCCGCGTCGTCGTCGTCGTGACCCTGATCGGTCCGGGGGCCGCGGTCGGCGCCGGTCCGGTCGTTGTCGCGCGGACCGCGGTCGTTGCGGTCGTTGTCCCGCGGACCACGGTCGTTGCGCTCGGGGCGCTCACCGCGCTCCGGACGCTCGCCACGGTCGACCCGCTCCGGGCGCTCGCCGTCGCGCGGAGTGCGCTCCGGACGCTCGGCGCGCTCAGCACGCTCCGGACGCTCGGTGCGCTCCGGACGCTCGCCCCGCTCACCGTCGCGCGGGGTGCGCTGCCGGTCGCGGTTGCGGTCGCCGCGCTCCGGGCGCTCGACGCGCTCGGTCGTGGTGGCGGTGGTCTCGGCCGGTGCGGCCGGGGTCTCGAGCACGACGGGGGCGGCCTCGGTCTGCACCGGGGCGGTCTCGCGGGGTGTCGTCTCGCGAGCGGCCCGCTCGCGGCTGCGCCGGGACGGGCGCTCCGCGGCCGGGGCGGCCTCGGTGGCCGGCGGGGTGGCCGGAGTGCTCTCGGCCGGGGCTGCTGCGGTCTGCGGCACCTCAGCCGGAGCCGGCTGGGCGGGCGCCGCCTGAACCGGCGCGGCCTGAACCGGGGCGACTGCCTCGGTCCGCGGGCGCGGAGCCGGCTCGGTGGCGGCGGAGCCACCGCTCTGACGCTCGGTGATCGCGGTGATCAGCTCGCCCTTGCGCATCCGGGCGGTGCCGGAGATGCCCAGGGAGGCAGCGAGGCTCTGCAACTCGGGCAGCAGCATCGCGGACAGCCCGGTGCCGCCTCGGCGGCGCTTCGTGGCGGTCGCGGTGGTGCCGGCGCCGTCAGCGACGTCAGAAACACCCGACGTCACGTCGGTGGTGTCGCTCAATGGATTCCTTCCGTCGGAAAAACCCGAGTCCACCCGGAACTGCAGCCTGGGCCGGGTGCCCTCGGAACCCGCTTCGCAGCAGCGGCGCGGGGTTTTCATCAGCACGGCAGCTCGACGGTTTCCCTGCCCGTCATACCTTGCCGGGTAGGTCTCGGCGAGTGCAGCGATCTATGGACTGCTGCGCGGCGTAAGCCTTGGTGAGAAGTGAGACGAGCCATGACGGCCCAGAAATCTCGGGGGTGCGCCGAACCGCAGAGATCGCTTGCTTCGCGGCTGTGCTAGGTCTAGAGCGTAATCAACTCTTGCGACCTGCGGCAACAGGACCCCGCTCGGCGTGTTCCACCATACCCCCTTTCACAACAGCACCGGCGCCGTCCACGCCCAGCACTTCGCCGTGCCAGTGCGCGCCCGGGTGGAAATCGGCCGGGACCTCGGTCAATGCCAGTACGGTCGGGCCCGCGCCACTGACCACGGCGGCGACCCCGACCGACCGCAGGGCGGCCACCAGCGACGTGGTGCCGGGCATGCCCTCGGCCCGGTAACCCTGGTGCAGCCGGTCCTCGGTGGCCGGGAACAGCAGCCCCGGATCGCTGGTCAGAGCGTGCGTGAGCAGCGCGGATCGACCGGCGTTGAACGCCGCGTCGCGGTGCGGCACCGTTGCCGGCAGCGCGGCGCGGGCGGTCGCGGTGTAACCCCGCTCGGACGGGACGAAGACCGTCGGGCGCACGCCGGCGGCCGGGTCCAGCCGCACCGCACGCGCGCCGGCGCCCTCGGTCCAGGCCACCGTGAACCCGCCGAGCAGACACGGCGCCACGTTGTCCGGATGGCCCTCGATCTTCGCGGCGATGCGCAGCGCGGCCTCGTCGTCGATCAGCTCGAGGCCGCCCCGGATCAGGCCCCGGGCCAGTTGCACGCCGCCGACGATGGCCGCCGAGGAGCTGCCCAGGCCGCGGGCCTGCGGGATCCGGTTGACGCAGCGCACGGCGAGCCCGGGCGGGCGCTCGCCGAGCGTGTCGAACGTCGTCAGCATGGCCTGGACGACCAGGTGACCGTCGTCGGTGGGCAGCTCGCCCGCGCCCTGCCCGCTGATCTCGACGGTGAATCCGGCCGCGGTGACCGAGGCGGTCAGGTCGTCGTAGAGGGTCAGCGCGAGGCCCAGCGCGTCGAAGCCCGGACCCAGGTTCGCGCTGGTCGCCGGGGTGCTGACGGTTACCGGATCGGTGGCGAAGGTCAGGCCCATCGCCACATGCTAGGGCTTGATCATCTCAGCGTGATTGCCACGCCCGGAGAATCCCGCCATCCGGCGCGTGGCCAGCCACCAGCCGGCCGCGTAGACCACCGTGATCAGGCCGCAGCCGGCCAGCACCACCGACTGGTCGACGTGGTCGACGACCGCGCTCGCGCCCAGCTGGCTGAGCGCGATCGAGAGCGTCGCCAGCATCATGTCGGTGGCGAACACCCGGCCGCGCAACTGGTCGGGCACCTCGGCCTGCAGGGCGTAGTTGGAGAGCACCCAGTTGGTGCCGCCGGCGAAGTGCGCCACGAAGACCAGCAGCAGCACCAGCGGGAACCACGGGGCGAAGGCGACGCCCAGGTAGCCGAGGCCGTACAGGCTCATCGACAGGGCCAGGCCGGTGAACAGCCAGGCCGGCCGGGCCAGCACCGGCCGCATCACGAACGGGCCGACCAGCGCGCCCAGCCCGCGGACCGCGAAGAGCAGGCCGGCGCCCAGCCCGCCGACCCCGTGCGCGACGGCGATCAGCGGGAACACGGTCAGCACGCCGTTGCCGAGGCCGACCGCGGACTTGACGGTGACCAGCGCGGTGATCCGGGGCCGGTGCAGGATGTAGCGCAACGCCTCGGCCAGCGCCCGGCCCGGCCGCGGGCGGTCGCCGCCGGCGACGCGCTCCGCCTGCAGCGGACCCCGGACCAGGACGGTGATCAGGCTGGCGGCCAGGAGTCCGGCCGCGGTCACCGAGAAGCTGACGTACGGCCCGAACGCGCTGCTCACCACGCCACCCAGGGACGCCCCGAGCACGGTCATGGTGCCCCACGCCGAGCCGGCGATCGCGTTCGCGGCGGGCAGGTCGGCCGGGGCCACCACGTTCGGCAGCGCGGCCGAGCTGGCCGGCTGGTAGAACGCCTTGGCCACGGCCATCGCCCCGATCGCGACCAGGGCGAGCGGCGCGGTCGCCGCCGACCGGACCGCGAAGAGCAGCAGCACCGCCACGAACGAGGCCAGGTTCGCGAAGATCAGGATCTTCCGGCGGTCCAGGCGGTCGGCGACGGTTCCGGTGTACGGCAGCAGCAGCGCGTTGATCCCGGTGTCCACGGCCAGCACCAGGCCGCCCCAGAAACCGTGCCCGGTGAGCTCCGGGAGCAGCACCAGCAGCGGCACCATGACGAACCAGTCGGCCCCGAAGACCACCAGCTCAGCGGCGAACAGACGGCGGAAGTCGCGATTACGGGTAAGGACCGAGAGCGTTGCTGGCACGTACCGGAATCTAGTCGTACCGAAGAAAAGGCCGATGCCCGGCCGGAACGGCCGGGCATCGCAATTCCTTATTTCTTACTTATTTTTTCGGTACGGGCTCAGCCCTGCTCCTGCGGCTTGTTCGGCCCCTTCGGCATCTTGAGCACCTCGAACTGATCGGTGTACCCGCGCAGCGCGCCGTTGGGCTGCTCCGCGGACGGCGGCGCGGCGTCGTCGGGCACGGTGACCGGTTCCTCGGCGGCCGGGGTGGCCGGCGCCTCGGGGGTCGCCGGGGCCGCCTCGGCCGCCGGCAGGCCGGCCTTGCGGGCCCGGCGTGCCGCCCGCTTGGTCCGGCGCTTCTCCTTGCCGGTCTCCACCATCGTGTAGAGGGTCGGGACCAGCACCAGGGTCAGCAGCGTCGAGCTGACCAGGCCACCGATGACCACGATGGCCAGCGGCTGCGAGATGAACCCGCCCTCGCCGGTGAGGCCGAGCGCCATCGGGATGAGCGCGAAGATCGTCGCGATGGCGGTCATCAGGATCGGCCGCAGCCGGTGCCGGCCGCCCTCGATCACCGCCTCCCGCACGCCCATGCCGTCGGCGCGGTAGTGGTTGATCAGGTCCATCAGCACGATCGCGTTCGTGACCACGATGCCGACCAGCATCAACACACCGATCAACGCCGGTACGCCGAGCGGGGTGCCGGTCGCCAGCAGCAGGCCGATCGCGCCGGTCGCCGCGAACGGGATGGAGACCAGCAGGATGATCGGCTGCCCGATGCTGCGGAACGTCGCCACCATGATGATGAAGACGATCGCGATCGCCGCCAGCACGGCGAGGCCGAGCTGCTTGAACGCGTCCGCCTGGTCGGCGCTGACGCCACCGACCGTGTAGGAGGCGCCGGGCGGCATGGTCAGCGCGTCCAGCTTGCTGGTCAGGTCCTTGTTGACCTGGCTGAGGTTGGAGCCGGTCACCGAGCCGGTCACCGTCGCGGTGCGGTTGCCGTCCGTCCGGGTCACCTGCTCCGGGCCGTTGACCTCGTTGACCTCGGCCACCGTGCTCAGCGGCACGACGCCCTTGGGGGTGGTCAGCGGCAGCGCCTTGAGGGCGGCCGTGTCGGCCGGGGCGGACCCGAACGAGATGACCACGTCCTGGCTGGCGCCGTCGATGCTGATCGTGCCGGCCGGGGCGGAGCGGAACATGCCGGCCACGGTCTGGCCGATCTGCGCCTCGGTGAGGCCGGCCGCCGCGGCGGCCTTGCGGTTCACCACCACGTCCAGACGCGGGACGCTGGCGGCCAGCGTGGTGTCCACGTCGGCGACCCCGGTGATCCCGGCCATCGCGGCGCGGACCTGGTCGGTCGCGCTGGTCAGCACGTCGTTGTCGGCCGCGGTCACCTCGACGGACAGCTGGCTGCTGCCCAGGCCGGAGCTCTCCTGGCCGATCTTGATCTCACCGGCGTCGGTCAGCTTGCCGAACTCGTCGCGCAGCTGGTCGGAGACCTTCGCCGCGTCGGCGTTCTCGTCCAGCGCCACGTTGAACGTCGCGGTGCCGGCGCCGCCGCCCCCGGCGAACGGGTTCGCCGAGTTGCCGCCGACGGTGACCTGGTACGTCGTCACGTCGTCCCGGTCGGCGATGATTGCCTCGACCTTCTTGGCCGCCTCGTCGGTGGCCGCCAGGCTGGTGCCGACCGGCAGCTCCTGGGTGACCGTGATGCTGTCCTGGCCGGACTCGTCCAGGAAGTTCGTCTCCAGGCGGGTGGAGAGCGCGAACGTGCCGATCAGCACCGCGATGCCGATCAGCACCGTGGTCCAGCGGCGGGTGGTGGCGAAGTTGATGACCGGCAGGTAGCCGCGCTGCAGCGGGCTGCGCAGCTCCTTCTCCTCGGCGGCCCGGCGGATCGCCTCGGCCTCGGCGGCGTCACCCTTCGGCGGGCGCAGGAACCAGTACGCCAGCACCGGGACCACGGTCAGCGCCACGAACAGCGACGCCAGCAGGGCCACCGTCACGGTGATCGCGAAGGACGAGAAGATCTGCCCGATCAGGCCGCCGACCAGGGCGATCGGGGCGAAGACGGCGACCGTGGTGAGCGTGGAGGCGGTGACCGCGCCGGACACCTCGCGCACGGCCGAGAGGATGGCGTGCACCTTCTCCTCGCCGTACTCAAGATGTCGTTTGATGTTTTCCAGAACGACGATCGAGTCGTCCACCACCCGGCCGACCGCGATCGTCAACGCGCCGAGGGTGAGCAGGTTGAGCGTGTAGTCGCCGACCCAGAGCGCGATCAGCGCGACCAGCACCGACAGCGGGATGGAGACCGCGGTGACCAGCGTCGAGCGGACGCTGAGCAGGAAGATCAGGATCACGATGACGGCCATCGCGAGGCCGAGCAGGCCCTCGGTGGTCAGGCTCTTGATCGAGCGCTCCACGAACGGCGCCTGGTCGGTGATCACGGTGAGCTTGGCGCCGGAGTCCTTCTCCAGGTCGGCGAGCATGTCGCGGACCTGGTGCGAGATCTCCACCGGGTTGCCGTCCGGCCGCGCGGTGACCGCGATGCCGAGACTGTCCGCGCCGTCGGTGCGGGTGTAGGACTCCGCGGCCGGCAGCTTGCTCTCCACCGCGGCGACGTCGCCGAGCCGCACCGGCCCGCGCGCGCCGGTCAGGAAGACGTCCTGGAGCTGCTCGACCGTGGTGATCGGGGTGCCGACCTGGACGGTCAGCGACTTGCTGCCGTCGGTGACCGCGCCGGCCGGGATGGAGACGCCGTTGGCCTGCAGCACCGTGGTCAGCGAGGCCGGAGCGACCCCGGCCGCGCCCATCTTCGCCAGATCCGGCGTGATCACGACCTGCTTGGCGCGTGCGCCGGTGACCTGGGTGTCGCGCACCCCGGTGATCCCGTTCAGCTCCGGCACGACGGTCTCGTTCAGCTTGTTGAGCAGGTCGCTCTCGTCGCTGCCGCCCGACGCGGCCAGCACGATCGCCGGGATGTCGTCGGTGCCGCCGGCGAAGACCTGCGGGTCGACGTTGTCCGGCAGCTGCGACTGGATCCGGTTGAGCGAGGTGGTGACCTGGTTGACGGCGGACTGGATGTCCGTGCCGTACTCGAACAGCACCACGACGCTCGTCACGTTCTCCCGCGACGTCGAGGTGACCGTGTCGATGCCGTCAATGCCCTTGACAGCGTCCTCGATCGGCTTGGTGACCTGCTCCTCGACCGTCTCCGGCGAGGCGCCGGGCAGCACCGCGCTGACGAACGCGGCGGGCAACTCGATCGACGGGAAGAGCTGCTGTTTCAAGGACGGGATCGCAAAGAGGCCGAAGCCACTGATCACGATGGCGATCAGGGCTACCAGACCTCGGTTGGCAAGGCTTAGCCGTGTCAGAGCTGACATGGGCGCTCCCCCGAGATAATTTCGTCCGACACTGATAGTTTGCCTGACGCGAACAAATGGTTTTCGATGGGGTCCCGCTGGTACCGTCCGTCATCAGATGGACTCACAACGGCCATCGGCGGGTCACAAGAGGAGTGGGCGCTGAGCGAGAAAGAGCAGCTCATCGCAGAGATCATGGGCGCGCAGATCCGGATGCAACACCTGTTTGCCGACGACCGGTCGGACCCGCTGTTCTCGTCCCATCTGACGATGTCCCAGTTGAAAATACTCTTGTTGCTCGCCCGCCACGGCACGATGGCCGGTGGCGAGCTGGCCCGGTCGGTGGGCGTCGGCGCCGCCGCGCTGAGCGGCATGATCGATCGACTCGTGGTGCAGGACCTGGTCACCCGCACCGAGGATCTGCACGACCGGCGGGTCCGCCGGATCGGGCTCACCAAAGCGGGCAGGGAACTCATCGACGGCATCGTCACGGCCGGGATGGCGAAACACCGCGAGCTCCTCAGCCGTCTCACAGCTGAAGAGCTCGCGGTGGTGTCTCAGGCGACCGACATCCTGCTCCGGGAGGCCGGCGCGGCGCGGCGGGAATCAGGCGAGGTCTAGCGCCTTCGCCGCGATCAGGGCGTCGTTCGCGATCACGGTCGGCGACGGGGCGGTCGAGATGGCCCACTCCGGGTCCTTCAGGCCGTGCCCGGTCACCGTGCAGACCACCCGCGACCCGGCCGGGATCTTCCCGGCCGCCGCCTGCTGGAGCAGGCCGGCCACGCTCGCCGCGCTGCCCAGCTCGACGAAGACGCCGACCTCCCGGGCCAGCAGGCGGTACGCGTTGAGGATGTCCCGGTCGGTCACCGCGGCGATCAGGCCGCCCGACGAGTCCCGCGCGTCGAGCGCCTTGGTCCAGCTGGCCGGGTTGCCGATGCGGATCGCGGTGGCGATCGTGGAGGGCTGCTCGACCACCTTGCCGTTGACGATCGGGGCGGCGCCGGAGGCCTGGAAGCCGTACATCTTCGGCAGGCGCGTGCTGTTGCCGGCCGCCTGGTCCTCCTGATAACCCATCCAGTACGCCGAGATGTTGCCGGCGTTCCCGACCGGGAGGCAGTGGATGTCGGGCGCGTCACCGAGCGCCTCGACGATCTCGAAGGCGGCCGTCTTCTGCCCGTGCAGGCGGAAGATGTTCACCGAGTTGACCAGGGCGACCGGGAAGTCCTGGGAGAGCTTCGAGGCCAGCGCGAGGCAGTCGTCGAAGTTGCCCTCGACCTGGAGCAGCTTCGCCCCGTGCACCAGCGCCTGGGACAGCTTGCCGAGCGCGATCTTGCCCTGCGGCACCAGCACCGCGCAGCCGATCCCGGCGCGGGCGGCGTAGGCCGCGGCCGACGCCGAGGTGTTGCCGGTGGACGCGCAGATGATCGTCTTCGCGCCCTCCTCGACCGCCTTGGAGACGGCCATGGTCATCCCCCGGTCCTTGAACGAACCGGTCGGATTGGCGCCCTCCACCTTCAGGAAGACGTCCGCGCCGACGCGCTGGGACAGCACCGGCGCCGGCACCAGCGGCGTGTTGCCCTCGTGCAACGTGACCACCGGGGTGGCCTCGGTCACCGGGAGCCGGTCCCGGTACGCCTCGATCAAACCCCGCCACATGGCCGGCACTCCTTCGCTCAAGCTGGGCATTCGCGCACAGCGTGCCCCACGCATCCGATCTTTGGGACCGGATGTCCATTATTCAGGACGGTGACTCACGGCCTCGACGTTGTTGCCGTCCGGATCCCGTACGAAAGCGCCGTAGTAGTTCTCGTGGTACTCCGGGTGCAGTTTCGGCTCGTGCAGCACCTCGGCCCCGGCCTTCGTCGCGGCCTCGAAGAACGCGTCGACCGCGGCCCGATCGGCCGCCGAGAACGCGATGTGCGACTCGCGGAAGCCGTCGCCCTCACTCAGCCCGCTGATCCAGAAGTCGGCGTGCTCGCCGACCCCGAACCCGATCGCGACCTGGAAATCCGCCAGCCGCCGGCCGCCCAGCGGGGCCAGCACGGCGTCGTAGAACGCGGCGCTGGCCGCCAGGTCGGTGCATTGGAACCCCACGTGGTCGAGCACTAGCCGGCCCCTCCCTCGACGCGCAGCACACTCGCGATCGAGCGGACGATGTCCAGCCGCGCCAGTGCGTCGACGGTAGCCGCCAGCGCGGCGTCCGGGGCGCTGTGGGTCACGATGACCAGTTTGGCGTCATCCGCCCGGCCGGACTGCCGGACCGTCGCGATCGACACCTCGTGCTGGGCGAAGACCCCGGCCACGGTCGCCAGGACGCCCGGCCGCTCGGCCACGTCGAGGCTGATGTGGTACCGCGTCATCGACTCGCCGATCGGGCGGACGGTCAGCTCGGCGTAGTTGCTCTCGCTCGGCGCCCGGGTCCCGGTCAGCTTGTTGCGGGCCGCCGCGACGATGTCGCCGAGCACCGCGCTGGCCGTCGGGCGGCCACCGGCGCCCCGGCCGTAGAACATCAGCGGGCCGGCCGCCTCGGTCTCCACGAACACCGCGTTGAACGCGTCGCCCACCCCGGCCAGCGGATGGCTCAGCGGGATCATCGCCGGGTGCACCCGGACGCTGACCGAATCCGCCGTGCGCTGAGCGATGCACAGCAGCTTGATCGTGCAGCCCATCTCCTTGGCGCTGGCCATGTCGCCGGCGGTCACCCCGGTCATGCCCTCGCGGAACACGTCGGCCGCGGTGACCCGGGTGTGGAACGCCAGCGAGGCCAGGATCGCGGCCTTGGCGGCGGCGTCGAAGCCCTCCACGTCGGCGGTCGGGTCGGCCTCCGCGTACCCCAGCTCGGTGGCCTCCTCGAGCGCCTCGTTGAAGCCGGCGCCGGTGGAGGCCATCGAGGAGAGGATGAAGTTGGTGGTGCCGTTCACGATGCCGGTCACCGCGGTGACCCGGTCCCCGTGCAGCGACTCGCGCAGCGGGCGCAGCAGCGGGATCGCGCCCGCCACCGAGGCCTCGTAGTAGAGATCGGCGCCGCCCTCGGCGGCCGCGTCGTGCAGGGTGCCGCCGTCCTCGGCGAGCAGCGCCTTGTTCGCGGTGACCACGCTCTTGCCCGCGCGCAGCGCCTCGACCAGCCAGGACCGGGCCGGCTCGATGCCGCCGACCACCTCGATCACCACGTCCACGTCGTCGCGCTTGATCAGGCCCAGCGCGTCCGAGGTGAACAGGGCCGGGTCGATCGGCAGGTCGCCCCGCTCACGGCCGAGCCGGCGCACGGCGATGCCGGCCAGCTCCAGCGGGGCACCGATCCGGGCGGTCAGATCGTCGGCCTGCTCGTGCAACAGCCGGACCACTTCGGTACCGACGGTGCCGCAGCCGAGCAGGGCGAGGCGGACCGGTCTCGTTGGGCTCATCCAACATCCAATGCAAGCAGGTCGCCCTCGGTCTCGCGCCGCACGATGACGCGGGAGGCGCCGTCGCGCACCGCCACCACGGGCGGCCGAGGAACGTGGTTGTAGTTGCTGGCCATGCTCCGGCAGTAGGCACCGGTACCCGGAACGGCAACAAGATCTCCGGACTGCACGTCGGCGGGCAGGAATTCATCCTTCACGACGATGTCCCCGGACTCACAATGTTTTCCCACAACGCGGGCGAGCATCGGCTCCGCAGCCGAGATCCGGTTCGCCAGCGTGGCCGAGTACGACGCGTCGTAGAGGGCGGTCCGGATGTTGTCGCTCATCCCGCCGTCCACACTCACGTACGTCCGGATGCCGTCGACGTCCTTGACCGTGCCGACCTCGTACAGCGTGAAGACGGACGGCCCGACGATGGCCCGGCCCGGCTCGATCGACAGGCGGGGCACCCGGAGCGAGGCCGACTCGCACTCCGACTCGACGATCTTGTTGATCCGCTTGGCCAGGTCGCCGGGGGTCGAGGGATCGTCCTGCGTGGTGTACGCGATCCCGAACCCGCCGCCCAGGTCGAGCTCCGGCAGCTCCACCCCGCGCGCGTCCCGGACCTGCGCCTGCAGCTCCAGGATCCGCCGGGCGGCCACCTCGAACCCGCTGGTGTCGAAGATCTGCGAGCCGATGTGCGAGTGCAGCCCGCGCAGGTCGAGCACGCCCTCGTCGAGGATCCGCGCGCAGGCCGCGAACGCCGCCCCGCCGGCCAGCGAGAAGCCGAACTTCTGGTCCTCGTGCGCGGTCGCGATGAACTCGTGGGTGTGCGCCTCGACGCCGACCGTGACCCGGACCAGCACGCCCGGGCGCTTGTCCAGCTCTTGCGACAGTGCGGTCAGGCGCTCGATCTCGTCGAACGAGTCCACGATGATCCGGCCGACGCCGGCCTCCAGCGCGCGGCGCAGCTCGGACGCCGACTTGTTGTTGCCGTGGAAGCCCATCCGCTCCGGCGGGAACCCGGCGGCCAGCGCCACCGCCAGCTCACCGCCGGTGCACACGTCGAGGAAGAGCCCCTCCTCCTCGACGATCCGGACGACCGCCTTGCACAGGAACGACTTGCCGGCGTAGTAGACGTCGGCGTCGCCGAACGCGGCCGCGAAGTCCCGGCAGCGGGCCCGCAGGTCCTCCTCGTCGAGGAAGTACGCCGGGGTGCCGTAGTCGGCGGCCAGGTCCGTGACGCTCACGCCGCCGATCTGCAACGGCCCGGACTCGGTGCGGGTCACGGTGCGCGGCCAGAGCCCGGTCAGAAGGGCGTTCACATCCTCCGGCGTACGCAACCAGGCCGGACCGCGGTTGCCGAGGTCGCCGTGCAGCGCCCCGGCCTCGTGTGCGCGCATGCCTACATCTTCTCCGGAGCCGAGACGCCGAGCAGCGCCAAACCGTTCGCGATCACCGTACGGGTGGCCTCGGCCAGCCACAGCCGGGCCACGTTCACGTCGGTGGCCGGGTCCTCGCCCTTCGGCAGCACCTGGCAGGCGTCGTAGAACCGGTGCCAGTCGGTGGCCACCCGCTCCTCCAGGTAGACCGCGATCCGGTGCGGCTCGCGCAGCTCGGCCGCGCTGGCCACCACGGCCGGGAACTGGCCGAGCGTCTTGAGCAGGTTGTTCTCCCGCTCGTGGGCGAGCAGCGACGGGTCGTACGAGTCACCGCGGCTGATCTTCTTCTCCACCGCGTTGCGCAGGATCGAGGAGATCCGGGCGTGCGCGTACTGCACGTAGAAGACCGGGTTGTCGCTGGAGTGCTTGGTGATCTCCTCGATGTCCAGGGTCAGCATCGAGTCGGTCGAGGAGCGGGCCAGCGAGTACCGCGCGGCGTCCGCGCCGACCGCCTCGAGCAGCTCGTCCAGCGTGATGATGTTGCCGGCCCGCTTGGACAGCCGCACCGGCTGGCCGGCCCGGACCAGGTTCACCAGCTGGCCGATCAGGATCTCGATGTTCTTCGACGGGTCGTCGCCGGCACACGCCGCGATCGCCTTGAGCCGGCCGATGTAGCCGTGGTGATCCGCGCCGAGCAGGTAGATGCACCGGTCGAAGCCGCGCTCGCGCTTGTTGATGTAGTACGCCGCGTCGGCCGCGAAGTAGGTCTTCTCGCCGTTCGACCGGATCAGCACCCGGTCCTTGTCGTCGCCGAAGTCCGTGGTGCGCAGCCAGATCGCCCCGCCGTCCTCGAAGATGTGCCCCTGCTTGCGCAGCTCCTCGATGGCGTGCTCGACCGCGCCACCGTCGTGCAGGTCCTTCTCCGAGAACCAGACGTCGAAGTGCACGCCGAAGCGCTCCAGGCTCGCCCGGATCTCGGTCAGCATCAGGGCGTAGCCCCGGGACCAGAAGACCGGCAGCGCGGTCTCGGCCGGCTGACCGGCCAGCTCCGGCTCCTCGCTGAGGATCCGCTGGGCGATCTCGGCGATGTAGTCGCCGCCGTAGCCGTCCTCCGGGGCGGGCTCCCCGTTCGCCGCCGCGAACAGCGACCGCGAGAACCGGTCCACCTGGGCGCCCGCGTCGTTGATGTAGTACTCACTGGTCACCTCGGCGCCGGCGGCGGCGAGCACCCGGCGCAGCGAGTCACCGACCGCGGCCCACCGGGTGTGCCCCAGGTGGATCGGCCCGGTCGGGTTCGCCGAGACGAACTCCAGGTTGATCCGCTCGCCGGCGAGCTGCTCGTTCCGGCCGTACGCCGGGCCGGCCTCGACCACCGTGCCGGCGATCGTCCCGGTCACGGCGGCGTCCAGCCGGATGTTCAGGAAGCCCGGGCCGGCGATCTCCACCGACGTGATCCCGTCCCGCTGGGCCAGTTCCGCGGCGAGGGCCGCGGCCAGCTCACGCGGTGGCACCCCGGCCTTCTTGCCCAGCTGCAGAGCGAGCGTCGAGGCGTAGTCGCCGTGCTCGGGATTGCGGGGCCGCTCCACCACGGTCGTCGCGGGCAGCGCCGCCAGGTCGAGGCCGCGCGTCTCGAATACGGCACGAGCAGCTGAGAGAACGGTGTCAGCAAGGTTGGCGGGAGTCACTGGGCCATGCTATCGGGGGTAGACTTCTGCGTTCGGCGGCCACCCGAGCCCCGCCCTTCCCCTTTTTGAAGAATCGACGAGGCGCGATGAGTATGAGCACGCCGGGTCCCGAACGGGTCCCGTCCACCGTGAAGGTCGGCAAGACCACCGGTCAGGGTAAGCCTCCGGCCAACAAACCGGGCGCGAATCGGCCCGGCGGCAAAGGCCAGGGCGGCGGCAAGGGCCGTAAGCCGGTCACCCCGGTGAAGGTGAGCGGCAGCCGCAACTGGGGCCCGATCGCCGTGGCCGGTGCGGTCGTGCTGATCGCCGCCGGCATCATCGGGTACGGCGTGTACGCCTCCGTCCAGGGCTCCCGCGACTGGACCGACAAGCTCGCCGACATCCAGGGCGTCGTCAACTACCGCGCGCAGAAGAACGCGACGCTCGACGACCGGACCCACAAGGACGGCGCGCTCACCTACGTGACCAGCCCGCCGGTCGGCGGCGCGCACAACCCGACCTGGCAGAACTGCATGGGCGACGTCTACACCGAGCCGATCGCCAACGAGCACGCGGTGCACAGCCTCGAGCACGGCGCGGTCTGGGTGACGTACAAGCAGGGCCTCGCCGCCGACCAGGTCGCCGTGCTGCAGAAGAAGGTCGAGGGCAAGGACTACATGTTCATGTCCCCGTACACCGGCCTCGACAAGAACGTCTCCGTCCAGGTCTGGGGCTACCAGTACAAGACCGACGACGTGAACGACGCGAAGATCGACTCCTTCATCTCCGCGGCCCGTCTCAAGGCGTCCATGGAGCCCGGCGCGGCCTGCTCCAGCGGCAACACCACCACCGGCCCGGTCACCGCGGCCACCAGCAACGGCGCCAGCATGGACACGCCCACCACCAGCGGTAGCTGATGATCTCGGACCGCACCTCCCCGGCCGCCCACCCGGCGGCCGGGGAGGGCCCCACCCGGCGTCACTTCGGATACGCCGCGGTCGCCGTGCTGCTCGTCGGCATCGTCCTCGGCGCCGCGATCGGTCTGGTCATCCCCCGCTTCCAGACCCCCGGCACCGACTCGGTCGAGGCCGGCTTCCTGCGCGACATGTCCACCCACCACGCCCAGGCCGTCGAGATGGCGATGCTCGCCCACGCCGGCTCGGACACCCCGGGCATCGTCACCCTGGCCGCCGACATCGCCACCACCCAGCAGGCCCAGATCGGCTACATGCAGGCCTGGCTCCGCGACTGGGACCTCGACCCGACCGGCGACCAGCCGGCCATGGCCTGGATGCCCGACGCCGCCGGCTCGGTCGTCAACGGCCTGATGCCCGGCATGGCCACCCCCGAGCAGCTCGCCACGCTCCGCAAAGCCACCGGCAAAGAGCTCGACGTGCAGTTCCTCACCCTGATGCGGGCTCACCACCTCGGCGGCATCCACATGGCGCAGGAGGCGGAGAAGCTGTCCGACAACAAGGACGTGGACTGGCTGGCCGACAGCATGGTCACCGCCCAGCAGGGCGAGATCCAGCTGATCGACGACCTGCTCAAGCAGGCCCAGGCGGGCTGACCGGTACCGGTTGGCGGTGGTTCCGGACAGCCTGCTAGGCTTTCGAATCACTGGGCCCCCGTAGCTCAGGGGATAGAGCGTCGCCCTCCGGAGGCGAAAGCGCAGGTTCGAATCCTGCCGGGGGCACGATTAGGCAGGCGTCGTTTGTCCGCGGAAAGCGCGGACGCGGCGCCATCGTGCTTTCTAGCCTGGGGCCCGAGCCCCAGACCCCACGCCGGGGATACCCCGGAACCCCATCAGGCCTCGCTTCGCTCGTCCGGGCCGCTCGTGGAGACGTTGCTTCGCTCGTCCGGGCCGCTTTTGGATCGGGCCTCGCTTCGCTCGTCCGGGTCGCTTGTGGAGACGTTGCTTTGCTTGTCCGGGCCGCTTGTGGTTTTGGGATTTGGGGCCATTTGGGTACGGGGTGGGGCTGGCTTGCGTGGCGTTGCCTGGGCGGCGCTCGCGCCGGGGCTTCGGGCGGGTGGAGTTTGCCGGGGCGCCTTGGGGGTGCCCCCGGCGGTTACTTCGCGGCGGGGACGGCCTTGAAGGTGTCGGGGACTGACAAGGACGTCCAGTGGGAGACCGGCCAGTAGATGGCGAAGGCTCGGCCGGCCACCCGGGAGATCGGGACGGTGCCGAGGTCGGCGTCCATGTGGGCCCGGGAGTCCGCGGAGTCGGAGCGGTGGTCGCCCATCACGAAGAGGCGGCCGGCCGGGACGGTCACGTCGAACTTCTCGTCCGAGGGGGCGTCGCCCGGGTAGAGGTAGTGCTCGTCCAGGGCCTGGCCGTTGACCGTCAGGCGGTTCTGCGGGTCGCAGCAGATCACGTGGTCGCCGGGGGTGCCGATGATCCGCTTGATGTACTCCTGCTCGCCCGGGCCGGCGCCCCACGCGGACGGGGGCTGGAAGACGATCACCTCGCCGCGGTGCGGGTCGCGGAACCGGTAGAGGAGCTTGTTGACCAGCACCTTGTCATTCAGGAGAAGGGTGTTCTCCATCGAGCCGGACGGGATGTAGAAGGTCTGGAGCAGGTACGCCCGGACCCCGGCGGCGACGACCACCCCCACCACGATGAGCACCAGGAGCTCGAAGCCCTTGGAGCGGTAAAAGGGACGTTCGCTGATCTTGTCCTCGGACACGGGCGGAGCGTACATCAATCGTCACAGCCCGGCAGGAAACAACCGGGCTGTGACGACTGATCAGGCCAGCCGGACCTCGGCGGTCAGCGGGCCGTCGGCCGCCGCGGTGGTCACCTCGCGGATCACGCCGGCGGCCAGGACATCCCGGCTGACCAGCTGGAACGAGGCGGCCGGGCCGCCCAGGGAGAGGTGCGCCACCTCGCTGCGCATCGACTGCTTGGCCTCCGACTTCGCCTTGCGGACCAGGCCCAGCACGGTGCCGGCGAGGGTGAGCAGGCCGGTCGGCAGGTCCGGGTCGAGGGCGGGGGTGAACTCGGCCGGGGACGGCCACGGCGCGCGGTGCACCGAGCCGTCCTGCCACCAGGACCAGGCCTCCTCGGTGACGAACGGGACCATCGGCGCGAACAGCCGCAGCAGCGTGCCCAGGGCGATCGCCAGCGCGGCGTGCGCGGACCGGGTCGCGGGCTCGGCCGGGTCCCCGTACGCCCGCTCCTTGACCAGCTCCAGGTAGTCGTCGCAGAACGTCCAGAAGAACTGTTCGGTGCGCTCCAGAGCGCGGGCGTAGTCGTACCCCTCGAAGTGTCCGGTGGCGTCAGCGACCACCGCGGCCAGATCGCTGAGCATGGCCCGGTCGAGGGCTTCGGTGACGTCCGCGGCGGCAAGATCAGAGGCAACCCCGAATCGGAGTACGAACTTGGTCGCGTTGAGGATCTTGATGGCGAGCCGGCGGCCGACCTTCATCTGACCGGTGTCGAACGCGGTGTCGGTGCCCGGCCGGCCGCTGACCGCCCAGTACCGGACCGCGTCCGAGCCGTACTCCTCCAGCAACGCCATCGGGGTGACGGTGTTGCCCTTGGACTTCGACATCTTCTTCCGGTCCGGGTCGAGGATCCAGCCGGACAGCAGCGCGGTGGTGAACGGCAGGCTGCCGAACTCCTGGTGCGCGCGGAGCACCGTGGCGAACAGCCAGGTCCGGATGATCTCGTGGGCCTGCGGGCGCAGGTCCATCGGGAAGACCCGCTGGAACAGGTCGTCGTCGGTGCCCCAGCGGCCGGCGATCTCCGGGGTCAGCGACGAGGTGGCCCAGGTGTCCATGACGTCCGGGTCGGCGGTGAAGCCGCCCGGCTGATCGCGCTGGTCCTCGGTGTAGCCGGGCGCGGTGTCGCTGCTCGGGTCGACCGGCAGCGCGGTGGCCGCGATCGGGGACGAGTAGTCCGGCTCGCCGGCCGCGTCCAGCGGGTACCAGATCGGGAACGGGACGCCGAAGAAGCGCTGCCGGCTGATCACCCAGTCGCCGGCCAGGCCGTCCACCCAGTTCTCGTAGCGGGTCCGCATGAACGCCGGGGACCAGGTCATCTCCCGGCCGCGCTCGATCAGGGCGGCGCGCAGCGCGGCGTCCCGGCCGCCGTTGCGGATGTACCACTGCCGGGTCGTCACGATTTCCAGCGGCTTGTCGCCTCGTTCATAAAACTTCACTTGCTGTACGGTCGGCCGCGGCTCGCCGTCCAGCGCGCCGGCCTCGCGGAGCAGCGAGACCATCGCCTCTTTCGCCGAGAAGGCGGTTTTCCCGGACAGGGGCGCATAGGTCGCCGGGTCGATCCCCGAAGGCGGAGTGGCCAGCAGTCGCCCGTCACGGCCCATCACGGGTCGGGTCGGCAGATCCAGCTCTCGCCACCAGATCACGTCGGTCAGATCGCCGAACGTGCAGATCATCGCGATCCCGGAGCCTTTGTCCGGCTGAGCCAGCGGGTGCGCCCTGATCGGCACCTCGACCCCGAAAACCGGCGTACTGGCATTTTTCCCGAAAAGGTGCTGGTACCGCTCGTCATCCGGGTGTGCGACGAGCGCCACGCAAGCCGGAAGCAGCTCGGGCCGGGTCGTCTCGATGTGCACGACGCCGCCGCCGGGAAGCCCGAACGCGAGCCGGTAGTAGGCACCCTGCCGCTCCCGGTCCTCCAACTCGGCCTGGGCCACCGCGGTGCGGAACGTGACGTCCCACAGCGTCGGGGCATCCGCCAGATACGCCTCGCCGCGGGCAAGGTTGCGCAGGAACGCCCGCTGCGAGACCGACCGGCTGTTGTCGTCGATCGTGCTGTACTGCAGCGACCAGTCGACGGAGAGCCCGACCTGGCGCCACACGTCCTCGAACGCCTGCTCGTCGATCGCGGTCAGCCGCTGGCACAGCTCGACGAAGTTCCGCCGGGAGATCGGCAACGGCCGGCTCGGCGGGGTCTCCGGCGGCGTGAAGTCCGGGTCGTACGGCAGCGACGGGTCGCACTGCACCCCGTAGTAGTTCTGCACCCGGCGCTCGGTCGGCAGCCCGTTGTCGTCCCACCCCATCGGGTAGAACACCGCGCGGCCGGTCATCCGCCGGTAGCGGGCGATCGCGTCGGCGTGGGTGAACGAGAACACGTGCCCGACGTGCAGTGACCCGCTGACCGTCGGCGGCGGGGTGTCGATCGAGAAGACCCGGGACCGGGGCGCCGTGCGGTCGAAGGTGTACGTGCCGTTCTCGGCCCATACCGCGCGCCATTTCCGCTCGAGGCCGTCGAGGGTGATCTTTTCTGGCACGGATCTCATCTCGGTCACCGGAAAACCCTACGCAACAGCGCCGGGCGACAACGACCGAGTTTTGCTTTGGTCCCCAGCGACTACCGCGCCGGACGGCCGCCTTGCTTCCATCAAGGCCCAGGAAAAGCGAGGAGGGCTCATGAATCGGCGCACCGTACTTGCGAGCACGGCCGGGGCGGCGCTGGCCGCCACCGGGGCGACACCCGCGTTCGGCGCCGCCGCGGCCACCGACGCGGACGCGATCGTGGTCGGGCACGGGCTGGCCGGGCTGGTCGCCACGGCCGAGCTGGTCGCGGCCGGCCGCAAGGTGCTGCTGCTGGACCAGGAGCCGGAGGCGAGCCTGGGCGGGCAGGCATGGTGGTCGTTCGGTGGGCTGTTCTTCGTCAACTCGGTCGAGCAGGGCCTGATGGGCGTCAAGGACTCCTACGACCTGGCCTGGCAGGACTGGCTCGGCACGGCCGGCTTCGACCGTGGGATCGACGACCCGGCCGGGCAGGACTACTGGGCGTACAAGTGGGCGCAGGCCTACGTGCAGTTCGCCGCCGGGGAGAAGCGCTCCTGGCTGGCCGGGCTGGGCCTGCAGTGGTTCCCGGCGGTCGGCTGGGCGGAGCGCGGCGGCGGGAAGGCCGACGGGCACGGCAACTCGGTGCCGCGGTTCCACGTCACCTGGGGCACCGGGCCGGCGATCGTCGAGCCGTTCGAGAAGAAGGTGCGGGCCGGGGTGGCGGCCGGGAAGGTGGTCTTCAAGTTCCGGCACCGGGTGGACGAGGTGGTGGTCACGAACGGGGCGGTCACCGGGGTTCGCGGGGCGATCCTGGAGGCCAGCACGGCTGCCCGCGGGACGCCCTCGTCCCGTACCGTAATCGCCGATTTTGATCTGAAAGCGCCGATCGTGATCGTCACCTCCGGCGGCATCGGCGCGAACCAGGACCTGATCCGGCAGAACTGGCCGGCCCGGCTCGGCACGCCCCCGGGTTTCATGGTCACCGGCGTCCCCGCGCACGTCGACGGGCGGATGCTGGCGATCACCCAGAAGGCCGGTGGGCGGATCGTCAACCCGGACCGGATGTGGCACTACACCGAGGGACTGCGGAACTACGCGCCGGTCTGGCCGAACCACGGCATCCGGATCCTGCCCGGCCCGTCCTCCATCTGGCTCGATGCCAAGGGGAAGCGGTTCTCCGCGCCGGACATGCCCGGCTACGACACGCTGCACACGCTCGGCACGATCACCGCGTCCGGTTATGACTACTCCTGGTTCGTCACCACGCAGAAGATCGTGGACAAGGAGTTCGCGCTCTCCGGCTCCGAGCAGAACCCCGACCTGACCGGGAAGAACCTCTGGCTGCTGCTGTCCCGGATCTGGCAGACGCCCGAGCCGATCCAGAAGTTCCAGAAGTACGGCGCGGACTTCGTGCAGGCCGCGACACTCCCCGAGCTGGTCGCCGGGATGAACCGGCTGGCCGGGAACAGCCTGCTCGACCCGGCCGACGTGAAGCGGCAGGTGGACGCACGGGACCGGGAGATCGACAACGCGTACAGCAAGGATGCCCAGGTGATGGGCATCCGGAACGCGCTGGACTACCTCGGCGACCAGATCAGCCGGACCGCGTCGATCCACAAGATCCTGGACACTTCGGCCGGGCCGCTGGTCGCGGTCCGCCTCAACGTGCTGACCCGCAAGACCCTCGGTGGCCTACAGACCGACCTGTCGGGCCGGGTCCTGAACGCGGCCGGGGCGGCCATCCCGGGCCTCTACGCGGCCGGCGAGGTGGCCGGTTTCGGGGGCGGCGGGGTGCACGGCTACCGCTCACTGGAGGGCACGTTCCTCGGCGGCTGCCTCTTCTCGGGCCGCCAGGCGGGCAAGGCCGCAGCCGCCGCTCTGGCGTAAAAGGATCAGGAGCGCGGCGTGCCGATCAGGGCGTTCAGCCCGCCGGTGCGCCGCAGCTTCTGCCAGCCCAGCCGGATCCCGCCGAGCGCGGCCAGCGTCGACTGGATCAGCACCAGGTACATCAGCTGGCGGTAGACGAACTGCTGCAGCGGCACCCGCCACAGCGGTTTCAGCGACTCCCCGTCCAGCCGGAACGCGTAGATCGTGCTGATCATCTGGACCGCCAGCATGGCGACCCAGGCGGCCACCGTCTTGACCGGGTCGAGGAAGAACAGGCCGTAGATCAGGAACACGTCAATCAGCGGCGAGAGCAGCGGCAACAGCGTCTGGAACAGGGCCAGGTTGAGCAGCCCGCGCCGCCCGAACCGCCCGCCCGGGCCCTTCTCGAACAGCGCCCCGCGGTGCTTCCACATCGCCTGCATGGTCCCGTAGCTCCACCGGTACCGCTGCCGCCACAGCTGGGACATCGTCGCCGGCGCCTCGGTCCAGGCCCGGGACCGCTCCTCGTAGACCACCCGCCAGCCGGCCCGGATGATCGCCACGGTCAGGTCGGTGTCCTCCGCCAGGGTGTCCTCGCTCAGGCCGTCGACCTGCCGCAACGCCTCCCGCCGGAACGCGCCGATGGCTCCCGGGACGGTCGCCATGCAGCGCATCACGTCGTAGGCGCGGCGGTCGATGCTGAAGCCGACCACGTACTCGATGTGCTGCCAGAGCGCGACCATGCTGTTCCGGTTGGCCACCTTGGCGTTGCCGGCCACCGCGCCGATCCCCGGGTCGGCGAACGGCTGGACGAGCAGGCGCACGGTGTCCGGCTCGAACACGGTGTCGCCGTCCATCATCACGACGACCTCGGTCTTCGCGTGCGCGATGCCGTTGTTGAGGGCGCTGGACTTGCCGCCGTTCGGCTGCCGGACCACCGTCACGTTCGCGTGGCCGAGCGCCTCGGCGATCTCCGCGGTGCCGTCGTCCGAACCGTCGTCGACCACCACGATCTCGATCGGGTGGGTACTCGCCACCAGCGACTTCAGGGTGTCGGCGATGCACTCCTTCTCGTTGTAGGCGGGCACGATCACGGTCACCGGCTCGGCGTACGCCCCGCCCCACGGATCCGGGTCCTTCTTGTAGCGATTGGCATGCTTTCGACCCAAAATCAACATCAGAATCAGCCGTACGACCGTGAGCACGCCCAGTGCGAGCAGCAGGTAGGAGAAGCCGATCGTCACCCCCTTGGCCAGCCGGATCGCGCCGACCACGCCCAGCCCGATCGCGTGATCCCGGCTGCTCGCCGCGGGATTGATCGTGCTGTTGCCGGTGAGCGCCGCCACCGTGGTGAAGGTGTAACCCTCCTTCTGCAGGGCCGGGATCACCGTCTTCAGCGCGGTCGCGGTCTTCGACCGGTTACCGCCGCCGTCGTGGAAGAGCAGGATCGCGCCGGCCCCGTCGTCCGGCATCACCGCGTCGGCGATGTCGGCCATCGTGGCGCCCGACTCCCAGTCCCGGCTGTCCAGGTTGTTGACCACGGTCAGGTAGCCGCGCTCGCCCATGTCGGCCATCACGTTCCAGGTCTTGTTGTCCAGCGCCTTGACCGTGGACGAGTACGGCGGCCGGAAGATCAGACTGGTCACGCCGGCCGCCCCGGCCAGCGCGAACTGGGTCTCCTGCATCTCCACGCCGCGCCGCCGCTCGCCCTTGGAGGACATCTCCGGGTGCGTGAACGTGTGGATGCCGATCTCGTGGCCGGCCTCCTTCACCCGCTTGACCAGGCCCGGGTACTGGCTGATCTGCGAGCCGATCATGAAGAAGGTGCCCGGGACGTCGTACTCCTTCAGCACGTCCAGGATCTGCGGCGTGTACGTCGGGGACGGCCCGTCGTCGAAGGTCAGCACGATCTGGTTGTCCGGCACGGTGACCGTGGTCGTGGTGCTGCCGTCGGTCTGGATGATCGGGCCGCCGGTCAGCGCGGCGCTCGGCACCTGGTCGGTGTCGTCGGTCGCGGCCGCGGCCCCGTCCTGGGTGAACTCGCCCTGCACGATGCCGTTGACGACGAGGATGCAGGCGAACAGCCCGAGCACCACGGTCAGCACGATCCAGCGGGGCGAGGGCACGGGCACCCGGACACGCCGCCGGCGCGCCCCCTCCGACGTCTCGACGGACACCGATCTCCCCCTCGCGGCGCGGCGACGCCGGACGAGGCACGGGCCGGCGCTGGCTCACCAGCCCTATCGGCCGGAATTCCACACACCTGAGGCATTTGCCGGTGAGATAGTGCTCAGGTGGCTTTTCTCCGCTTGGCGTCGGTATCGGCAACCGCCCTTCTCCTGCTCGGCGGCGGCTCCGGTCTCCTCCTCGGCGGCTGTTCCGGGGATGACGACACCAGCGACACCAGCGCGACCACCGCACCGACCACGTCGACATCCGCGTCGGCCGCCGCGATCACCATCCCGGCGACGCTGAAGTCGGCGCCGTACATCGACATCCTCAGCGGCACGGTCGACGTTTCGGACGTGGCCACCAAGACCGGGCAGAAGGACTTCGCGCTCGCGTTCGTGCTGGCCGACAGCACCGCGTGCACCCCCACGTGGGGCGGCACGACGGCGATCGGGGACAGCAAGGTCGCCGCCGAGATCGACAAGATCGACGCGGCCGGCGGGAGCTCGATCGTGGCCACCGGCGGCGCGACCGGCACCTACCTGGAGAGTGTCTGCTCGAAGGATCAGCTGGTCACGGCGTACGAGGCGGCCCTGGACGCGGCCGGCAGCAACCGTCTCGACGTGGACATCGAGCAGTCCGTCACGGTCGAGACGGTGGCCGGGGCGCTGGCCGCGCTGCAGAAGGCCCGGGGCACCGCGATCACCCTGACCCTGCCGGTGGCCGGCACCACGCAGGGCCTCGCCGACGCCGGCATCGAGCTGCTGAAAGCCGTCGAGGACACCGGCGTCCAGGTCACTGTCAACGCGATGACGATGAACTTCGACGCGGCCGGCGGCGGGTGGGGCCTGGCGATGACCCTGGCCGCCGCCGCGGTCAAGGCCGACCTGGCGAGCATCTGGACGGACAAGACCGACACCGAGCTGTACGCGATGCTCGGCGTCACCCCGATGATCGGCGTCAACAACACCGGCGGCACGACGAAGACGGCCGATGCGAAATATCTGCTCGACTGGGCCACCGGCAAAGGCGTGGGATTCGTCCGTTTCTGGTCGGTGAACCGGGACAACGGCAACTGCACCGACGGATCGGTCGCGGCCGACTGCAGCGGCATTTCCCAGACGGAATATCAGTTCACCGACCAGTTCCACGCATTCGCCGATTAGCCCGCCGTGGCGGTGGCGGTGGCGGTGGCCGTCGCGGACGCGGTGGCCGAGGTCGACACCGTGGCCTTCGTGGTCAGCGCCGAGTCGGCGGCCTGGACCACGCTCGCCCCGACGATACCCATGTAGAGCGCGGCGAACAGGGCCACGAAGAAGCCCGTGACGGCGAGCAGCCGCTTGCGGCGCCCGGTCGCGTCGACGAACACCTGGGTGCCTTCCTCGGCCGGCATGGCAGGAGTGCGAATCATCGTTCCGATTCCTTCCGATTGGTCACTCATGACCCTAGGAATGGAATCTACGAATCACCTTTGCCGACCACCGACGAATTCTGTCAATAATTCTCACTAATTGTCGGCAGCGCCATTACTGAGAGCATTCATGCGGCCGTAGTCGACCGCGCCGGTCAACTCCTGGTAGGTACCCGGGCCGAAGACCTCCCGGGCGGCACGGTCCACCAGGCCGTACGCCGCCTGGGCCACCGCCGAGCCGAGGCTGATCCGGGCCACCCTGAGCTTCGCCAGCTCCCCGATCGACGGCGCGCCCGGACCGGCCATCACGTTCACCGGCCCCGGAATCGCCTCGACCAGCGCCCCGATCGCCGCCGGATCGGTCACCCCGGGCACGAAGATGCCGTCCGCGCCGGCCGCCAGGTACGCCCGCCCGCGGGCGATCGCCTCGGCCAGGTCACCGAGCCCGAACAGCAGCGTGTCGATCCGGGCGTTCAGGAAGACCGCCGGGGCGGCCGCGTGCGCCGCGGTGATCCGGGCGACCTGCTCGCCGGCCGACCGGGCGCCGTCCTCCAGGTTGACGCCGGCCACCCCGGCCGCGGCCATCTCGCGCAGGGTGCCGGCCGGATCGCCGTAGCCCGCCTCGACGTCCACCGAGACCGGCACGGACACCGCGGCCACCACCCGGCGGGCCGCCGCCACGGCGAGCTCCCGGGCCAGTGCGTCGCCGTCCGGCGCGCCCAGGCTCCAGGCCACCCCGGCGCTGGTGGTGGCGACCGCGGCGGCCCCGGCCGCGGCGACGATCCGGGCGCTCGCCGCATCCCAGGCGTTGACCAGGACGAGCGGGGAACCGGGCTGGTGCAGGGAACGAAAGTCAGTCACCCTCGGAAGTCTTCGCGCCCGGGCACCCTCGGGACAGCTATTTAGCGGAGACTAAAAGCATGGTCGCGATCGCGTTGCCGCCGGACGCCGCCACCCGGATCAGATTCGCGGTGTCCTGCCTGTGGGAGGTGCTGGCCAGCCTGCGGGTGCTGCACGGGCGCGGGGTTCCGTCCGTACATCGGAAATGGGCTCTGGAACAGCGGCCCGGACCGGACGGCCTGCTCGCCCGGCTGATCCCGCCCGCCGGGGGCTATGCCCCCGATTTTCTGACGCCGCCGCCCGCCGGCCTGACCGCGGACCTGGACGCCGAGCTGGCCGTGCTCCGGGCGACCGGCCCGTCGACGGTCCGCGCGCACCTCGCCCTGCTGCCCGGCGGCACCGACCTCGACCTGTACCGCGATCCGGCGGCCGGCCTGGCCCGGCTCAGCGACGAGATCGCGGCGTACTGGGCGCGGGCGATCGCTCCGGACTGGCCCCGGATGCACGCGCTGCTGGACGCCGACGTCCGCCGCCGCGCCCACCACCTGGCCACCGACGGCGCCGCCGCGGTCCTCAACGACCTGCACGAACGCGTCGCCTGGCGGGACGGCACGCTCCTCGTCGACCAGCGGCACTGCACCGCGCCGGACGTGGCCGACGGCAGCGGGCTGGTGCTGATCCCGTCGGTCTTCGCCTGGCCGTCGGTGCTCACGGTGTCGTCGTGGGGGACCCCGCAGGTCGCCTATCCGGCCGCCGGGGTGGCCACGCTGTGGGAGGAGTCGTCCCGGCTGCCGGGAGCGCTGGACGCGCTGGTCGGGGCCGGGCGGGCCCGGATCCTGAGCGAGCTGGGGAGTCCGCTGTCGACCACCGAGCTGGCCCGGCGGACCGGGATCACCGCGGGTGGGGTGTCCCAGCATCTGCGGATCCTGCGCGCGGCGGGGCTGATCGCCACGCATCGGGAGGGACGGTTGTTGCTGAACTCACGGACCCGGGCAGCGGAGGTACTGCTGAGCGCGGCCGGGTGAGCCCCGCGAACCGGCCTACAGCGGCAGGACCACCGCCGACGGCTTGCCGGCGAAGCAGGTGATCGACATGCGGTATCGGCTCAGCCCGCCCGCGAAGACCACCGACGCGGTCAGCCCCGGCCCGGGATCCACCCGCTCCGCCACGAAGCCCTCGGCCGGCTCCCAGCTGAGGATCTGCGCGTTCCCGGAGACACAGATGGCGTAGACCGCGCCGCCCTTCGACTCCAGCCGGGTGCTCTCCGGCACGTCCGAGGTCGGCGGCGCGCTGTCCCCGGCGCTCGGCTCGGGAACCGCGGACGGGGCCGCCGAGCCCGGTATCGAGGGGTTCGCGCTGGCCGGCAGCTCGCTGGTCACCGCGGCGGCGCGGCGATCCGGCCGGGTGCCGGAGGGGCTGGGCGTGGCGCCGGCCGACCTGGCCACGCCGGGCGGGCCGGCCGCCCGGCTGGCCGGCGGGGCGGCGTCGATGCCGGCCGGCCTCGGATCGCCCTCGCGGGTGACCCACACTCCGGCGACGAGGATGAGCAGCGCCACCATGACGCCGCCGGCGAGCAGCAGCCGGGCGCGCTGCTGGGGCGCCACGAGCCGGCCCAGGGAGATCATCTCGGTCGCGTCGTCGAACCGGGTGGGCGGCAGCTTCGGGGCCTTCGCCATCCCGGCCTCGAACTCCGGGATCTCCGCCGGCTCCACCTCGGCTTCGACCGGAGCCGGGGCGGGCGGGTCCGGGACCGGCGCGGCCGCGGCCCCGGCGTGCTGGGCGGTTATCGAGACGGCCTCGGCCGCGTCGCCCAGGATCGCGGAGACCTCGGCCGCCGACGGCCGGTCCGCCGGATCCTTGGCCAGGCACCGGTCGACCAGCTCGGCCACCCCGGGCGGCACCCCGGGCAGCTCCGGCAACGGCATCGGCTCGGCGTACATGTGCGCCGACAGCATCTGCGTGGTCGTCTCCACCGTCCACGGCGACTCGTCGGCGAGCAGCCGGAACAGCAGCACGCCGAGCGCGTAGACGTCCGAGGCCGGCTCGATCGCGCCGCCGGTGAGACGCTCCGGCGCCAGGTATGCGGGCGTGCCGAGCAGCCCCTCCTCCGGTTCGGCGGGGCCGGCCGCCGCCGCGATCCCGAAGTCCACCACCTTGGCGCCGGACGGGGTCACCATCACGTTGGCCAGCTTGATGTCCCGGTGCACCAGGCCGTCCTCGTGGGCCGCGGCGAGCGCCGCCGCGACCTCCCCGCAGATCCGGAATACCCGCCGGGGCGGCATCGGCGCTTCGGCCAGACGTTGCTGCAGCGTGGGGCCATTGATCAATTCCATGACGACGTACGGAACAAGCGTCCCGTCCTCGTCCGATTCGCCGAAGTCGTGGATCTGCGCGATGTTCGGATGCGACAGGGTCGCCGCCGCCCGCGCCTCGTGCAGGATCCGGGAACGGAACCGGTGGTCGGCGGCGTACCGCCCGGCCAGCACCTTCACCGCGACCGGCCGGTGCAGCACCTCGTCGGTGGCCCGCCAGACCACGGCCATTCCGCCCCGGCCGAGCTCTTCGTGCAGCAGGTACCGTCCGCCGAGCCTCTGTCCCTCGTCCACTCGTCGCAGTGTGCCTAAATGCTCGCCGATTCGCACATCGGCAATCCCGCGAATGCCATTCATCTTTCACATTCCGCAACGCCTGGATATCTTCGGTGCGCGCGGAGAATGCGGAGAATGCGGCGAGCACAACCGGATAAGAGGTTCCCATGGCGATGTCGAAACGGCAGCGGCTGGCCGACGCGGCGCTGAGCCGGCTGCTGGGTCTGGCCCGGGCCGCGAACGGGTACACGGTCGAGCAGGTCAGGACCCCGATGCGGGACGGCGTCCGGCTGCTCGGCGACCACCTCGTCCCGGACACCGGGGAGTCGAAGGGGACGGTGCTGATCCGTACCCCCTATGGTCGTGATCTTCCTAATCCGGTGATGAACGGCCGGATCCTCGCGGCCCGGGGCTATCACGTGTTGTTGCAGAGCGTGCGCGGCACCTTCGGCTCCGAGGGGGTCTTCCGCCCGATGGCCCAGGAGGCCGAGGACGGTCAGGACACCGTGGCGTGGCTGCGCGAGCAGCCCTGGTTCGACGGCCGGCTGGCCACTCTCGGGGCGTCCTACCTGGCCTGGTCGCAGTGGGCGCTGCTGCAGGACCCGCCGCCGGAGCTGCGCACCGCGGTGATCTACGTCGGGCCGCACGACTTCCGTGAGGCGGTCTTCGGGACCGGCGCCTTCACTCTCGGTGACTTCCTCGGCTGGAGCTACCAGATCGCCCACCAGGAGGACGGGCCGGCCGGCCGGGTGTTCAGCATGGTGACGTCACAGCGCCGGCTGCGGCCCGCGCTGGAGGGGCTGCCACTGGCCGACGCGGCCGACCCGGTCCTGCTCGGGCGCGCGCCGTGGTACCGGGAATGGCTCGACCATCCGGAGGGCGACGACCCCTGGTGGACGCCGTACCGCGCGGGCGCCGCGCTGGCCGGCCTGAACGTCCCGGTGCTGCTGATCGGCGGCTGGCAAGATCTATTTCTGGATCAAACCATGATTCAGTACGAGGCCCTGCGCGCCCGCGGCGTCGACGTCGCCCTGACCGTCGGGCCGTGGACACATCTGCAGGCCGGGCTGCACGGCGCCGGGGTCGTCACCCGGGAGAGCGTGGCCTGGCTCGATCAACACCTGGCGGACGGCCCGGCCGCGCGGAAATCACCCGTTCGAGCGTTCCGGACCGGGGAGCGCGCCTGGCACGAGATGCCCGCGTGGCCGCCGGCGACCGAACCGGCCACGTTCCATCTGCGCGCCGGGCGCCGGCTCACCACCGCCGAACCCGAGGGGCCGGAGGGCGTCGCCGAGTTCCGCTACGACCCGGCCGACCCGACCCCGTCGGTGGGCGGGCGGACCCTGGTCGGCTCGATGGGCGTGAAGGACAACCGGCCGCTGGAGGCCCGGCGGGACGTGCTGATCTTCACCACCGATCCGCTGCCGACCGCGGTCGACGTGATCGGGAACCCGGTGCTGGACCTGACGATCACGGTCGACAACCCGCGGGCGGACGTGTTCGTCCGGCTCTGCGACGTCGACCCGCGCGGGCACTCGCGCAACTTCGCCGACCAGTACCGCCGGCTCGATCCGTCGGTGCCGGCCGGGGAGTCGCAGCGGCTGACGCTGACCCTGGACCCGTGCTTCCACCGGTTGCCGGCCGGGCATCGGCTGCGCCTGCAGATCGCCGGTGGCGCGTTCCCCCGGTTCGACCGGAACCCGGGCACGGACGGGGCCGGGCTGGCCGCGTCCGGGCACACCGTGGACGTGACCGGGTCGCGGCTCACGCTGCCGGTGGCCGCGGCAGCTCCATCCACCATTCGGTGAACTGACGGGCCTGCCCGGTGTGGTCGAGACGCAGCACCCACAGGTTGCGGTACTCGGTGTCCGGGTAGACCGTCCGTCCCTCGATCACCGCGAGCTCCTCGGTGATGATCACCGGCTGCCAGGTGAACGTGGTGCTGCCGGGCGGGTCCTGATGGCCGAGCCAGCCGGCGACGATCGCCTCGCGGCCGACCCAGGGCGGGTCGTACGGCGCGGTGAAGTACGCCGCGTCGTCCGCGAAGAGATCCCTGATGTGCTCCGGGTCGTTCGACTCCCACGCCCTGCGGTAGCGGTCCACCCACGCGGTCACCGCGTCCAGGCTCGTCATGGCACCCTCTCCCGGGGTCGACGGTCAATCGCTCGTGTTGACGGTCAATGTGAATCAACACATGGACTGCACACAACAGTCATCAATGTTGATCCAGTCAAGTCAACAGGTGGATCGGCGGCCCGGATAGGGTCGCCGGGTGACTCAGAGCTGGCGGCACCTGCCGCCCCCGGCCCGCCCGGTCGCGACCGCCACCACCGCGGCGGTCGCCGCCGTCCGCGCGGCCGACGCGGCGGCCCTGGATTCCGCCGTCGACGCCCTGGCCGTCCTGGACGCCGCGCAGACCGGCCTGATCCTCGGCACCACCATTCGCCTGCTGCTGGAGGACGGGCACCCGGACGGCCTGGCCGCCGACGACATCCGGGAGACGCTGGCCGGCTGCATCCGCGCGCACCCCGAGGCGCACCCGCAGGTCATCCTCTGGCTGCTGGCCGGCGCGCTCGGCGTCCTGGAGGAGGACAGCATCCCGGCGCCCCGGCCGGACGCCCTGGCCCGCAACGCCGCGCTGCTGCTCACCGACCTGCTGGCCGGGCGGGAGCTGTCGCTCTGGCTGACCGCCGCGCTCACCGACATCCAGCACACGCAGCTGAACGACTGAGCCCGGCCGCGGAGGACGCCTCATCCGTGCTCCCGCGCCCAGGCGCAGATCGCGGCGAGCGGCTCGCGCAGGGTCCGGCCGAGCTCGGTCAACTCGTACTCCACGTGCTGCGGCGGGTCCGGTTTGTACACCCGGCGGGTGACCAGGCCGTCCGACTCCATGCCGCGAAGCGTCTCGGTGAGCATCTTCGGCGTGATCCCAGGGATCCGCCGGCGCAGCCGGGCCGGGCGCTGCGCCCCGTCGGCCAGCGCGTAGATCAGCAGCACCCGCCATTTCACCGCGAGCCGTTCGAGCGCCTGCCGGGTCACGCAGCCCTCTTCCAGCACGTCCGGTACGACCAGCTCCACGCCCACCCCCATGGGTACCCGAAAGTGCCTTCTGTCCGCGCCGCCGGTTGCAGCCTAGCGTCGCAGCGTGACCGAGACAGTGACGTTCTTCAGTGCTGGACTGCGACTCGAAGGGGTGCTCCGATCCGCGCCGGGCCGGCGCGCCGCCGTGCTCACCGGACCGTTCAGCGGTGTGAAGGAGCAGGTGGTGGCCGAGTACGCGGAGCGTCTCACGGCGGCCGGCCTCACCACGCTGACGTTCGACCACCGCGGCTTCGGGGCGAGCGAGGGCCGCCGCGGCCACGAGGACAGCCAGGGCAAGCTGGCCGATCTGCGGGCCGCCGTGAGCGTGCTGGACGGCTACGACCGGGCGCTGGTCGGGGTGTGCCTGGGCGCCGGGTACGCGATGCGCGCCGCCGCCACCGATCCGCGGGTGCGGGCGGTCGCCGGGATCGCCGGGGCCTACAACAGCCCGGCCTGGTTCGCCGAGCGGATGGGCCTGGCCGGCTACCGGGCGGCGCTCGCGGACATGCTGGCCCGCTACGACGAGGAGATCCCGGCGGTGGCGCTGGAGGGCGAGGCGGCGATGCCGGGCGAGGAGCCGTGGTCGTACTACTCGAAGTGGATCGGCTCAGAACACTGGGCGAACCGGGTGACCCGTGGCTCGCTGCACAGCCTGATGACGCTCGACGTGCTGGGCGTGCGCCCGCTGCTGCCGCCGAGCCTGATCGTGCACGGCCGGGTGGACGACTACTGCTCGCCGGAGCTGGCCGAGGCGATGCACGCCGACGAGACGGTGTGGCTGGACTGCACCCGGCACGTCGACCTGTACGACGTGGACGAGCACGTCACGCGCGCGGTGGCAGAGACCGCGGCGTTCCTGGACCGGACCCTTTAATATTTTGCAGTCTCTGCAAAGTTTGTCGTAGCCTCTCCGGCATGAACCGGGACGACAAGCGGCGGCAGACCCGTCGTGCCCTGATCGGCGCCGCGCTCCGGCTCACCGACGAGCGCGGCGCCGATCGCGTCACGGTCGACGAGATCAGCGAGGCCGCGGGCGTCTCCCCGCGGACGTTCTTCAACTACTTCGCCACCAAGGAGGACGCCCTCGTCGGCGATCCCCTGGAGGGCTGCACCGATCCCCGGGCGCTGCTGCTCGCCGCCCCGCCCGGCCCCGCGCTGGCCGCGGTGGAGGCCGCGCTCGCCCCGGCGATCCGGCTGATCCAGGAGGACCGGGAGCTGTGGCTGCTCCGGCTCCGGGTGATCCGGAACAGTCCGCAGTTGCTCCCCCGGCTGGCCGCCATCGCCGCGACCGCCGAGCAGGAGATGAGCACCGCGATCGCGGGACGCCTCGGGCTGCCGCCGGGCCACGCCTATCCGCCGGCGCTGGCCGCGGTCACCGGCGCGGTGCTGCGGGTGGCGCTGATGAGGTGGGCCGAGAACGCGCAAAACGGCGTTCCGGACGTACCGGAAATAAGCCTTTCTGATGTTGTTCGCGAGGCCTTCGGCATGGTCGCCGGCGGCCTGGCGGATCCCACCCCATCGAACGCACGAGGATCTGCATGACCGCTGTACCCGTCCCGACCGACACCGCCGAGGCGACCGGCCGGATGACCCATCGCGAGGTCGTCCAGGCCCTGTCCGGCCTGATGCTGGGCATGTTCGTCAGCATCCTGGCGTCCACCGTGGTCGCCAACGCCCTCCCGAAGATCATCGCCTCGCTGGGCGGCAGCCAGTCCGTCTACACCTGGATCGTCACCACCGAGCTGCTCGCGATGACCGCCACCGTCCCGCTCTGGGGCAAGATGGCCGACCTCTACAGCAAGAAGCTGCTGATCCAGCTCTCGCTCGGCCTGTTCGTGCTCGGCTCGCTGATCGCCGGCCTGGCGCCGAACGTGGAGGTCCTGCTGGTCAGCCGGATCGCCCAGGGCGTCGGCGCGGGCGGCATGTCGGCCCTCGCGATGATCGTGATGGCCGCCATGATCCCGCCCCGCGAGCTGGGTCGGTACTCCGGCCTGTTCGGCGCGGTCTTCGGCGTCGCGACGATCGCCGGCCCGCTGATCGGCGGCGTCCTGGTCGACACGTCCTGGCTGGGCTGGCGCTGGTGCTTCCTGATCGGCGTGCCGTTCTCGCTGGCGGCGATCGCGATGCTGCAGAAGACCCTGCACCTGCCGGTGACCCGCCGGGAAGTGAAGATCGACTGGCTGGGCGCGCTGCTGATCACCGGCGGCGTGAGCACCCTGCTGATCTGGTCGACGCTGGCCGGCCAGCACTTCGCCTGGGCCTCGGCGGAGACCGCCGCGTTCGTCGCGGGCGGCCTGCTCCTGCTGGCCCTGGCCGTCCGGGTGGAGTCCCGGGCGGCCGAGCCGATCGTGCCGCTGGGCATCTTCCGGCACCGCACGGTCAGCCTGACGGTGATCGCGAGCGTGCTGGTCGGCGTCGCGATGTTCGGCGGCACGGTCTTCCTGTCGCAGTACTTCCAGATCTCGCTGGGCAAGTCGCCGACGGTGGCCGGCCTGATGAGCCTGCCGATGATCTTCGGACTGCTGGTCTCCTCGACGGTCGCCGGCCAGCTGATCACCAAGTTCGGCCGGTGGAAGATCTACCTGGTCGCCGGCGCGGTCGTGATGACCGGCGGGATGCTGCTGCTGAGCACCATCGGCGCGGACACCTCGGTGCCGCTGATCTCGGTCTACATGGCCGTGCTCGGCGTCGGCGTCGGCATGCTGATGCAGAACCTGGTGCTCGCCGCGCAGAACGACGTGCCGGCCACCGAGCTGGGCGCCACCACCTCGGCGCTCACCTTCTTCCGCAGCCTGGGCGGCTCGATCGGGGTCAGCGCGCTGGGCGCGGTGCTGGCCGCCAAGGTCACCTCGCTGGCCACCGAGAAGTTCGGCGCCGCGGCCGCCTCCGGCGGCACGGCGAAGGTGCCGGACCTGGCCACTCTTCCGCCCGCGGCCCGAGCGATCTTTCAAGACATTTACGGTACGGCGACCGCCCACCTGTTCATGATCGGCGCCCCGATCGCGTTCCTCGCGGTGATCGCCGTCCTGTTCATCAAGGAGAAGCCGCTGTCGACGCTCTCCGGCGACGAGCGGGCGGCCCAGGAGCAGGCCGGCGCGGCCCTGCACTGATGCCGACGAAACGGCCCCCACCCCGAATCGCGGGGTGCGGGCCGTTTCGTGTTCAGGAGTCGGAATCGGTCAGCCGTCGCCACCCACCCGGGTGAAACGGCCGCGAGGAACGCGCGCGGACTTCAGGAGGGCCGCAGGCCCACCGAGGTGCGCGGCGACGGTGGCTCGGCGCAGCCGAGCAGGCCGACCAGGCCGGAAACCCAGAGTTGCCGGTAGACCGTGGCACTGGGGTGGCTCACCACCAGCTTGATGCCGCTGGCCGCGGCGGTGTGGAAGCACGCCACCAAGATGCCGATGCCGATGCTGTCGATAAGCATCACGCGCTGCAGATCCAGAGAGATCTTGCTGGGTGTCATGGTGGTCAGGACGTCGTTCACGGCGTCCCGCATGACGTGCGCGTTGTCCAGATCCACCTCGCCACTCGGGGCGATCTCGACAGTGCCGTCGGCCAGCTGGCGGGTCGTGATCGGCAGATACACAGCTGCCCTCTCTTCTGGCGTCGGGAGATCCGGCGCCGACTTTCCGCGGGACACGGTGCGACGGCCGATGAAGAGGTCGTACGCACGCGGCGTTCGCTGGGAGACGCCACAGGAACCCGCGTTCCTACAACAATCCGCTGGTCTGCAAGTTACGCCACGTAGGCGCGGAACGCCAGAGTAGTTCATATGGCCGGAATGTGCTGGAACGGTCACTGCGTGGCGACCACGTTGACTGTCCACTGAATTTGAACGAATACTCACCGTATGCGATGGAGCACCGGACGGCATGCGTGACGCCGTACCGGGAGCCGGTTCCACACCGGCCCCGGGGACCGTCTACTTCGACAGCGTCGGCGTCCATGAGGCCCGTGACGTTCTGAATCGTTTCTATCACCCGATGTCGCTGGGGGCGCCGGAGAGCGCGGACACCAAGGTCGGGATGGAGGTGATCCAACTCGGACCGCTCACCGTCGGTCATCTCACGTTCGCCGTGAGCGTGACGCTGGTCGCCGCCGCGGCCGACGCCTACCACGTCACCCTGCCCGTCGCCGGCCGCGTACTGGCCCGTCGCGACGGCCGGGACGTGACCGCCGGCCCGGCCACCGCGCTCGCCTTCGGGCCCGGGGATCCGGTCTTCCTGCGCCCCGAGGCGCACTCCGCGGAGATCGACGTACGCATCGAGCGATGGGCCCTGGAGAGTGAACTCGCCGCGCTCCTGGGTCACCCGGTCGAGGGACCGATCGACCTGCCGGCCGCCTTCGACCTCACCGGCGGCCCGGCGCACAGCTGGAGCCGGCTGATCCGGCTGCTGCACGACGAGCTCGATCACGACACCAGCCTGATCTTCCAGCCGACGATCGCCGAGCAGCTGCGCAGCAGCGTGCTGAGCGGGCTGCTGCTGAGCGTGCCGCACCGCTGGCACGAGGAGTTGATCACGCCGGCCGGCGCCGGGCCGCCCCGGGCGATCCGGCGGGTGCTGGACGCGATCAACGACGAGCCGGACCGGTCGTTCACCGTCGCCGACCTGGCCGCCATCGCGCTGACCAGCGTGCGCTCGCTGCAGGAGGGGTTCCGGCGGCACCTCGGGTGCACGCCGATGGCGTACCTGCAGCAGACCCGGCTCGACCGGGCGCACGAGACGCTGCGCGCGGTCGACCCGGGCATGGTCACCGTTGCCGCGGTCGCGAGCCGCTGGGGCTTCACCCACCTGGGGCGGTTCGCGTCGGCGTACCGGGGCAGGTTCGGGGTCTCCCCGTCGGAGACCCTCCGCCGGCCGGGCTGAGCCTCACTCGCCCGGATCGCACCGCCGCGGCTGCGGCACCCCGCCTCACTCGCCCGGATCGCACCGCCGCGGCTGCGGCACCTCGTTGATCCGCCGGGCGCCCCGCGCCGCCGGTCCACGATGCGCCCCGAAGAGATGGCCACGGCTCGGCACCCAGTCCCGCCACGGGCCCAGCACCGGCGACAACGCGATCGCGTCACCGTCCCCCGGCCCGCGTAACTCCCGCAGGTAGCCCTGCACCCGGGCGGCCGACGAGACGCTGTTCTCGACCAGCTGCCGCATGATCCGAAGGGTCTCCGCGTCCGGGGGCGACGCCGCCGGATCCCGGCCCAGCAGTGCGGCCAGGCCGTTCAGCGCCCGCACCACCTCGCCCGCGTCCCGCTCGGCGTCCCAGAGCCCGGTCATACCGGGCCTGCCTTCGGCGTTCCCTCCCGGCCGTCGCCTGCATTGCCGTTGTTCGGTGCGGCGGGCTGCCGCTCGTTGCGGTCGGTCATGCAGATCTTGTCCCCTCACCTCACGCACAGCCACGGCATCCCGCGGGCCCGCGGGGCCGGTCGTCGGGGCGGCTCACCCCGACCGTGCATGACAGGCGAAAATGTATTCGGCTCGCTACTTTGCGTCCATCCGTAACGCGCAGGTTCTGTCCAGTTAGCGCTCAGTTCGGGCCCCTTGCCCCCGACCGGCGTACAGAATGAGAATCCGGGTACGAAAACCGCCTGGTGGATCACGTGGAGGGGGCCGTCATGAGCACTATCCGGACAGCGTCGGAAGAGAGCGGGCCGCCCGTCTGGCGCACCGGCGCCGAGCAGCCCTGGGACCCCGAGGATCTGGCCGTGGCCCAGGGCAGGTACCCGACGCCGGAGAACATCGCCCGGGCCCGCGCCGAGCTCGACCGCGACGGCGCCGCCGCGATCGAGCGCACCGTTCCCTAGCAGGGATTACGCACAGTGTCCGGCTCAGCCGAGCCGGACCGTGCGGCCCTCCGCGATCGCCTGATCGGCAGCGGCCAGGACCGTCGTCACCCGCACCCCGAACTCGATGTCGACCGGTGATTTCGGGCCGCCCGCGGCGGCCACCAGCAGCTGGTCGACCGCCTTGCCGAACATCTCGACGGCGTCGAACTCGACATCCGGGACCGGCCGCACGCCGGCCGCACCGGCGAACTCGCCGGACTGCCGGGCCGCCGCCGCCGGGGCGTCCACCGAAAGGGTGAGCCTGCTGATCGCGCCACCTTCGTGGCGCAGCACCACCGCGGTCAGGTCGTGCTCGCCGGCCAGGCCGGTGACCTCGGTCACCGGGCCGAGCACCGGCAGGACCAGGGACAGCGCGTGCGGGCCGACGTCCCAGAGACCGCCGCGCTCACGCCGCCACGCCGAGGCGCCGAACGGGTTGTCCGGCGTGAAGATCGAGCCCAGGTGGTCGATCCGGGCCTCGGTCCAGCCACCCGCGGCGATCGCCTCGGCCAGGAACGCCTCGTTCTCCGGCACGAAGCGCCGGGTGAAGAAGACCACCGACGCCACGTCGCCGGCCGCGACGGCCGAGGCCAATTCAAGAGCCTCTTCGGTACGGAGGGAGACCGGCTTGTCCAGCACGAGGTGCCGTCCGGCGCGCGCCGCGCGGATCGCGATCGGCGCCTGCACGTCCGGCGGCAGCGCGATCGCCACCGCGTCCACGTCCGCGATCAACTCGTCCTGGTCCGCGTAGGCCCGGGTCCCGTGCTTGGCGGCCAGTTCCCCGGCCTTGTCCGGGTTCCGCCCCCAGACGCCGACGAACTCGACTTCCGGGTGCCTGGCCAGGGCCTCGGAGTGCACCATGTGTGCCCAGGGGCCGGTACCGAACAATCCGAAGCGCACTGTTTCCCACTCTCCTAGAAAAAGATCTCCAGGGGCCGGAAGTTACCAGCCCAGGCCCACGTCAGTAACCTGGCCGGGTGAACGGTCCCCTCTCGGTGGCGACGATCGTCGTCGCTCTCCTGCTGGCGGCGTGGTATTTCCTGCGCAGCGCGCTCGACCGCGCGCCCAGCCGCCTCGATCTGCTGGGCATGGTGGCGTTCAGCGCCCTGGTCGCGGTCCTGGTCGTCACGGCCGCGGTCGGCCTGATCGGCGGTCCCCGCCCGTCCGACACCGCGACCTTCGGCGGCTACCTGGTCACCACGATCTGCTTCGCCCCGGCCGCCGTCTGGCTGGCCAAACTGGAGCCGACCCGCTGGGGCAGCCTGATCCTCGGCGTCGGCGCCATCGTCCTGCCCGTCCTAGTGCTGCGGCTGCAGCAGATCGCGTCGGTGACCGGTGCCTGACGACTCCCCCTCGACGACCTCCACCCGCCCCCGCGACGCGGCGCTCGGCTCCGGCCTGGGCCGGGTGCTGCTGCTGGTCTACGGCACGTTCGCGCTCTCCGCGAGCGCCCGGGCCCTGGTCCAGATCACCACGCACTTCAGCGAGGCCCCACTGGCCTACCTGCTGTCCGCGCTGGCCGGCGTGGTCTACATCGCGGCGACCGTCGGCCTGGCCGTCGGGGGCGCCCGGGGCCGCCTGATCGCCCTGGTCAGTTGCACGATCGAGCTGCTCGGGGTGCTGATCGTGGGCACCCTGAGCATCGCCGACACGGTGGCCTTCCCGGACGACACGGTCTGGTCCCGCTTCGGCAGCGGGTACGGCTACGTCCCGCTGATCCTGCCGTTCATCGGCCTGTGGTGGATCTGGCGCTACCGGCCGCAGCCGACCGAATAGCCGCGCTGACCAGGACATACCCGGCCTCTGAGTTATCCACAGAAGCCGGTTGTCCACAGGCCACCCGCCGGCCACCGCCATTTCGCGCCATAATTACGGCTGTGGAGGTGGCCCCCCTTGGGTAGGGCGGGTCCTGTTCAGTTGCGCCCCGCTGACTGCCAGTTGATCATCGCTCACTTGATCATCGCCGCCGCCCCGATTTCGGCCTCCGTCCGCGCGGGCAACCAGACCAGGTCCGCCGCTGGTCACCGCCACTGACACCAGACCAGGTCCGCCGCTGGTCACCGCTGCTGGCCAGGCCACGCCCGCGCTGCTCCCGGCGCCTGCCGCCGCTGGTCACCGCTGCTGGCCAGGCCACGCCCGCGCTGCTCCCGGCGCCTGCCGCCGCTGAGGCTGCGGCATGGGCACGGTCGCCGGCCTGCGGTACGCGTCACACGGGCACGCTCCGGCTGGCGCTCACGGCTGGAAACAAGCTCCGGAACAGCCACCAGCACCAGCTCGACCAAGCCAGCTGGCGCTCACGGTCGAAAAGCGAGCCCGGAACGACCGTGAACGCCAGCCCGGTCAGGTCGGCTGGCGCTCACGGTCGAAAAGCGAGCCCGGAACGACCATGGACACCAGCCCGGTCAGGTCGGCTGGTGGGCACGGTCGAAAGGCGACGTGAGGGTCAGGGGTGACTCGTGGTTCAGGTAGAGGACGACCTTCAGGTGCGTCCCGTCGTCGTGCAGCAGGTAGGACGAGGTCATCGTCACCGGGTCGCCTCCGGTCAGGCGGGGCGCTGTCCACTCTGTCCGGGCCAGCACATAGTGCTGATCCAGCCGGGTGCTGGTCAGCTCGGAGAGTTCCGCGCGGCCGATTCCCAGGTCGGCGAACATCTCGGCTCGGCGGGGCAGGGCCCGCAGGAAGTCGGCCCGGCTGACCGGTCGCGCCCCGGCCGCGTCGGCGACCAGGAACTGGTCGGCGAAGCAGGCGCCGACCTCGTCGGGGGCGAGCCTGGTGAACGTCTCGAAGAACTGCTCGACGGAACTCACCGAAACCTCCGGAGATGCGAACGGCGCCGCGCGAGACCACGCGACGCCGACCACATTAAGCAGCTTCCCGGTGAATCATACCACTTTGTCTATTTTATTGATAGCACCGAACGGTCAGTTGTTCGACTCGATGGCGTGCGGCAGGAAGTTGCAGTTGTCCTTGGTGACCAGGCCTTCGACGCCGATGCCCTCGCGGATGCCCATCCCGGCGGGCTCGCCGTCGATCAGCCACGAGCCGATCACCGGGTGCACCGTGCCCTCCAGCCCGTCGAAGGACGGCAGCTCACAGAGCTCCTGCACGACGTAGCGGCCGTCCGACCCGTACTCGGACGGGTTTTCGGTGATCGGCACCCCGTCGCGGACCAGGGTGACCGATCCGCCCTCCCGGCCCCAGATGGGTTTCTTCGCGTAGGACGTCAACTCGGCCGCCTTGGAGGACTCCGCGAAGTACGCCGGCAGCAGGTACTTTCCGCGCTCCGGGTCGGTGCCGAACAACTTCCACAGCACCGGGAGCAGCGCCTTGTTGCCGAGCAGCGCGGCCTTGTAGGGCGGCTCGATCCACACCGTGCCGCGCTTCGACGGGTCGGCCATGTTCCGGAAGAACGCCTTGCCGCCCTCCTCGTGCCAGAACCACTCCCACGGGTAGAGCATGAAGATCACGTCGATCGGCTGGGCGTCGTTCTCCCGGCCCGGCGCCGGCACGTACACCACCCGGTCGCCGGCCACGTCCCAGCCGATCTGGCTCATCGCGATCAGCTCGACCGGGAAGCCGGCCTCCTCGGCCGTGGACATCAGGTAGGCCACGTTCATGCGATCCTCGCCGGAGGTGTCCGACGTCTCGTACGCAAAGAAGATCTTGGGTTTTTCCGGGAGCCAGGTGCGGGCCTCGCGCAGTTTGGCGATGTTGCGCCGCCAGGCGCCCGGGTCGGCCGGCTCACCGTCCGGGGTGGCCTCCCAGCCGACCAGCCGGTCGTGAATGGAGTTCCACTGCCGCCACGGGTGCTGGGTGATGCCGGTCTGGTCCATCCAGTGCCACTGGATCACCGCGGCCTCGACCAGCGATGTCGGCGTCTGCGCGTTGAACTCGAGCAGCCGCGGGGTGCTGCCGGCGCCGTGGTACCAGAGGTCGAAGCGGCCGTAGACGGACGGCGAGAAGTCCGGCGTCTGCATCGGCGTGCGCATGTCCGGGTCCTTGTCGTAGTGCGTCCACGTCTCCGCGTCGCCGTCGAACCAGGTCCGGATGATCTGCTCGTGGGTGTATTCCGGGATGCCGATGCGGCTCAGGAAACACGCCTCCGGCGTGCAGATCGAGGACATGAAACCCCGCCTACGGCCTTCGACGGTACGTCGTGGGCACTGCTCGACCATCCAGTCGCCGGCCTCGAGGCACATGTCGTAGAGCACCGTGGTGGCCGTTTCCAGCTCCTCGATCTCGCCCGCGGTGAAGTCGTAGTACGGCCCCTCCTGCCAGTACGAGTACATCGACCCGTCGGGGAGCACGTCGTCGTTGTACGTCAGCCCGAGACTGAAGTTGGTCAGTTGCCAACCGTCCCGGACCGGGCCGTAGGGAATCCGCCGCATCTAAAGATCATCCACCCGAGGAGCCGTGGCCCGTGGAGCCGTGGCCGGTGGAGCCGCTGCCGCCTTTGCCGACCACGCCGGTCTTGACCGTCCCGTTGCCGACCCGGCCGGTCGACGGCAGCCCGTACGTGCTGCGGGAGGCTGAGTCGTTGTAGGCGAACCGGCTACCGCCGGACGGCAGCTTCTGGCCGACCTTGTAGCCGGAGCGGTAGCTCGGCGAGTGGTAGATGTAGTAGCCCCCACCGCCGTGGTAACCGCTGCCGTTGTTGTCGTCGCAGTAGTCCTCATCGACGATCACGCCGTTCTCGTCGGCGCAGTAGAAACCCTCGTCGTGATACTTGTTGCTGCTGCACGCCGCCGTGCCGCCCGCCGCGAGCAGCAGGAATGTGCTGGTCAGCGACACGCTGCGGGAGCTCATGCGTCGGTTCATCACTTCTTTGTAGCCGCTCTCAGCAAGTTGCCAGTATTAATCTCTCGGCCCACCGGCGACATAAATCACCTGACCGGACACGAATCCGGCACCCTCGCTCGCGAGGAACGAGACGGTGTTCGCCACATCCTCCGGACGACCCGCGCGGGCCACCGGGATCTGACCGATCGACGCCTTCTCGAAGTCGGCGAAGTCCACGCCCATCCGCGCCGCGGTGGCCCGGGTCATGTCGGTGACGATGAACCCGGGGGCCACCGCGTTCGCGGTGATGCCGAACTTGCCGAGCTCGATCGCCAGCGTCTTGGTGAAGCCCTGCAGCCCGGCCTTGGCCGCCGCGTAGTTCGCCTGACCGCGATTGCCCAGCGCCGAGGTGCTCGACAGGCTGACGATCCGGCCGAAGCCGGCGTCCACCATGTGCTTCTGCACCGCGCGGCTGAACAGGAACGAGCCCTTCAGGTGCACGCTCATCACGATGTCCCAGTCATCGTCGGTCATCTTGAAGAGCAGGTTGTCGCGGAGCACGCCGGCGTTGTTGACCAGCACGGTGGGCGGGCCGAGCTCGGCCACGACCCGCTCCACCGCGGCGGTCACCTGCTCCGGCTTCGACACGTCGGCGCCGATCGCGACCGCGGTGCCGCCGGCGTCGTGGATCGCGGTGACCGTGTTCGCACAGGCGCCCTCGTCGAGGTCGACGACCGCCACGGACATGCCGTCGGCGGCGAGCTTGAGGGCGATCGCCTCACCGATGCCGCGGGCGGCTCCGGTGACGATGGCGACCCTCGACGATGCGGACTGCGACACTGCGGCCTCCCGTTGTGATCTTCGCTGCTCCTGACCGGTGACTCTAATCCGAGTCAGGCGGTCCTGTGGAGGCGGATCCAGCGGTAGCCATGTCCGGACACCTTGAGGTCGTCGAGCTTGCCCGGTTCCGGGTACTCCGAGTCGGCCAGGACGTCGTTGGGCAGTTCCGCCTCGCTCGCCAGACTGCTCAGGTCCACGGTCACCTCGTCGGGACCGAGGTTGTGCAGGAACAGCATCGTCCCGGTGTGCCCGTCGGCGCGGTGCACGAGCAGGCTGCGGGGCGCGGGCACGTCGACGTGCGTGCACGAGCCGACGCCGACCTCGGGCGCCTCCCGCAGGGTGCGGATCATGCGCTCGAACCACGACAGCAGCGAGGCCGGGTCGTGGCGCTGCCGGGCGACGTTGATCTGCTCGTACCCGAAGCCGTCGTCGGTGACGACCGGGCGGACCAGCTGGTCCGCGGCGGCGGTGGAGAACCCGGCGTTGGGCAGGCCGTTCCACTGCATCGGGGTGCGGATCGCGTCCCGGCCCTCGAGCGCCAGGTCGTCGCCCATGCCGATCTCCTCGCCGTACCGCAGCACCGGGGTGCCGCGCAGGCTGAACTGCAGGGCGTAGGCCAGCTCCAGCCGGCGCCGGTCGTTGCCGAGCATCGGCGCGAGCCGGCGGCGGATGCCCCGGCCGTAGAGCTGCATGTCCTCGTCCGGGCCGAACTTGGCGAAGACGTCCGCGCGCTGCTCGGCGGTCAGCCGGGACAGGTCGATCTCGTCGTGGTTGCGCAGGAACGTCGCCCACTGGCCGCCCGGCGGCAGCGTCGGGGTGTCCCGCAGCCCGTCGATGATCGGCTCCGGGTCCTCCCGGGCCAGCGCGAGCACCATCTTGGCGTTCAGCATGAAGTCGAACAGCATGTGGATCCGGTTGCCGGACCCGCCCTCGTCGCCGAAGTACGTGACCAGCTGCGCCGGCTCCACATTGGCCTCGGCCAGCAGCACCGCGTCGCTCTTGCGCCACTGCAGGTGCGAGCGCAGCTCGGTCAGGTAGGCGAAGTCCTTGGGCGCGTCCGACCTACCGGGCACGGTCTCCTCGATGATGAACGGCACCGCGTCCATCCGGAACCCGGCCACCCCGAGCTGCAGCCAGAACGCGCAGATCTTCTTGATCTCCTCGCGGACCTCGGGGTTCTTGATGTTCAGGTCCGGCTGGAACTTGTAGAACCGGTGGTAGTACCAGAGCTTCGCGGTCCGGTCGAAGCTCCAGGTCTCGGCCTGTTCGCCGGGGAAAACCATGCCCTGGTGGCGGTCCGCCGGCGCGGTCTCGCTCCAGACGAACCAATCACGGTACGGCGAATCGGGCGACGACCGTGCCGAGACGAACCACGGGTGCTTGTCCGAGGTGTGGTTGACCACCAGGTCGATGATCACCTTGATGCCCCGGTTGCCGGCCTGGTGCAGCAGCTCGGCGAAGTCCCCGAGGGTGCCGAAGCGCGGGTCGACGTTGTAGAAGTCGGCCACGTCGTAACCGTCGTCACGGTCCGGCGACGGGTGGATCGGGTTCAGCCAGATGCAGGTGATCCCGAGCCGGGACAAGTAGTCGAGCCGGCCGATCAGGCCGGGGATGTCACCGATGCCGTCCCCGTTCGAGTCGGCGAACGTGTCGATGTCGAGGCAGTAGACGACGGCCTGCTGATACCACCGGTCACTCATGCACCCTTACTTGTCCCCGCTTCCGGGCGGCAAAACGTTCGCCGCCCCAGAGCGCGACTGCCAATCCCGCGAAGATCGCGACCGGAGCCAGCGCCAAGCCGGCCGAGCGGGTCTGGCCCCCGGCCTGGCCGATCACGATCAGATCCCAGGTCAGCACGACGGCGGCCGGCACGAATCCGATCGCGAGGGACAGCACCACGACACGCGCCCGCACCGGCCGGTCGAGGAGCACCACCGCGCAGCCCACCAGCGAGAGCGGGACGACGAACCCCAGCAACTCGCAGAGCGGCCGGTTCTGCACCGCGCCCGTCGCGGCGAACGAGACCGCGCCCGCCACGACCACCCAGGAACGGCGCCGGCCCAGCACGGAACGGGCCGGGATCGCCGCGGTGAAGGCCGCACCGGTCAGCACCGCGATGATCAAGCCCCAGGCCATGCGGTTCGCGTACCACGACGACATGAACGACATCTCGGCCACGTCGGCGACCAGCTCGGCCAGGAACGCGGGGCCGCAGAGCAGGGCCGCGACGCGATGGCGGCCGCGCAGCGCGGCGACACCGACGGCCAGCCAGGCGAGGGCCCGTAGGGACGAGCCGAACACGTCAGACGGGCCGAACAGCTCGATCGGCGCCTGATGCAGCCGGGGCACCACGCTGTCGAGCACCATGAACACGGCCCCGGCCGTCATGAACAGCGCGGTCAGCAGCGCGGTGACCGCGGCGGCGGCGCGCCAGCCCGTACCGAAAGCGGATCTTGATTGTTGGGCGAAGCGGACCGTGAGGGCCGAACGCAGCAGGTCCACCGCATCGGCCGGGCTGGGGAATCGACGGCCGGGAGGTGAGCCGGCCAGCAGCACGCCGAGGATCTCCTCCTCGTAGACGGCTCGGTGATCGGCCGGATAGAACCGCAACAGCCTGCGGTAACGCGACTCCAATGTGGTCACGCGGGGGCTCCCCCGAGGTTGGCGCGACGGACCTTCAAACGGGTCTCGGCGATGGTGGCCTGCTGGCGCAGGCGGGCGGACTCGGTGGCCAGGCTCTGCTCGCCGGCTCCGGTGAGGCGGTAGTAGCGGCGCAGGCGGGACTGGACGACCTCCTCGCGGTCGACCTCGATCAGGCCGTCGATCCGCAGGCGGTCGAGGGCGGCGTAGAGCGTGCCGGCGCGCAGCCGGACCCGCCCGCCGGTCATCGTGGCCACGTCCTCGATCACGGCGTAACCGTGGCGGGGCTCCTCGGCCAGCGCGGTGAGCACCAGAAACGTGGGCTCCCGCATCGGGGCTTCGCTCATGGCGGAAGAATATACCGATGATCGGTATATACGGAAGTGGTTGCCATCGTGATCGCCGGGTACCAGTGATGGATGGCAGAACTGAGCGGACTGGCCGGTTGGGTCGCCTCGGTCATCGACACGCTCGGCGAGACCGGAGTCGGCCTGCTCGTGGCCCTGGAGAACCTGGTTCCGCCGATCCCCAGCGAGATCGTGCTGTCCATGGCCGGGTACCTGGCCAGCGAGGGCCGGGTCAGCCTGGTGCTGGTGTGGGCCGCCGCGACGCTCGGGGCGCTGATCGGCGCGCTGCTGCTCTACTGGCTGGGCCGGGGGCTCGGCGAGGAGCGGCTGCGGCGCTGGCTGGACCGGATCCCGCTGGTCGACGCCGCGGACCTCGACCGGGCCGACCGGTGGTTCGAGCGCCACGAGAACGCGGCCGTGCTGGTCGGGCGCTGCGCTCCGGTCGTGCGCAGCCTGGTGTCGATCCCGGCCGGGGCCAACCGCATGCCGGTCGGGCGGTTCGCGCTGTTCACGGCGATCGGCAGCGGGGTGTGGAACGCGCTGTTCGTCGGGGCCGGGTATGCGCTCGGGTCGCGTTGGCAGGACGTGGAGAAGTACAGCCACTGGTTCGACTACGGGGTGTGGGCGTTCCTCGCGATCACCGTCGGCTGGTGGATCACCAAGAAAGTGCGGAAACGGCGGAACGCGGCCGCCCGGGTGGACGACCGCGCTTCCTGACCGCGTTCTCTCAGGTGTTCGACGGCTGAGCGGAGAGCAGGATCTGCGTCCAGCCCCGGGTGTCCACCGGGTCCGCGGTGTAGTAGGTGAGGTCAGCGCCGGACAGGTCGAACGGATTCGCGTCGTAGTAGTGGTACATCGCGCCGTCCGAGGTGCGGCCGTAGTAGACCCCGTGCCCCGGCGAGACCAGGTGCGAGAAGGTGCTCCACCGGCTGGCCAGGGTGGCGCCGGACCAGCCGCCGTCCGCGGCGATGTGGTACGACCGCAACTCACCGGCGGTGCTCACACCGAGCAGCCAGTCGTCGCCGGTCGAGGTCAGGTTGGTCAGGGTGAAGCCGGTGCCGATCACCTTGCGCTGGCCGATCTGCTCCGCGCCCGGCTTGTCCCGGGAGACCACGTACTGGATCAGGGTGCCGTTGGCGATGCCGTACAGGTGGCCGTAGCCGTCGTAGGTGAGCTCGTCGTGGGTCCAGCCACTGGCGATCAGGGCGGGTGGGCTGAACGTCAGCGAGGTGTTGTTGGTGATGACGTCGACGCGGTAGAGGACGCCGGCCGGCGACGTGACCAGCAGCGTGTTGAAGTTCAGGGTGGCCAGCGCGACCGGGACGAAGCCGAGGGTGTCGGTGCTGGTCACGGTCTTGGTGCGGTCGCCGGTGGCGTTGGCGATGGTGCTGTAGGTGAGACGGCCGTCGGCGAGTGCGCCGTAGATCGAGGCGGTGCCGGCGGGCGGGCCACTGAGCGCGTCGACGATCCGCTGCGCGTCGGCCGCCTGCGGCTGGTACCGCTCCGGGTACGCGGAGACCTGCACCTTCTGGCAGACAGTACCGACCGCCTCGTCCTGCCACGCGTTGTCCGGGTAGGCCCGCACCATCTTGTCCAGGAAGGCGTTCGTGGCCCACGCCGGGTTGAGCCGGTCGGACGCCGAGCCCCAGGAGTCCAGCTGCTGGAAGAGGCCGACACTGGAGTCATCGCCCCCGGTCACGTTCCGGAGGGTGCTCTCCACGATCGTCGTGGTGACCGCGATCACGGCCGCCCGGTCGGACAGGCCGCGCTGGTGCACCGCGTCGATCACGGCACGGGCGCAGGACACCCGGTAGGCGGTCATCGCCCCGGTGAGCGAGCCGGTGAGGACGGTGTTCAGCTGGGTGGCGGTCGTGCCGTCGGCGGCGGTCGGGCCCCCGGAGACGCAGTCGACCGTGGTGTCGGCGTGGGCGGCGGTCGGGGCGACGAGGGTTAGCAGGCCGGCCAGCACGGTCGAGGCGGCCAGGCCCAGGCGGGAGATCTTCATCGGACTACGACTCCAGGGGCGAGGAGGGGTGCCCGGCGCCGCGCGGGCGCCGGGCGGGGCGGAGATATCAGGCGCCGGGCGGGGTGACGTAGCCGGAGATGGCCAGGTCGTCGGCGCCCGAGCGGGCGGTGTCCGGGTCGATCACGGACTTGCGCACTGCGTCCGACTGGTTGCCGCCGACGACGGTCAGCGTCCCGTCCGGGTGCACGGCCGTGATGATCTGGACGTGGCCGCCACTGGCGTCCTCCGGCGTGCCGTAGATCACCCAGTCACCGATCTTCGGGCTGCCCTTCGCACTGCCACTGCGGGACTTGAAGAGGCCGTTGGACTGCCCCCAGGCGCCCAGGCCGCGAGCGAAGTTGGTGGACGGGACCGAGCTGACCCCGGCCTGCTTCCACACCCACTTGGCGAACATCGCGCACCAGGCGATCTCCCCGCACCCGGATCCGTACTTCGTGCAGTTGGACTCGGGGGTCCCGACCTCGGCATTGGCAGCGGTGACGATCTTCGAGCGCAGCGGGTTCACCGGCGCCTTGTACGTGCAGGTCTCCGGGCTCGCCGAGAGCAGGTTCTGGGTCCAGCCACGCGAGGCCACCGGGTCGTCCAGGTGGTAGGTGATGTCCGAACCGGAGCCGTCGGTCGGGTTCTGGTCCTCGTACCAGTACATGGCGCCATCGGGGTTCTTGCCGTAGTAGAGGCCACCGCCCGGCGAGAGCAGGTTCGCGAAGCTCTGCCAGCCGCGGTCGTCCAGCTGAGAGCGGACCCAGGTGCCGCCGTCCGGGATGGCGTAGCTGAGCAGCTGACCGTCCGACGTGGTGCCGACGATCCGGTCGTCGCCGGCGCCGGCCAGCGTCTTCAGCGTGAACCCGGTGCCGATCACCTTGCGCTGGCCGATCTGGTCGGTGCCCGGCTTGTCCCGGGAGACCACGTACTGGATCAGGGTGCCGGCGGCGATGCCGTACAGGTGCCCGTGGCCGTCATAGGTCAGCAGGTCGTGGGTCCAGCCGCCGCCGAGCGCGACCGGCGTGCTGAAGACCAGGCTGTCGCTGTTCGTCGTGATGTCGACCCGGTAGAGCGTGCCTCCGGTCGAGGTGATCAGGACGGTGTTGAAGTTCAGGGTGGCGATCGTCTTCGGGGTGAAGCCGAGGGTCGCGGTCGAGGAGACCACGTGCGTGAGGTTGCCGTTGTCCGGGTCGATCACCGAGTACGTGAGGCGGCCGTCGGCGAGCGTGCCGTACACCGACACGTTGCCGGTGCAGCTCGCGTCGGCGAACGCCGGCGCGCTGGTCATCGTCGTGGTCACGGCGACCGCGCCGAGCATCATCGGAGCGGCCATCAGAACACCGGCGAACTTGCTGCGCATCTTGGACATGATGATTGGACCCTTTCCGGGGTGGCATTCGAAGAATGGAGAGAAAATCAGAATAAAAAGAGCGAGAATCAAATTTGCGGTACGCCGGAGCGAACGTTTCCGAGTGCCCAGCGCCGCAGTGTCGCGGAGCTTCGCAGAGCGCGCTCCACCACTTCCCGGGCGACCTCGGGCCCGGTGGCCGCGAGGTAGATCCCGATCTCCAGTTGCCCGTCCGGGCCGGCCCGCGCACTGATGTGTTCGACCTGATCAGAGGGCCGCACGTGCGCCCAGAGGATGTCTCGGAGGGTGGCCGCCGCGACCGGTGGCCCGGCGCCGGGCAGGAGCGTCAGCAGGGTCATCCGCATGCGGTCATTCCCAGATCAGGCCGTCGGTGCTGAACGTCGTGGCGCTGGTCGCGGTCGGCCCGGAAACGGTCGAGGCGACACCAGCGACAGCTCCGGCGACGATCAGGAAAAGAGCGGCGAGCTTGATCGAAAAACGCATGGCGGTACCCCGTTCGGAATTCGTGGAAGTTTGTTTCTTTCGCTTCGTTCGCCCCGCGGCGTCCGTCGCTATGAATAGTTTTCCCCGGGCCGGAATGCAAAGGAAGGGGTACGGCCTGGACGCAAGCGGCCATGGCCCATCGCGTCCACCGGCCTTGCCCGCCCGCGACCCCCCGTGACAAGATCGGCGGGCATCGCTGGGGAGCGAACAGGCCTACGGGGAGGGCTGACGTTCATGCTGGCTGCGCTGGGTTTGGACCGTTCCGCGGAACGCGTCTATCGGGAGATGCTCGCCCGACCGGACATCGGCATCACCGAGCTGGCGGACGCCGCCGGCATCACCGTCGACAAGACACGCGAGGCGCTGGACAGCCTCTTCGAGCTCGCGCTGGTCCGCGAATCCGCCGACCGGCCCGGCGTCACCCACGCGGTGAGCCCGGAGGTCGGCCTCCGCCAGGCGCTGGCCCGCCAGCAGGCCGAGCTCGCCGCCCGGCAGCAGCAGGTCGCCGAGTGTCAGACCGCGGTCCTGCAGCTGATCGAGGACTTCGGCACGAGCCGGCCGGCGTCGGACGGGTCGATGGTCCGCAAGCACGAGGGCATGGACGCGGTCCGCGACACGCTGGACCGGATCAGCCGGGAAGCCCAGTTCGAGATCCTGACCTTCATGCCCGGCGGCGCGCACAAACCGGCCTCGCTGGAGCACGCCCAGCGCAACAATCTGGCGATGATGGCCCGCGGCGTCCGCTTCCGGTGCATCGGCCTGGACAGCATCCGCAACGACCCGGCGACGCTGGACTACGCCCGGGTGTTCAGCGACAACGGCGGCGAGTACCGGACCACGCCCACCCTGCCGCCGCGGATGATCCTGGCCGACCGGCGGTCCGCGCTGGTGCCGATCGATCCGCAGAACACCGGCGCCGGCCTGCTCGAGTTGGTCGGACCGGGCCTGGTCATGCCGATGCTCGCCCTGTTCGAGCAGATCTGGGACATCGCGACGCCGTTCGGCGCGGTCGCCGACCCGGAGCGGGAGGGCCTCACCAAGCAGGAGCAGGTGCTGCTGAAGCTGCTGGCGCAGGGCCTGACCGACCTGGCCGCGGCGACCCGGCTGGGCGTGTCCCAGCGGACCGCCCGGCGGATGGTGGCCGGCCTGATGGAGCGGATGGAGGCCCGCAGCCGCTTCGAGGCCGGCCTGAAGGCGGCGCAGCGCGGCTGGCTGTGAAACGAAGCGAGGGGTGGCCCTTGTGGGCCACCCCTCGTCTACTCAGTGATCAGAAGCTCAGCGATCAGAAGCCCGCGCTGATCTTGGTGAAGGCCCAGTCGGACTGCGCGATGCCGGAGCAGTCGGAGACCACGCCGCCGCCGGCGCAACCGCGGTCCCGGTTGACCGACCAGAAGGTGAAGCGGGCCAGGTTGTTGTTCCTGGCGTAGTCCCGGAGCCGGGTCCAGGTGTCGACCGTGGTCAGCTCCTGCTGGTCGGAGAGACCGTTCATGCCGGAGATGCCGATGTGCGCGTAGGCCTGCGCGTCGGTGTAGCCGAAGGTGGTCTTGACCAGGTTCTTCAGGCCCTCGGTCGCGCCGACCGTGGAGGCGTACATGTCCGCGCCGCCGCCGAAGTCGAACGGCATCTGGGTGAAGATGTCGATGTTCGCGCCGAGCGCCTTGGCCTGCTGGACCAGCCGGGTGCCGTAGTAGTTCGGGCCGGTCGGCGAGGTGCCGAAGGTGACGATGGTCTTCACCGACGGGTTGTTGGCCTTGATGACCTTCAGGGCGCCGAGGATCCGGTCCTGCACCGCGGTGTTCTCGAACTCGTCGGTGTTCTCGATGTCGATGTCGATCGCCTTGAGACCGAAGGCGTTGATCACCTTCTGGTACGCGCCGGCCAGGGCGTCGACCGTGGTGCAGTTCGGGCCGAGCTTGTTGCCGCTCCAGCCGCCGATCGACGGGACGACGTCCGCGCCGGCCGCCTTGATCTGCGAGATGTAGCTGGCGTGCACGCCGCCGGTCAGGCCGGACTCGCCGTCCCACACCGGGTTGCAGCCGTTGGCCAGCACGAACGCCATCGTGAAGGACTTGATGCCGGTGGCGTTGACGACCGTGGCCGGCGCCGGCGGGTTGCCCCAGCCCGGGTAGACGTACGGCGCCGAGGCCATCTTGGTGCCGGTGGTCGGCGGCGTGGTGGTCGGGCCGGTGGTCGGCGGGGTCGTGGTCGGCGGGGTGGTGGTGCCGCCACAGGCGCCGCCGTCGATCCAGACGTCCCACTGGCCGCTGTGCGTGGCCGGCGACTCGTTCTGGGTCCACCACTTCGCGGTGTAGTTGTGGCCGCTCTGCGAGGCGACGTTGTCCTTGACGTACACCGAGCTGGCGGACCAGGCGGGGGCGCACGCGGTGGCCGCGCTGGCGAAGGTCATCGGGAGGACGGCCGCGGCCGTGCCCACCGTGGCGACCGACGCCAGGAGCGCGATCTTCCTGCTGAACTTCATGTCGGGGAGCTCCCTGGGGGTGAGGGGTGGGGGAACGATCAGGGCAGGGTGGACAGGTGCGGGTCGATCGTGTTGGCCCAGTTGTTGCCGTTGGTGACGTCCCAGTTGATCGACCAGGTCATCGCGCCGCGGATGCCCGGGTAGGTCGCCGGCGGCTTGAACGTCCCGCAGTTGGTGCCGCGGGCCAGGCAGTCCAGGGCCGCGTTGACCACCGACGGGGCGACGTATCCGCCACCCGCGGCGCTGGTGCTGGCCGGCAGGCCGAGCGAGACCTGGTCGGGCCGCAGGCCGTTCTGGGTCTGGATGCAGGCGAGCGCGGTCAGGAAGTTCTCGTTGCCCTGGCTGTACGCGTTCATCTGGTCGCAGCCGAGCATCGCGCCGGAGTTGTAGAACTGCGTGTGGACGACCGTGAGGATGTCCTTGATGGACAGCGCCAGCGCGAAGTACGACGAGCCGGTGCTCTGCATGTCGATGGTCTGCGGCGCCATCGTGATGATCAGGTTCGCGCCGGCCTTGGCCCGCAGCGACCGCAGCGCGCTCGCCATGTAGGTCGCGTTGAGCCCGTTCTCCAGGTCGATGTCGACGCCGTCGAAGCCGTACGCCTGGATCAGCGAGTAGACCGAGTTCGCGAACGCGGTGGCCGCCGCGTCACTGGCGACGCCGACCGAGCCCTTCTCACCGCCGACCGAGATGATCACCTTCTTGCCGCGCGAGTGCAGCGTGGCGATGTCCGCCTTGAACTGCGCGTCGGTGTAGCCGCCGACCGCGCTCGCCAGGCCGGGGTCGAGGGTGAAGCTGACCGCGCCCGGGGTCGAGGTGGCGTCCGCGAAGGCGACCGCGATCAGGTCGTACGTGGTGGGGACGGCGGCCAGCTTGAGCGGCGCCGCGCCGTTCACGAAGTTCTGCCAGTAACCGGTGAGGAAGTGCGCCGGGAGTGATCCGGTGCCGGTCGGCTGGACGGTCGGGCTGGTGCTGACGGTGGGGCTCACCGTGGGGCTGCTGGTCGGGCTGCTCGTCGGGCTGCTGGTCGGGCTGCTGGTCGGTGGCGTGGTGGTGGTGCCCCCGCCGCAGGTCCCGTTGTCGATCCAGACGTCCCACTGGCCACTGTGGGTGGCCGGCGACTCGTTCTGGGTCCACCACTTCGCGGTGTAGTTGTGCCCACTCTGCGAGGCGGCGTTGTCCTTGACGTACGTGGCCGTCGAACTCCAGGCCGCGGCGCAGGCGGTGGCGGCCGAGGCGTCACCCGCGAACCAGGTTGCCGTGCCTGCGGCGGCCAGGGCCGTGACCGTCGCGAGAAGTACCGATCGGGAGCGCTTCATAGCTGTCCTTCCATGCGCCTCCGGTGAGATACGTCAATCTTTAAGACTGTTAACAGTAAAAGTAAAGGGGGTGGGAACCTTAAATATCTTTAAAACTCGATCCGTTACAAAGGCACGACAACGAGCCGTGACCACTGGTCAGCGGCCACGGTCCATTGATAATCTTTTTTACTTGCGGAACTGGATCCAGTTCACGTTGACGAAGTCCGCCGGCTGACCGCTGGTGAAGGTCAGGTACACCGTGTGACTCCCGGTCACGTTCGAGACGTTGCCCGGGATCGACGTCCAGGTCTGCCAGCCGCCGGTGCTGCCCAACGCGAAGCTGCCGATCGGGGCGTTGCTCCGGCTGTCGATCCGCACCTCGATGAGGCCGCTCACCCCGCTCGCGGCGCCGGACGCGACCCGGGCCACGAAGTCCTTCACCCCGCCGGTTCCGAAGTTCACGTTGTCGAACTGCAGCCAGTCACCGTTCGCGATGTAGCCGACGTCCTGGCCACCCTCGGAACACGTCTCGACCGTCACCCCGGCCGCGGCGTTGTACGACTCGGCCTGGATCTGCGCGTACGCGTCCCGGCTCCCGCTCGCCGGCGGCGTGGTGGTCGGCGGCGTGGTCGTGCCGCCACCCGACGACTGGTACACCGCCACGTAGTCGACCAGCATCGGCACGCCGGACTGCGTCGCCGAGGTCGGCCCGCCCCCGAACGCGGCCGGGAACCCGCCACCCATCGCCACGTTCAGGATCACGAACACGCCGTGGTGGGTCGCGTTGTTCCAGGTGGTCGCGTCGACCTGGGACGAGTTCAGGGTGAAGTAGTTGCTGCCGTCCAGGTACCAGCGCAGCTGCTCCGGCGAGGTGCTGCGGTCATACTCGATCGCGTAGGTGTGGAAGCCGGTCTGACAACCCGAACACGCCCGCTCGCCGCTGGTCAGGCCGGTCGTCTCGTTGCAGACGCCGCCCGGGTTCGTCCCGCAGTGCAGCGCCGCGAAGACCGAGGACCGGCCGTTGATGTCCTCCATGATGTCCCACTCGCCGATGCTCGGCCAGTTCGTCGCGCCGACCGGCCGGGCCGCGTCACCGAGCGCCCAGAACGCCGGCCAGTAGCCGGCCGCCGCCGCGCCGCTCACGTTCGGCTGCTGGATCCGTGACTCGATCCGCACCTTGCCGCCGGCCGGCGCCGCGAAGTCGGTGCGCTGCGTCTCCACCCGCCCGGACGTCCACGCCCCGGACGAACTCCGGATCGGCTTGATCGCCAGGTTGCCGGCGCCGTCCTGGTACACGTTCGCGGTCGAGTCGGTCATCGTCTCGACCTCGCCGGTGCCCCAGTTCGCCGCGCCGCCGGGATAGCCGGTGCCGGTGTCGTAGAGCCAGTTCGACCGATTCAGCCCAGTCCCGGACGCGCCGGTGAAGTCGTCGCTGAAGACCAGCGACATGCCGGCCGGCGGGGCGGGGACCGCCGCTTGGGCCTGCGACACGAAGGTGACGGACGCGCCGACGGCCACGACCGCCGCGGCGACGGCGAGAAGTCTTCGGGGAGCTGCCATGGGGAACACGCCTTTCCGCGGGGATGGGGGGACGTGAGAGCGCTCTCAGAAGAAGATTGCACGCTTGTTTCCGCAACTTGTCAACGGATGTCGATGCCTCCGGACCATCAAGATCTTTATTGCCTCGGTCCGCCGGGGTACAGATCGTCGCTCCCGCGGGGACCCTTCCGGGCCTCGCAGGGCGCGGGGCGCCCAGAACGCGAGGCCCTCCAGGGCGACGTCCGAGGGTGGTTGCGGTTTAAAAGGGCCCCCGGCCAAGGCCCAGCCGCGCCTCCCGGCCCAGCCGCAACACCGGGCGCGGCTGGAGCGGACGGGGCCAGGGTCAGGTGGTCGGGGTGGGGACCAGGCGGCGGCGGACCAGTTGTTCGGTGGCGGTCCAGGCGGCCGAGGTGACCAGGTAGAGGCCGCCGGCCAACGGGAGCCAGGCGACGGCCAGGACGGACAGCCAGGGGAGGTATTTCAGCATCTTGGCGGTCATCGCGGTGGCCTGGGCCGTGGGATCCGCGGACTCCGCGGAAGCGGCGGGCAGTACCGGGGCGATCGCCCGGCGGGAGGTCCACCAGGCGATGCCGGCGGCGAGCGCCAGGAGGACCGCGAAGACCGGGAGCCCGGCGGAGAGGTGGGCGGTCAGCGGAACCCCGGCGATCGAGCCGGCCGGCGGGTTCATCGCCACCCGGTACATGACCATGAAGAACGGGGCCTGGGCGAGCGCCGGAAGGAGCCCGGCGAACGGGCCGATGCCGTGTTCCCGCTGCAGGGCCAGGGTCGCGGTGGCCAGCTCCATCGGGTCCTTGTGTTTCTTGCGGAGCTTCGCCACCTCCGGCGCCAGCACGGCACGGCGGCGCTCGGTGCGGATCTGCAGGTAGGTGAGCGGCGTCAGGCCGGCCCGGACGAGCAGGGTGAAGACGACGATCGCGCATGCGGCGGCGAGGCTGCCGGCGACCGGGTCGAGGTGTACGGCAAGGCTGGTGATGCCGGCGTGCGCGGCATCGACGACGGCGTGGAAGAGACCGGAAATGGACATGGACGTACCCCAAGGGTCCGAAGGTTTTGGACACTGAGGCGGCGCGCAAAAAGCACAAAATGCCCGAGGAGAGCAGAAAGAGTAAGCGCTAGAAGGCTTTTACGCGGCCGCGGGGCACGCGGTCGGGGCTCGCGGACGCGGACGGCCGGGAGCACCCGGATCCAGCAGCCGCGGCGCGGCCCGGCGGACCCGGCGGGCGAACGCCCGCAGACCCGGCAGCAGGCCGGTGGCCGGCACCGGGACGGCGACCGCGGCGACCAGCAGCAGCGCGGCGGTGACCAGAGCCAGCGCCAGGACCAGGCGCGGGCCGCCACTCAGACCGGGCTCGAGCAGGGCAGTGCCCGCCAGCGCCCAGTACCCGAGAAGCAGCATGCGACAAGCCTACCGCCGGCGGGCAAGGTCCGGTTTCCCGAGGAAACCCGCCGGGTAACCCTGCGCCCATGGAACCCGGTGCCGAGGGCACGACGACAATCGACCCGCGACTGGCCGCCCGCGCCGAGCGACGGGACCTTCTGACACTCGGGATCGAGGAGGAGTACCTGCTCGTCGACGCGACCGAGCCACGGGGCGTGGAGACCGTCGAGGCGGTGATCGAGCAGGTCTCGGAGGAGCTGCGGGCCAGCGTCCAGCACGAGTACCTGCGCAGCCAGATCGAGGTGGCGAGTCCCCCGCAGCTGGAGCTGGTCGGGCTCTACGAGGCGATGACCACCCTGCGGACCGGGCTGGCCGACGCGGCCGAGCGGGCCGGGTCACGGCTGGTCGCGGCCGGGTGCGGGCCGGCCGCCGGGCCGAACACCCGGCTGGTGGACAAGCCGCGCTACCACCGGATGCGCGAGCGTTTCGGGGACCTCTCCCCCGGTCAGGGCCTGTGCGGGACGCACGTGCACGTGAGCATCCCGGACGACGAGACCGGCGTGCGGATCCTCAACCACCTGCGCCCGTGGCTGCCCGTGCTGCAGGCGGCGACGGCGAACTCGCCGCTGTTCGGCGGGCGGGACACCGGGTACGCCAGCTGGCGCTCGATGATGTGGGAGCGCTGGCCCACGGTCGGCCCGACGCCGTACCTCCAGTCGTACGACCACTACCTGACGCTGATCTCGGACCTCGAGGCGAGCGGCGCGATGCTCGACGAGGGAATGCTGTACTGGTACGCCCGGCTCTCGGCGAACTATCCGACCGTGGAGATCCGGATGGGCGACGTGACGCCCACGCTGGACGACGCGATGCTGCTCGCCGCGCTGGCCCGCGGGCTGGTCGCGACGCTGCTGGCCGAGGTGCGGGACGGCGCCGAGGCCCCGGACGTGCCGCATCCGCTGCTGATGGCCGCGCACTGGCGGGCCGCCAAGGACGGTCTCGAGGGGCTCGGCCTGGACATGGCGAGCCGGGAGCCGCGGCCGGCCTGGCGGCTGTTGCGGCAGCTCGTCGACTACGTGCGGCCGGAGCTGGAGCGGCACGGCGACGGGCAGCTGGTGACCGTCCTGACCGACCGGCTGCGGTCGCGCGGGACCGGCGCGGCGCGGCAGCGGGCACTGCTCGCGAAGGGCGTCCCGGTGGCCGGGGTGGTCGACTGGCTGGCCCGGACGACCCGCGGCGAGACGGAACGCGATGAGAATCTCAGCTGAACGGCAACAGATATTGCACACAGCTTTACGGTGAGTGACCAGCCTAAACAGCGATGAGTGACGGCGCGATGACCGATCTGGTATCGCGCCTGATCTTGTCAACCGGTAGGCATGACCAATGCCGCCGTATACCTCGCCGCAACTGACGAGCCCCGGCGACGTAGCCGCGACGGGTGGGCGGCACCGTCGGCCGGATTCAGCCGACGGCTCGGAGAGCGTGACGCGGGTCACCCCGCGCACGGATTTCCTGGGGCCGTCGCTGCGCTCCTCTGTGGACGCCCCCGAGCCATCGGTGACACCGACCCGGAGCGCTCGCCACCGCGCGGGCGACACCGGGTCGTACAGCACCGTCCGTACCCCCAAATCAACGCCATCGCGCAGCGCGCGGCACTCGGCCGGCCCGGCGCGGTCTCGCGCGAAGCGGCCGGTCAGCGGCTCGCACCGCGCGCCCGGCACGCTGCCGCTGGAAACCTGGCTGGAAGCGGCCCGGAACCGGCCGACGACCGTGCTCGGCACCCTGGTGGTGGCCGGGCTGCTGATCACCGCGGTGCCGCTGTCCCAGCCGGGCAAGAGCGACCCGGGCGAGCTGACCGCCGCCGCGCAGGCCGCGGCCTCGGCGCAGGCGGCGAAGCAGCGCGACAAGAACGGCGACACGGCCGGGAAGCAGAGCGACGCGCAGGCCGATCCGGTCGCCGGCGGCGCCACCCGGCCGACCCCGGAGGCGACCGTCACCGGCCGCCCCGCCGGGCTTCCGTCGACGCCGCTGGCGCAGGGCGCCGGCCCCGGCAGATCGCTGCTCACCACCGGCGGGCAGCAGGTCGCGCTGACCTTCGACGACGGCCCGGACCCGCAGCAGACCCCGAAGATCCTGGCGATGCTCGACCAGTACCAGGTGAAGGCCACGTTCTGCCTGGTCGGCTCGCAGGCGAAGAAGCACCCGGAGCTGGTCCGGCAGATCGTCGCGGCCGGGCACACCCTGTGCAACCACACGTTCGACCACGACCTGACGATCGCCAAGAAGAGCACCGCGACGATCCGGGCCGATCTGGAGAAGACGAACGCCGCGATCCGGGCCGCGGTGCCGGACGCGAAGATCGCGTTCTTCCGGGCGCCGGGCGGCAACTTCACCGACAAGCTGGTGAATGTGGCGCACACCGAGGGGATGTCCTCGCTCTACTGGGAGGTCGACCCCCGGGACTGGGAGCACACCGAGAACGAGACCGACGCGGACCACGTCAAGCGCGTGATCGCGTCGGTGAAGAAGGGCGTCAAGCCGGGCGCGATCGTGCTCTCGCACGACTTCAACCAGCCGGACACGATCGCGGCGTACAAGGAACTGCTGCCCTGGCTCGCGGAGAACTTCCAGCTGGGCGTCCCGTCCGGCACCGGCGAGACCCCGCGCACCCCGGCCACCACCGAGCCCACCCCGGCCACGCCGTCCCCCAGCACCACCGTCGAGCCGATCGCCCCGACCACCGCCCCGACGGCGACGCCGGCCGCTACCGCTTGACGGCCGGCTGGCAGGTCGGACACCAGTAAAGATTGCGCCCCGCCAGCGGGCCGATCGCCACGGCGGTGCCGCAGACCAGGCAGGGCTGGCCGGTGCGGCGGTAGACGTACACCTCGCCGCCGTGCCGGTCGACGCGCGGCGCCCGGCGCATCGCCTCCGGCGTGTGCCGGGTGTGCACGGTGTCGATCCGGCCGCGGGCGACCCCCTCCTTCATCAGGGCGCGCAGGTCGTCCCAGAGCGCCGACCAGCACTCCCGGTCGATCGCGGTGCCCGGGGTCAGCGGCGACAGACCGGCCCGGAAGAGCACCTCGTTGGCGTAGATCAGCCCGCAGCCGGCCACGATGGACTGGTCCAGGAGCAGGGCGAAGAGCGGCTTGGTGCTGGACCTGACCCGGGTGTACGCCCGGCTCGGGTCGGCGTCGTCGCGCAGCGGGTCGGCGCCGAGCCGGGCGCGCAGCAGCTCCACCGCCGGCGGCTCGAGCACCTCGCACGCGGTCGGCCCGCGCAGGTCGAGCCAGTGCCCGGGGCCCGCCATCCGCATCCGGACCTGGCCCACCGGGTCGGGCAGCGGCGGCTCGCCCTCGGTGAACTTGCCGTACAGCCCGAGGTGGACGTGCAGGATGCGGTCGTCGTCGTAGTGGTGGAGCAGGTGCTTCCCGTACGCCTCGGTGTCGCGCAGCACCCGGCCGTCGAGCAGCGCGGCACCGCTCGCGAAGCGGCCCTGCGGGCTGGAGACGGCCACCGGGTGCCCGGCGAAGAGCTCGCGATGGCGGGTGGCGAGGCGGTGAATGGTATGTCCCTCGGGCACGAGCCAAAGGTATCCGCCGACACCGCGGCACCCGACTCTGCGTGATCAGTACCACGCGCCGCCGGGCATTCTGCCGTGAGCGGATTCGCCCTGAGGGGAATCGCTGGGATCTGACACTCCCCTTGGGAGAGGGTGTGAGACGTAGACGAGCGGATGCGAGAGGGTTGGGCTCATGACTGTTGACACGACCATGCGCGGTGGCGGCGCGTCCTTCGACGACCAGGTCTTCGAACGGCTGCTCCGGGAGCGGATCATCTTCCTCGGCAGCGAGGTCAACGACGAGGTGACCAACCGGATCTGTGCGCAGATGCTGCTGCTCGCCTCCGAGGACGCGGAGCGCGACATCGCGCTGTACATCAACTCCCCCGGCGGCTCGATCAGCGCCGGGATGGCGGTGTACGACACCATGCAGTACATCAAGAACGACGTGGCCACCATCGCCATGGGCATGGCGGCCTCGATGGGCCAGTTCCTGCTCTGCGCCGGCACCGCCGGCAAGCGGTACGCACTGCCCCACGCCCGGGTGATGATGCACCAGCTCTCCGGCGGCATCGGCGGCACCGCGGCCGACATCGCCATCCAGGCCGAGAGCATGCTGCACATCAAGCAGGTGATGAACGAGCGGATCGCGTTCCACTCGGGCCACACCCCGGAGGAGATCAACCGCGACTCCGACCGGGACCGCTGGTTCACCGCCCAGCAGGCGAAGGACTACGGCCTGGTCGACCACGTGATCAGCAAGGCCTCCGACGTGAACGCGGTCTCGTCGCTGGTCTGATCCACGGTCCTCGGTCCGAGGGGCGCACAGCATGGGCTGTGCGTCCCTCGTGTCGTTTCCGGGCCACGGGGGTATAGAGCCCGGTAACAGGACATCCCCGAGGATTCGCCAGAAGGAGGTGCTGACGTGAGGATGCCGACCTTCTCGCGTACGGCCACGAGTGACACCGACGAGACGACGGCCCGGGTTCCGGTCCAGACCCGCCGGGACGACGAGCCCACCACGCAGACCATCACCAAGCCGCGCCCGACCAGCACGGTCACCCCGCCCACCGAGACCGAGCGGAGCAGGCCGATCACGGTCGGCCGCCCGGTCACCCCGGCCGAGCCGGTCACCGCGAGCGCCAAGCCGGTCACCGCCGAGCCCGCCCGGGTCCGCCGGCCGCGGGCCAGTGGCCTCGCCACGGTCGGCCTGATCGTCAGCATCGCCGGCATCGCCCTGGTGCTCTCCGGCCCGCTCGCCGGCTGGGGCATCGGCGTGGCCGGTCTCGGCCTGCTGCTCTCGGTGGCCGGGCTGAGCGCCACCCGCAAGCAGCACGTGGCCGGCAAGGGCGACGCGATGATCGGGATCGCCGTGTCGATCGGCGCGATCGTGCTCGGCGTGCTGGCCCTGAACGGTCAGCTGAGCTGGCTCGGCACCGACACCCAGCCGGCCACCAACCTGCGCGAGTGGCTTGACGCACAGTTTGCGAACCGGTTCTGACGGGTACCTGACATCTACCGGCAGCGATACGCTGGTCGGTAAACCTTCGGAACCGGGACGACCCGTAGCGGTCGGCCCGCCCCGAATTCTCGGCGGTTCGCCGGGCAATCCGGCGGTTCGCCGGACGACCCGCACGGGCGCCGGGAGCGGTATGAAAATGCCGCCCCCGGCGCCCGTGTGGTGTGTACACAACGAATCTCCACCGGCCCCGAAGATCACGCAACGATCCGCCGCCGGACGCAACATCAAGCCGGGGTACGTGATACTCCCGCGCACCTAGCGTCTTCCCCATGACCGCCAAGCGCCGCTATCTGATGTGCCGGCCCACCCACTTCGCCGTCACCTACCGGATCAACCCGTGGATGGATCCGACCGCGCCGTACGACAACGCGCTGGCCGTCCGCCAGTGGGAGAGTCTGCGCCAGGTCTTCCTCGACCTCGGGCACACGGTCGACCTGATCGACCCGCTGCCCGGTCTGCCGGACATGGTCTTCGCCGCGAACGGCGGCACGATCGTCGACGGTCGCGCGCTGGGCGTGCAGTTCCGCGACGCCGAGCGGGCCGACGAGGCGCCGGCGTACGCCGCCTGGTTCGCCGGGGCGGGCTTCGAGGTCGAGATGCCCAAGCACACCAACGAGGGCGAGGGCGACATCCTGCTCGCCGGGGACGTGCTGCTGGCCGGGACCGGGTTCCGCACCTCGCACGCGTCGCACGCCGAGACGCAGGAGTTCCTGCACCGGCCGGTGATCACGCTGCAGCTGGTCGACCCGGCGTACTACCACCTGGACACCGCGCTGTGCGTGCTGGACGAGACGAACATCGCGTACCTGCCGGCGGCGTTCTCGCCCGGTTCGCAGGCCGTCCTGCGGCAGCTCTTCCCGAACGCGATCATCGCGAACGCCGAGGACGCGGCGGTCCTCGGGCTCAACGCGGTCAGCGACGGCCGGAACGTGGTGCTGCCGGTGCAGGCCGTGAACCTGGCCGATGAGCTGCGCAAAGCCGGATACCATCCGATCGGGGTCGACGTGTCCGAGCTGCGCAAGGCCGGCGGCGGCCCGAAGTGCTGCACCCTGGAGGTCCGTCCGTGACAACGGTTGAATTCCGTACGCCGGCCGCGCTCGCCGACGCCGAGCGCTGGACCGCGCACAACTACCACCCGCTGCCGGTCGTCGTCGCCGAGGCCGAGGGCGCCTGGGTCACCGACGTCGACGGCCGCCGCTTCCTGGACATGCTCGCCGGCTACTCGGCGCTGAACTTCGGGCACCGGCACCCCGCGCTGATCGCCGCCGCGCACGCCCAGCTGGACCGGCTCACGCTGACCAGCCGCGCGTTCGTGCACGACCAGTTCGCCACGTTCTGCGCGGGCCTGGCCGAGCTGTGCGGCAAGGACCTGGTGCTGCCGATGAACACCGGCGCCGAGGCGGTGGAGACCGCGATCAAGGTGGCCCGCAAGTGGGGCTACCAGGTCAAGGGCGTGCCGGACGGGCAGGCCGAGATCATCGTGGCGGACGGCAACTTCCACGGCCGGACCACCACGATCGTCAGCTTCTCCACCGACCCGCAGGCCCGGGCCGACTTCGGGCCGTACACGCCGGGCTTCGTGGTGGTGCCCTACGGCGACGCCGCCGCGCTGGCCGCCGCGATCACCCCGAACACGGTCGCGGTGCTGGTCGAGCCGATCCAGGGCGAGGCCGGCGTGCTGATCCCGCCGGCCGGGTACTTCGCGGCGGTCCGGGAGGCGTGCACCGCGAACAATGTGCTGCTGATCGCCGACGAGATCCAGTCCGGCCTGGGCCGGACCGGGAAGACGTTCGCGATCGAGCACGAGGGCGTCGTCCCGGACATGTACCTGCTGGGCAAGGCGCTCGGCGGCGGCATCGTGCCGGTCTCCGCGGTCGCGGCGAACCGGGACGTGCTGGGCGTGCTCAAGCCGGGCGAGCACGGCTCGACGTTCGGTGGCAACGCGCTGGCCTGCGCGGTCGGCTCGGCGGTGGTCGAGCTGCTGCGGACCGGGGAGTTCCAGGAGCGGTCCGAGCGGCTCGGCGAGCGGCTGCGGGACGGGCTGTCCGGACTGATCGGCAAGGGGCTGCTGGCGGTCCGCGGGCGCGGTCTGTGGGCCGGGGTGGACATCGACCCCGCGCTGATGACCGGGCGGGAGGCCTGCGAGCGGCTGGCCGAGCGCGGGGTGCTGGCCAAGGACACCCACGACTCGACGATCCGGCTCGCGCCGCCGCTGGTGATCACCGAGGCGGACCTGGACCACGCGGTCGCCCAGCTCGCCGCGGTGCTGGCGGGCTGAGACCCGATCCGAAAGGCGCCGCTGCCGAGACCCGTCACCGGGCCGGCAGCGGCGCCTTTTCCGTCTTTCAAGATCAAAACCGCGATTTGGGTACGGCCGGTGCCCGGCCCCCAGCCGCGACGCGCGGCTGGGGATCGCCTCGGAAGCCACCTCGCGTGGGTCCTTTGAAACCGCGCCCAACCGCGGACGTCGCCCTGTAGGGCCTCGCGTTTTTGGGCGCCCCGCGCCCTGCGAGGACCGGAAGGGTCCCCGCGGGAGCGACGATCAGTTATCGGCCGCAGCCGAGGCAATAAAGATCTTGAAGTTGATCTTCGGTTATCGGCCGACCGGGCGGATGGCCATCGTCGGCGCCTCGGCCATCACCGACTGCGGCTGGACATTGCCGCCGTTCGCCCAGAGCTTGGCGCGGCCGACGTGGATGCCGGCGTAGAGCTCGACGATGTCCTCCGCGGTGAGGACCCGTGTCTCGTCGCGGTGCAGGGTGACCCGCTCCTCGTCGTCGAACGAGCCGTTCGGGCGGAAGCCGGTGCCGTTGGTGCTGATGTCCTTCGCGGTGATCTCGCCGGCCCGCAGGGCGAACCGGACGTGACCGCGACTGATCCACTTGCGCGCGTCCGCGGTCAGCCACTGGCCGAGCATCACGCCGCCGCCACCCTCCGGCGCGCGGCCGACGACGACCGGCTGGTCCTCCGAGACGGTGAACCGCTTGCGGATCACGCCGTCGATCCGGACCGCGAGCACCTCGATGGCCGGGCGCGGACCGGCGTCCTTGAGCCGCTCACCGTGCCGCGGGCAGGTCGGCACGCCGGCCCGCAACGCCGGCGGCGGCTGGGCGACCGGGCTGGTGAACGTGCGCATGTCCGCGAACGGGCTGTCCGAGTCGCCGCCGGTGCCGAACGTGGTGCAGTTGAAGTCCGGACACTTCCAGAGCCGCGCGAGCAACCGGTCACCGAGCGGCGAGCGGGTCGTCGGCGGGACCGTCTCGCCCCGGCCGACCCGGGCCACCAGCGCCGGACCGCCCTGCTGCGACACCAGGGCCAGCAGCCGGCCCGGCTCGGCGACCCACGGCCGGGTGGCGCGGAAGCGGTCCTCCCGGTCCCGGGTGAGCACCGGCAGGCCGAGCATCTCGGCCACCTCCAGCACCCGGTCGTCCATCTGCGGCACGACCTCGACCTTGCCGTCGTCGGCCCAGCGGCGCACGACCATCCGCTCGTTCGACGTGAGGTCGGTGTCGGAGAGCAGGCCGCGCGGGGCGATCACGTAGACCGGGACGTTCTCCTCGGCCACGTACCTCCCGTAGGCGTCGACCAGCAGCCCGAGCCGGACCAGGCTGGCCGGCCGGCCGCCGTCGAGATCGGCGTACCGCACGACCTCCGACAGATCGACCACCGCCCGAGCCAGCGCCGGGTCGGTGGTGAGCTGGGCCTCGATGGCGTCGAGGACCTTGCTGACCTCGAATCTCACGAGTCCTCCCCCTGTCCTGCAAACACGTATACCTCCGGTCATCATGCCCCGGACATGATCCGAGCGGCGAACCGGGCGGACGCCACGCCACGCTTTGCCCGCGGGTGTCCGTTTGCCGATTCTCACGATCGGGAACTTTCGTCATCGATGGTTCTTAACGAGAGGACACCCATGCGGACTTCACGGCTCGCTCTCACGGTGGCCACGGCCGCCCTCGCGGTGGCGGGCTGCACCGCGAACGGGACCACGGCGACCTCGTCGTCGGCTGCCCCCGAGGCATCGGCGGCGACCCCCACCACCAGCGCCGACCCGGCCGCCGTCAAGGCGCTGTCGGACGCCGCGGCGAAGCTCGGCGACACCAGCTTCAAGATGACCATGACGAACGGGAGCGGCTTCCAGCTCGTCGCCAACATCGACACGCCGCACGGCAACGGCAACGCGGAGATGTCGGCGAAGGGCACGAACACCTCGCTCACCGTCAAGACCCTGCTGTTCGGCCAGGACCTCTACGCCCAGATCCCCGGGGTCACCACCGGTGACACCTGGACCCACCTGGACATGGCCCGGCTGCCGGACGGGGCGAACATCGGGCTCAAGCCCGGCCAGATCGACCCGGCGAACACCGCGCAGCTGCTGACCAGCACGTCCGACGTGCAGACGGCCGGCGAGGGGGCGTACTCCGGGACGGTCGACCTGACCAAGGCGGCCGGGGTGGCCGGGATCGACAAGGTGACCGTCGACGGGTACGGCGCGGACGCGCAGAAGGTGCCGTTCGAGGCCACTCTGGACCCGCAGGACCGGCTCGAGACGCTGACCCTGCGCCTGCCCGCGGTGAACAACGCGACGACGCAGCCGCTCGTGGTCAAGTACAGCGACTACGGCCAGACGGTGACCGCGGAGAAGCCGCCGGCCGGTCAGATCACCGAGGCGCCGGCCAACGTCTACCAGGCGCTCGGCGGTAAGTGACGGCTCAATGAGGTCAGACGCCGCGGTCCATCCACCAGGGCCGCGGCGCCGGCTTGTTCTCCTCGATCCAGGCGTCGATCCGGGCCCACCAGGCGTAGAGCCAGTCGACCCGCTCCTGCTCGCCGACCGGCACCTCCTCCGGCGGGACGCTCCAGAACCGCATCACCAGGCGCTTGTCCATCGGCAGCTCACGCCACACGTCGCCGACCGTGACCATCCGGTCCAGCCCGGTGTGCGCCACGAAGATCACCCCGGCGTCCGGCGCCGCGTCGATCGCCGCGAGCAGGCCACCCGGCTTCGGCGGGAGCAGGTTCCGCAGGTTCTCCGCCTTCACCGCCATCTCGTCCAGGCCGCTGGCCCGCAGCCGGGCGATCGCGTTCACCTTGCGGCGGGGCGTGAAGTTGCCGCCCTCCGGGAAGATCACGAACGCGTCGTTGTCGTCCAGCCCGGTGGCCAGCTCGCCGATCTGCTCCTCGAGCGTGTCGGTGGCCGTCCGCCCCGGCGTGATGAACCGGTTGGGCAGGCGGTTGAGCAGCACGTCCACCGCCGGATCCCACTGCAGCGCGGCCTTCAGCACGATCCGCGGCTCCCGGGCGAACCAGTTGACCAGGGCGTGGATCAGGGTGAACGAGTCACCCGGGCCGGCGTGCCGGCTCACCACGATCTCCGGCCGGCCCGGCTGGGCGGTGTCCGGATCGGTGCCGACCACGTCGATCGCCAGGTGCAGCGACCAGCGGGCGAACCAGAACAGGGTGCGCAGGAACCAGCCGGTCACCACGTAGTGCGCCCGCTGGAAGAACGGGTTCCGGATCCGCAGGCCGAAGCCCGACGCCAGCCAGAGCGCGGTCAGCACGATCAGGGCGGCGGCGTCCCACACCACATAGACGATCAGCAGGAAGACCAGCCGGGGCACCCGCAGCCGGCCCGGGACCAGCGGCGACACGGCCAGCGCGAAGAGCAGCCAGATCGGCAGAGTGGTGAGCAACGTCACGGCGAGCAGGACGACGGCCGGGGCGATGACGAGGCGGCGGACCCAGGTCGGCGGAAGTCTCACGGCAGCGGGTGCACATTGGCGGCCAGGTAGCGCCGGGACGCGGTGTAGGCCCGGCTGATCCGGCGGCCGACCCGGGCCATGTCCCGGTACGCCCACGGGGAGTCGTCGCCGCCCTCGGCGCTGCCACTGGGCAGGACGTGCACCCGGACACCGGTCGGCAGGGTCGCCATGTCCCGGGCGAAGCGGTGCCGCCGGGCGATCTCGAACGCCACCTGCGCCACCTCCCACGGCCGTCGGGGCACCGCGAGTGGTCGCTCCACCCGGCCGACCTGGAGCACGAAGATGAGCCGCGCGCCGAGCCGGACCGCCTCACTGATCGGGATCGAGTTCACGATCCCGCCGTCCACGAAGTGCTCCCCGCCGATCTCCATCGGCGGCAGCAGCCCGGGCACCGCGGACGAGGCGAGCACCGCGTCGACCAGCGGTCCACTGTCGAACCAGTGCTCGGCGGCCCGCTCGATGCTGGCCGCGCAGCAGTGGAACGGCACCTTCAGATCGCCGAACGTGGCGGCCTCGCCCAGCTCACCCTCGAGCAGCCGGCGCAGCGGGAGCGGCGAGTGCAGGTGGGTGCGGGCCGCGAACCGGCGCAGCTGCCGGCCGATCGAGTCGCCGTAGACCGCCGCCGCCTCCGGGGACGCCCAGAGCCGGACCAGCCGGTCGGTGACCGCCTCCCCCGGCTCGGCGGCGACCAGGGCGCCGTTCACCGCCCCGATCGACGTACCGACCACCACGTCCGGGCGGAAGCCGGCCCGGAACAGGGCACGCAGCATGCCCACCTCGACCGCCCCGAGCACACCGCCACCACCGAGCACGAACGCCACCGGACCGTCGACCATGTCGCCCATCGTTCCACGAGGCTTGCCTTGACGCCGGTGTCAGGCCGTAGCGTCGGCGGCATGCTGATCGGGGAGCTCGCGGAGCGGGCCGGGACGAGTCCGCGCACGCTGCGGTACTACGAGGAGCACGGGCTGGTCCGGGCGCGCCGGGACGCGAACGGCTACCGGCAGTACGACGACGGCGAGCTGCGCGTCGTGCACGAGATCCGCACGCTGCTGGCGTCCGGGTTCGGCCTGGACGACATCCGGCCGTTCGTCGCCTGCCTGCGGGCCGGGAACAGCGCCGGGCACGTCTGCCCGGACTCGGTCGCGGTGCTGCGCCGCAAGATCGCCGAGGTGGACGACTACCTCGGGCAGCTCACCGACGTCCGCGCGCGCCTGCACGACCAGCTCAATCAAGCATTGGAGAACCCATGCCGGCGAGCCCGCTGATCACGATCACCGACGCCACCTTCGACGAGCTGGTCCGGCAGGCCCGGCAGCCGGTGGTGGTCGACTTCTGGGCGACCTGGTGCCCGCCGTGCGGGCCGATGTCCCGGGTCCTCGCCGAGCTCGCCCCGGAGTTCGACGGGCGGCTGACGATCGGGACGCTGGACGCCGACGAGAACCCGGTGAGCACGCTCGCCTACCGGGTGATGGCGATGCCGACCCTGCTGTTCTTCACCGGCGGGGTGGTGACGTCGTCGATCGTCGGGGCGCGGCCGAAGTCGGTGCTGCGGGCGGCGCTCGGGAACGTGGTCACGCCGTACGTCAATCGGTAGTTTTCTCTTTCAATCGAGCTCGGGCATCGCCACCGGCTGGGGCCGGGGGTGGCAGGCGCCGCACTGCACGGCGTCCTCCACCACCAGGGCCTCGGCCCGGTCCCGGTGCACCGACCTGGTGATCTCCAGAACGTACGGGCCGAAGCGCGCGTGCTCGGCGCACACGCCACGCCCGCAGAAGCGGCAGGCGCCCCGGGCCGACTCGGCACAGAACCAGCAGAGCATTGTTCCCCCTATTGGCCGGAGGCCGTCGCCTCCGTCGTCGGCACCGTGGTCGGCGTGGTCGTCGGCGGCGTCGTCGTCGGCGCAGTGGTCGCGGCCGTCGTCGTCGGAGCCGTCGTCGTCGGCCGGGTCGTCGTGGGATTCGTGGTCGGCCGGGTGGTCCGGGTCGGGACCGTGGTCAGGGTCGGCGTGGCACTCGTGGAGGCCGACGGGGACGGGGACGCCGACGCGCTGGCGCTGCTCGAGCTGACGCTCGGGACCGGCGCGACGCTGCCGGACGGCTCCGCCGAGGCGGACGGGAACGGCTCCTCGGTCGGCTCGCCGCCCTCGGTGCCGGTCGTCGGCGGGGTCACCTTGACCCCGTCACCACAGGTCAGCGTGGTGCCGGTGGGCTCACTGGGGACACCGCCGGCGGTGACCGTGCCGGTCGAGACCACGACCGTCGTCAGGTCGGCCGAGAACCAGGCCTTGCCGTCGTTCGTGACGTCGCCGGCGGACCGGGCCACGGTCAGGGCGAGCGGACGGTACGCCCCGCTCGTGCCGGTCGTGCCGGCCAGCACCCGCCCGGTGGCCAGGCTCACCTGGCCGGACGGGGCCGCCTGACGGCCGCTCGCCACCGACGCGGCGTCCAGCGTGAGCCGGGTGCCGGGGCAGATCCGCAGCGCGCCGCCACCCGGGAAGGTGAGCCAGGCGCGGCCCTTCTTCGGGGCCTCGACCTGCGCGCCGACGGCCAGATAGCGCCGGTCGCCGACGGCCAGCTTGTCCTTGACCCCGCCGGTCTGCACGGTGGCGGTGCCCTCGTCGACGGTGAGCAGCGCCTTCGCGCTCGGCATCTCGGCCCAGGCCGGGCCGGCGCTGAGATCCAGGGTGACCCCGCCGAGCACGACGACCAGCAGCAGGCTGACGAACACCCACATCCGCTTCTCGAAGTGCCGGTCGACGTCGAACTCCTCGTCGCTGTCCGGCGGGCCGGGCGGCACCGCCAGCGGCGGGTGCACGGCGCCGGGCCGGACCGAGTGCGGGCTGCCGGGGCGCAGGCTGGGCATCGGCGCGCCGGGCCGGGCCTCGAAACCGATCAGCGGCGGCAGGTCCGAGGCGTCCGGGATGATCCAGAGCCGGACCGGGGTACGGGTCTGCGCCACCATCCCCGGCGTGCCGTCCCCGACCGGGCCGACCAGCGTGCCGCGGCGCAGCTCGACGCCGTCCGGCATGGCGATCACCCCGGACTCGACGACCACCGCGTGGGTCGGGCCGTGCAGGATCACCGGGGCGCCCGGCTCCAGGTCGACCGGGTGCGCGGCGGCGATCAGCGCGAGCTGCTGATCCTCCTCCAGGCCGGCCAGCGCCGGGGTGTCGGCGAACAGCGCCTCGGCCTCGGCCCGCTCCATCGGCGGCGGGCCGGGCAGCGGGCCGACCACGGTGGCGACCGTCGAGGTCGGGATCGCCAGCAGGGCGGCGCCGCCGGCGGCGTGCCAGTCCAGCGCGGCGGTGCGGTTGGTCAGCGCGGCGGCCAGGCCGACCACGATGCCCGGGCCGGCGTGGTGCCGGATGCTGCCGCCCGGGTCGCCGGGGCGACGGCCGTGCAGGGCGCCCTCGACCACCACGTAGACCGCGGCCGGCTCCTCGCCGGCCAGCACCAGCTGCCGGCCCACCCGCGGGTGCTCCCAGCGGGCCCGGGCGGCCAGCGACTGCAGCGCCGGCTCGGGCAGGCCGCCCAGGTCGGAGGCGTGCAGCGCGGCCATCCGGCGCGGCATGTCGCGCTCCTGGTCGCGCTCGGCGGCACGCCGGCGCCACCGGCGCCAGCCGCTGCCGAACCGGCCGGCCAGGAAGTAGAGCGGCGGGGCCAGCAGGCCCAGCACCATCACGGCCAGGAGCAGCTGGGACGCGACGCCCTCGTACCAGAGGCCGAGGACCAGGCCGGCGACCCGGTCGGTCCACAGGCGGTAGCCCAGCGCCACGGCGGCGGCCAGCCAGAAGAGGGCGAGCAGGCCGTACAGCGCGATCAGCCGGCCCTCCCGGTCCAGCACCGACCAGCGCGGGCCCCGGCGGCGCAGCCGGCCGCTGATCCAGGCCAGGCCGCGGGCCCGCAGGTCGGGGATCTCCAGCCAGTCCATCAGCAGGTACTGCCCGTCCAGCGGCAGCAGCGGGCTCATGTTGAAGAACGTGTGCAGGTAGAACAGGAAGGCCAGCTTGAAGGCGAAACCGCCGGTGGCCGGCGCCGCCAGCCCGATCACCTGGACCAGGCCGGCCAGGGCCAGACCGGTCGCCGGGCCGGCCGCGGTGACCGCGATCCGGGCGCGCCGGCCGGCCATCCAGACGTCGCTGGTGTCGACGAAGACCGTGGGCAGGCCGAAGTTCAGCAGCAGCCCGGCGGACGGCACCTCCCGGCCGACCCGCTTCGCCGCCAGCGCGTGCCCGAGCTCGTGCAGGGCCATCGCGACCACGTTGAGCAACAGCAGCGAGATCGCGCCGAGTAGGTAGGAGTCACCCGAAAGGAACAGGGCGTGCCCGCCCCGCTGCCAGCTGAGCACGAACAGCACCCCGCCGACCGCCGCCAGCAGGGTGCCGAGCCAGACCGCGGGCCGGGTGAAGAGCAGCTTGCCGACGCTGTTGTAGAGGCCGGTGAGCGCGGCGTCGACCGGTACCGAGAGGACCCGGCGGCCCCGGATCGGCGGCTTCGGCGCGGGCGCCCGGCTCATCTCGCGCAGCGGGCGGAAGGCGTCCCGCGGGAGGTCCTCCAGCATCCGGTTGCCGGCCAGGTCGGCGACGACCCGGCGGACCTGGTCCGGGGCGAGCCGGCCGGCGATCCGGGCGAACTCGGCGACCAGGCGGGCGACCGTGCAGGAGCCGTCCATCATCAGGGCGAGCTGGTACTCCTCCGGGCTGAGCCGGAGGTAGCAGCTGCGGCCGCCGTCCTCGGGGGAGCGGAGCATCACGTACCGCCCACCGCGGACGGTGCTGCGGTGCCGGACCTCGATGCCACCGCGCAGCTCGGGACGGGCGCTGCCGGGTTTCAGCCGGTCGGCGACGGCATGCCAGAGGCCGGAGTCAGCGGGACCGGGGTCCGCGCCCGGGGCGCGTCCGGCCAAAGCTTCCCAGACGCTGGTCCGGGTCTCCACGTACGTCAACTCGCAGGGCCTCTCACTTCGCCGCCGATGGCGCTAGGAGATTAGAAGGTCTCCTGACCAAAACGCGAGCCCCCGACGGCAATATTGCCCGTTCGTCGTGAAGGTCCTCAATCGCGGCATAGATAGGAATACGGCGGGTGACGTGCCCACCCCTGGTCACGTCACCCGCCGTAGCGAAAGGAGCTGAAGTCTTTACTGGGACTCTTGCAGCGTCACGGAGACCTGCTTCTCCGCCCCGTTCCGGGTGAAGGTGATGGTCATCTTCTGCCCGACGGTGCCGGACTGGACCGCGGCCACCAGGTCGTCCGACTCGCTGATGTCCTTGCCGTCGACCTTGGTGATCACGTCACCCTGCTGGATCCCGGCCTTGCCCGCGGCGCTGCTCGCGGTCACCTGGCTGACCAGGGCCCCGCCGTTCTCCGCGGTGGTGACGCTGACGCCGAGCGCCGGGTGGCTGACCTTCTTGCCGGACATCAGGGACTCGGCGACGGTCTTCGCCTTGTTGCTCGGGATCGCGAAGCCCAGGCCGATGTTGCCGGAGCTGGAGCCGGAGGTGGCGATCGCCGAGTTGATCCCGATCACCTCGCCGTTCACGTTGACCAGCGCGCCGCCCGAGTTACCCGGGTTGATCGGGGCGTCGGTCTGCAGCAGGCCGGTCATCGTGGTGCTGGTGCCCGACTGCTGTTGCTGCTGCGACTGGCCGAACGGGTCCGAACCCTGGCCCTGCTGGTCACCCTCGCTGCTGGACTCGATCGTGCGGTCCTTGGCGCTGATGATGCCGGCGGTCACCGAGCCCTCCAGGCCGAGCGGGCTGCCGAGCGCGAGCACGGTGTCGCCGACCTGCATCTGCGAGCTGTCGCCGAAGGTCGCCGCCTTCAGCCCGGAGACCCCGGTCGCCTTGACGACGGCCAGGTCGGTCCGCGGGTCGGTGCCGACGATCGTGGCGGTGGCCTTCTTGCCGTCCGCGAAGATGATGTTGACCGTGTCGCCGGTGGCGGTGGCCACCACGTGGTTGTTGGTGACGATGTAGCCGTCGGCGCTGAGGACCACGCCGGAGCCCTCACCCGTCTGGGTGGTGATCGAGACGACGCTGTCCTGCACCGCGGCGGCGATCTGGGCCAGCGACGAGCGGTCCACCACCCGGCTGACCGCGGTGTTGCCGGACTTGACCCCGGCCGTCGAGCTGTCGTCGTGCATCGCCAGCGCGGTCGCGGCGCCGACCCCGCCGGACAGCAGCGCGATCAGCACCGCCGCCGCGCCGGCCAGGATGAACTTGCGGCCGCGGCCGTTGCGCGGGGGCTCGTTGCCGCCCGCCTGGGCCCAGACCGGGACGACACCCTCCGGGTTGGTGGTCTGCTGCCAGCCGCCCTCCGGGGTCTGCTGCCAGCCCTGGTACTGCGGCTGCTGCGGGTACTGCCCGTAGCCGGCCTGCTGACCGTAGTGCGGGTAACCGGAGGCCGGCGTCGCGGAGACCGGCTGCTGATGCGGGTATCCGGAGGCCGGAGTCGCGGAGACCGGCTGCTGCCACGGGGACTGGGGTGCCTGGGCCGGCTGGGGCGGCTGCGGGGCGGCCGGCGGCTGGGGGGCGTGCTGCGCCCACGGGTTCTGCTGGGTGGGCGGCACCGGCGGCGCGGGGGCCGCGGACTGGTGAGCGGCGGCCGGCGGCTGTGCCACAGTCGCCTGCTCAGACTCCACCCGCTCCGTGCTGCTGTGCTCAGCGTCGGCGTCCGCGGGCTGCGGGTTGGACTCGTTCTCGTTCATGTTCCCTACTCTGCCCCGTGCGACTCGTACCGAACTGTGCTAGTCCTGGATGTTTTCTGTGAACCCTTTATCCACATTTATGGTCGGCAGCGTAACCCGGAACGTGGCGCCCTTGCCGGGCTCGCTGAGCACGTCCACGGTGCCGTTGTGGGACCGCACGATGGCGGCCACGATGGCCAGCCCGAGGCCGGTCCCGGTGGCCTCCCGATCGGTGTTCCGGGTCCGCGCGCCGTCCGCGCGGTAGAACCGCTCGAAGACCCGGGCCCGCTGCTCCTCGCCGAGGCCGGGGCCGGTGTCCGACACCTCGACCACGGCCCGATCCTCGCCCTCGGCGTGTATCCGCAGCGTCACCGTGGCCTCGGCCGGGGTGTGCACCAGCGCGTTCATCATCAGGTTGCCGATCACCTGGCGCAGGCGGGCGTCGTCCCCGTACGCCACCAGGCGCTCCGGCTCGTCCCGTACGTCCAGCTCGATCGTCCGGTCCGGCGCGGTCGCCCGCGCGGCCTGCACCGCGTCCATCGCCAGCACCGGCAGCTCCACCGGCGCCAGGTTCAGCGGGCGCTCCCGGTCCAGTCGGGCGAGCAGCAGCAGGTCCTCGACGAGCAGGCCCATCCGGGCGGCCTCGTCCTCGATCCGCCGGACCAGCCGGGCCACCGCGTCCGGGTCGGACACCGCGCCCTGCCGGTAGAGCTCGGCGAAACCGCGGATGGTGGTCAGCGGGGTACGCAGCTCGTGCGAGGCGTCCGCGACGAACTGCCGCATCTTCTCCTCCGAGCGCACCGCCCGCCCCTCGGACAGCTGCGCGGACTCGGCGGCGGCCTTGGCGTGCTGCTCGGAGGCGGCCCGGGCGTGGAAGGACATCTCGATCTGGGCGAGCATCGAGTTCAGCGCGGTGGAGAGCCGGCCCAGCTCGGTGGTCGGCTCGCCACCGTCCACCTCGGGGTCGGGGACCCGCTGGCTGTAGTCGCCGGCGGCGATCCGGCCGGCCGTGCGCTCGATCTGGAGCAGCGGGACCAGGCTCTGCCGGACCAGGGCGGCGCCGACGATCGCGAGCGCCAGCAGGACGCCGACCCCGACCAGCACGTCCACCCAGATCAGCCGGGCGATGACCGCGTCCACCCCGGTCATCCGCTGGACGACGTAGACCACCGAGCCGGTGTCGGTCACCTCGGCCAGGATCCGCCACATGTACTTGCCGTTGATCGAACGCACCGTGTACGTCTTGCCGTCGTGCGCCTGGACCGCGGCGACGCCCTTCAGCACCGGCGGGAGATCCTGCTCCGAGACGTGCAGGCCCTTGGCCGCCCGGCCGGTTCCGCTGACCGAGGCGGCCGCGATCATCCAGTCCATCGGCATGTACACCTGGAACTGGGCGTCCGCTATCTCGCCGAGGTCGTTGTAGACGTCGTGCAGCTGCCCGTCCATCCGGCTGATCATGTACGTGTGCAGCGCGATCGTGCTGGCCGAACTGATCAGGGTGAGCGCGGCGAAGACCAGCACCAGCACCGACGCGACCAGTTTGGTGCGGAGGGAGACCTTGCGCAGATTCGTCTGCTGCGGGAGCGCGAAGCGGACCCGCTCGGTGATTGCCATCAAGACGACCTAGACAGCTGGTTTGCGCAGCACGTACCCGACCCCGCGGAGGGTGTGGATCAGCCGCGGCTGCACGTTGTCCACTTTCCGTCGCAGGTACGAGATGTACGACTCGACGATGTTGTCGTCACCGCGGAAGTCGTACTTCCACACGTGGTCGAGGATCTGCGCCTTGGAGAGCACCCGGTTGGCGTTCAGCATCAGGTACCGCAACAGCTTGAACTCGGTCGGCGACAGCTGCACCCGGGTGCCGGCGCGGTACACCTCATGGGTCTCCTCGTCGAGCTCCAGATCCGCGAAGACCAGCCGGGACGGCTGCTCCTCCCCGGCCGAGGTGCGCCGCAGGACCGCCCGGATCCGGGCGGTGAGCTCCTCCAGGCTGAACGGCTTGGTGACGTAGTCGTCGCCGCCCAGGGTCAGCCCGCGGATCTTGTCGTCGGTGCCGTCCCGGGCGGTGAGGAAGACCACCGGGGTGCGTTGCCCGCCCTCGCGCATCAGCCGGATCACCTCGAACCCGTCGAGGTCGGGGAGCATCACGTCGAGCACGACCAGGTCGGGCGCGGCACTGCGGGCCGCGCTGACCGCGGCGCTGCCGCTGGTCGCGGTGGTGACGTCGAACCCGGCGAAGCGCAGGCTGGCGGAGAGCAACTCGAGGATGTTCGCGTCGTCCTCGACGACGAGCAACTTCGCCTCACTCTGCTTGGGCTGGGTCTGAGCGGCCATGCGGCCATTCTTTCCCCGGCCCCTGCGCCCTCGCTGCAGGCTTGCTGAAAATTATCTGTGAGGAGTACGTCAGGCGGCCAATCGGTACCCGTGCCCGGCCATGCTCCGCTCGGCGGCGCGGGCCAGCGCCTTCCGGTCGGCGCCCGGCATCGGCCGCAGCGCCGGCGCGGTGATCACGGTGATCGTGGTCCGGCGTACCCGGGCCACCCGCAACAGCGAGGCCACCAACGTGTCGTCGCCGATGAACGACGCCTCGGTGGTGTCATAGATGATCGAGGTAGGCACCACCGGGGCGCCGGAGTCGATCGCGGCCTGGAACAGCGCCGGACGGAACCGCCCGTGCTCGCCGCCGCAGAACGTGGTGCCCTCCGGGAAGGCCGCGACCGACCGGCCGGACCGCAGCGCGTCGGCCACCTCGCGGACCGTCACCGGCAGCTCCCGCGGCCGGCTCCGGTCGATGAAGATCGTGCCACTGCGCCCGGCCGTGCCGCCGATCCCGGGCCAGCCCTTGACGTCGTGCTTGGCCACCAGGCTCACCGGCGAGACCGCGATCAGCGCCAGGATGTCCATCCAGGAGATGTGGTTCGCGACCAGCAGGCTGCCCGGGCGCGGCACCGGGCCGCGCAGGACCAGCTTCACCCCGAGCGCCGACAGCAGGCCCCGGGCCATCCCCCGGACCGCGCGGCCGTGCAGCAGCGCCACGGCCAGCGAGCCGACCAGCATCACCAGGGCCATCCCGGCCAGCCGCAGCCCGGCGGTCCACGCCGAGGCCCGCGGCCCGCCACCCGGCCGGCAGCGGTCCCCGCAGGTGGAGGCGGGCTGCCAGAGCGTGCTCATCGTGGTCATCGCGACGCGCCCAGGAAGTGCCGCCGGTACCGCGGGTCAAGCCGGTCCAGCGAGAACAGCACGTAGAAGTCGACGCAGTCGAAGGCCGGGTCGAAGGCCGGCTCGCCGCAGATCCAGCTGCCCAGTCGCAGGTAGCCCTTGAGCAGCGGCGGCACCGCCACCTTCGGGTCCGGGACCAGGCCCGCCGGGGGCGTCCACGGGTTGCGCGGGATGACCCGGAGCGCCGGCGGCGCCAGGTGCTTGCCGTTGATCCGCTCCCGGACCCCGGCCGCGACGACGCCGCCGTCGGCCAGCGGCACCGAGGCGCAGCCGCCGAGCCAGCGCAGGTTGTTCAGATGCAGGTAGCGGGCGATGCCACTCCACATCAGATTCATCACCGCGCCGGTCCGGTGATCCGGATGCACGCAGGAGCGGCCGATCTCCACCAGCTGGTCGCGCAGCGGGCGGAGGGCGCTCATGTCGAACTCGTCGTCGGCGTAGCGCCGGCCGGCCCGCTCGGCGGCGCGCGGCGGCATCATCCGATAGGTACCGACCACGTCACCGGTCGCATCGTCGCGCACGATCAGGTGGTCGCAGAACTCGTCGAACTCGTCCACGTCGTGGCCGTCGACCGCGGTCGTGAGGGTCGCTCCGAGCTCGCCGGCGAAAACGTCGTGGCGCAGTCGCTGGGCGGCCTTCACCTGTGCCGCGTCGTCCGCGATGAGAAGCGTGTAGCCGCTGGTCCCGGTGGGTGCGGCGGCTGTCATCAGAACTGCCATGTGATCTGTGTAAGGGTGACAACTGCCGATGGAGTGTCGCGTCAGGTGGCGATGCGTGTCCGGTAAATGAACGGCTTGTGCGATCGTCGGAGGATGCGTATCCCGGCACGCTTCAACGGCCCGCCCGGCACCGGAAACGGCGGGTGGTGCGCGGGCACTTTCGCCGTCGCCACCGGGGCCACCCAGGTGACCTTGCGCCTGCCGCCACCCCTGGAGACCGAGATCAAGATCAAGGACGATTCGGCGTACGCCGGTGACCGCCTGATCGCCACCACGGGCGAGGGCGACGCCGGCCCGGGCGTCGAGCCGGTCTCCTGGGACACCGCGGTGGCCACCTCCCGGGACTATCCCGGCTTCCGCGCCCACCCGTTCCCGACCTGCTTCGTGTGCGGTCCGGAGCGGGCCGAGGGCGACGGGCTGCGGATCTTCCCGGGGCGCCTTCCGGACGGCCGTACCGCCGCGCCCTGGTCTGTTCCGGACGAGGTGAGCGTGCCGCTGCTCTGGGCGGCGCTGGACTGCCCGGGCGGCTGGGCCGCGATCCGCGAGGACAGCGCCTACGTCCTGGGCCGGATCGCGGTCGCGGTGGCCGAGCTGCCGGAGCCGGGCGCACGCTGCGTGATCACCGGCACGGTGGCCGAGTCGGCCGGGCGGAAGGCGCTCGTCGATTCCGCGGTGCACGGCCCGGACGGGCGCCGCCTGGCCGTCGCCCGAGCCACCTGGATCAAGGTCAGTTGAGATCACTGTCGCCCAATCCCACCCGCCCGGCCCCGCACACCCCAGCCCGGGGTCACGATCACGCGCGATCAAAGTCTGCAAGTCCTGGTTGGTCACAGACCGGACGTCCGGGCGGGGCGCGCTCATGCACGGCGTAGCCTGGTACCGGATCCTAGCCCGTCGCGCGTGACGAGTCGGGCCTGGGCCGGAGTAGTCACGTGATGACAAACACGGTGAAAGAGGCGAACGCGGCAGTGTCGACGCAGCAGACTTCGCAGGACAACCCACTCGCGGATTTCGGTCCCAACGAGTGGATCGTCGACGAGATGTATCAGCGGTACCTTGCTGATCCGACCAGCGTCGACCCCGCCTGGCACGATTTCTTCGCGGACTACAAGCCGGCGAACGCCCCCGGCGCGATCGTGACGCCCGACGAGGCGACCGCGGCGAACGCGACCAAGAGCGCCGCCAAGGCCGGGACCGACGCGCCCGCCGCCGTCACGGTGGCGCAGCCCAAGTCGGTGACCCCACCCACGCCGGCGAAGAAGGCGGAACCGGTCAAGGCCGCGCCCAAGCCGCAGGTCCAGTCGGCCCCGGCCGGGGCGAAGACCACGGTCCTGCGCGGCGTCGCCGGCAAGATCGTGCAGAACATGGAGGCCTCGCTCCAGGTCCCGACCGCCACCTCGGTGCGCGCGGTGCCGGCGAAGCTGATGATCGACAACCGGATCGTGATCAACAACCACCTCTCCCGCGGGCGGGGTGGCAAGGTCAGCTTCACCCACCTGATCGGCTGGGCGCTGGTCCGTGCGGTGGTCGCGCACCCGGAGATGAACAACAGCTACGCCGAGGTCGACGGCAAGCCCACCCTGGTGCAGCCGGAGCACGTGAACCTCGGGATCGCGATCGACCTGGCCAAGAAGGACGGGTCGCGCACCCTGGTGGTGCCCTCGATCAAGAACTGTGAGCAGCTCGACTTCCGGCAGTTCTGGCAGGCGTACGAGGACATCGTCCGCCGCGCCCGCCGCAACGAGCTGACCATGGACGACTACAACGGCACCACGATCTCGCTGACCAACCCGGGCGGCATCGGCACGGTGCACTCGATCCCGCGCCTGATGAACGGGCAGTCCGCGATCATCGGCGTCGGCTCGCTGGAGTACCCGGCGCCCTACGCCGGCATGAGCGACGAGACCCTCACCGACCACGGCGTCTCCAAGGTCACCACGCTGACCAGCACCTATGACCACCGGGTGATCCAGGGCGCGCAGTCCGGCGAGTTCCTCAAGGTGATGCACGAGCTGCTGCTCGGCGGCCGGGACTTCTACGACGAGATCTTCACCTCGCTGCGGATCCCGTATGAGCCCGTGCGCTGGGTGCGGGACGTCGCGCGCACCTCCGAGGGCCAGATCGACAAGGCCGCGCGGGTGATCGAGCTGATCCACGCGTACCGGGTGCGCGGTCACCTGATGGCCGACACCGACCCGCTCGAGTTCACCATCCGCAAGCACCCCGACCTGGACGTGCTCCAGCACGGCCTGACCCTGTGGGACCTGGACCGCACGTTCCCGGTCGGCGGCTTCGCCGGCAAGGAGAAGATGCGGCTGCGCGACGTGCTCGGTGTCCTGCGGGACAGCTACTGCCGCCGGATCGGCATCGAGTACATGCACATCCAGGACCCGGAGGAGCGCCGCTGGGTCCAGGAGCGGATCGAGGTCAAGTACGCCAAGCCGGACACCGACGAGCAGAAGCAGATCCTGCTCCGGCTGAACCGGGCCGAGGCGTTCGAGACGTTCCTGCAGACCAAGTTCGTCGGGCAGAAGCGGTTCTCGCTCGAGGGCGGCGAGTCGCTGATCCCGCTGCTGGACGCGGTGCTGCGGCTGTCCGCCGAGTCGGGGCTGGACGAGATGGTGATGGGCATGGCCCACCGCGGCCGGCTCAACGTGCTCACCAACATCGTCGGCAAGCCGTACGAGAAGCTCTTCAACGAGTTCGAAGGGTGGATGGACCCGAAGTCGGCGCACGGCTCCGGCGACGTGAAGTACCACCTGGGCCAGACCGGTAAGTACACGACGCCGGACGGCCAGCACTCCACCACGGTCAGCGTGGTCGCCAACCCGTCCCACCTGGAGGCCGTCGACCCGGTCCTGGAGGGCATCGTCCGGGCCAAGCAGGACCGCCTGGACCTGGGCCTGCACGGCTACACGGTGCTGCCGGTGCTGGTGCACGGCGACGCCGCGTTCGCCGGCCAGGGCGTGGTCGCCGAGACGCTGAACCTGTCCCAGCTGCGCGGTTACCGCACCGGCGGCACGATCCACGTGATCGTGAACAACCAGGTCGGCTTCACCACCGCCCCGGAGTACAGCCGCTCGTCGATGTACTCGACCGACGTCGCCCGGATGGTCGAGGCGCCGATCTTCCACGTCAACGGGGACGACCCGGAGGCCGTGGTCCGGGTCGCCAAGCTGGCCTTCGAGTACCGCCAGACGTTCAACAAGGACGTCGTGATCGACATGATCTGCTACCGCCGCCGCGGTCACAACGAGGGCGACGACCCGTCGATGACCAACCCGCGGATGTACCAGATCATCGACACCAAGCGCAGCGTCCGGAAGCTCTACACCGAGGAGCTGATCGGCCGCGGTGACATCACCGTGCAGGACGCCGAGGAGCAGCTGCGCGACTACCAGTCCCGCCTCGAGGAGGTCTTCAAGGCCACCCGGGACGCGGCCGGCCGCCCGCCGCGGCCGCACATCATCGCCGAGGAGCCGGAGCCCGAGGTCCGCTCCGCGATCCGGGCGGACGACGTCCGGGCGATCGGGCAGGCGCACGTCGAGCTGCCCGAGGGCTTCACCCCGCACAAGCGGGTCCAGCAGCTGCTGGACCGGCGCGCCAAGATGTCCACCGACGGCGGCATCGACTGGGGCTTCGGCGAGCTGATCGCGTTCGGCTCGCTGCTCGCCCAGGGCGTCACCGTCCGGCTCGCCGGGCAGGACTCGCGCCGCGGCACGTTCACCTCGCGGCACGCCTCGATCGTCGACTCGAAGACCGGCAAGGACTTCCTGCCGATCTCCACGCTGACCACCGGCACCGCGCGGTTCTTCGTGCACGACTCGCTGCTCTCCGAGTACGCCGCGATGGGCTTCGAGTACGGCTACTCGGTGGAGAACCCGGACGCGCTGGTCCTCTGGGAGGCCCAGTTCGGTGACTTCGTCAACGGCGCCCAGTCGATCGTCGACGAGTTCCTCTCCTCCGGCGAGGTGAAGTGGGGCCAGAAGTCGTCGCTGGTGCTGCTGCTCCCGCACGGCCAGGAGGGCCAGGGCCCGGACCACTCGTCCGGCCGCCCGGAGCGCTTCCTGCAGCTCTGCGCGCAGGACAACATGCGGGTGGCGAACACCACCACCCCGGCGAACTACTTCCACCTGCTGCGCCGCCAGGCCCTGTCCAGCAAGCGCAAGCCGCTGGTGGTCTTCTCGCCGAAGTCGCTGCTCCGGCACAAGCTCGCGGTGTCGTCGGTCGCCGACTTCACCACCGGCGGGTTCCAGCCGGTCCTCGGCGACGCCGGGGTCAACGGCCAGGCGCTGGACGCGGCCAAGGTGAAGCGGGTGCTGCTCTGCTCGGGCAAGGTCTACTACGACCTGTTCCAGGCGCGGGCCGACCGGGGCATCACCGACACCGCGATCATCCGGATGGAGCAGATCTACCCGCTGCCCGTCGAGGAGCTCAAGGCCGTCCTGGCGCAGTACCCGAACGCCGAGGACTTCGCCTGGGTCCAGGAGGAGCCGGCCAACCAGGGTGCCTGGTCGTTCGTCGCGCTCAACCTGCTCGAGCACCTGGAGGGCGTCCGGCTGCGGCGGATCTCCCGCCCGGCGGCGGCCGCTCCGGCGGTCGGTTCGGCCAAGATGCACGAGGCCGAGCAGCAGGCGCTGATCGAGGCGTCGCTGCCCCGCCCGTGACGTTCTGAACTGATGGGGGCGCTCCGCCGCGGCGGGGCGCCCCCTTTTACGATTCCGGCATGTACTTCACCGATCGGGGCATCGAGGAGCTGGCTCAGCGGCGCGGCGAGGAGACCGTGACGCTCGAGTGGCTCGCCGAGCAGCTGCGCACGTTCGTCGACATGAACCCGGAGTTCGAGACCCCGATCGAGCGTCTCGCCACCTGGCTCGCGCGCGACGACGAGGACGAGGAATAACCCCGAGACCCCGATTTGGTACGGCGTGAGCACCCGCCCGGGCCCAACGGTTGTCCACCGGCGGGACCTTCGGCCCGGCGGCCCGGACGCCCGGCCGGTAGGTTGAGGGCGTGGCGCGCAGTGTCTATGTAGCGGGTTTGGGCCCGGGTGTCGGTAAGGGCACGGTCGCCCTGGGGATCGTCGAGCTGTTGTCTCGACAGGTCGCCGGAGTCGCGGTGTTCCGTCCGCTGGTGTCGGCGGCGGACAGTGATCCCCTGCTGTCCACCCTCCGCGAGCGTTATCGCGGGCCGGTGCCCCTGGCCGAGTCGTTCGGGGTCACCATGGCCGAGGCGTCGGCCCTGATCGCCGACGGCCGGCGCGAGGAGCTGATCGGCCGGATCGTCGAGCGCTATCGCGCGGCCGAGCGGCAGAGCACCTCCGTCGTGATCATCGGCAGCGACTTCGCCGACCCCGGCGCCGAGGCGCGCGACGAGCTCCCCCGCGAGCTGGCCTTCAACGCCCGCCTGGCGACCGAGTTCGGCAGCGTGGTGGTGCCGGTGGTCAGCGGCGCCGGCCGCAGCCCCGAGGCGCTCGCCGCGGCCGCCCGCAGTGCCTACCATTCGCTCGCCGACCTCGGCGCGACCGTCGCCGCGGTGATCGCCAACCGGGTTCCCCCGGGCGCCCCGGTCGTTCCGCCGCCCGGCCTGCCGGTCCCCTTCTGGGCGATCCCGGAGGTGGCCGTGCTCGCCGCGCCCACGGTCGGCGAGGTCGCCCGCGCGCTGGACGCGACAGTCCTCTCCGGCGCCCCGGCCGCCCTCGACCGCGACGTGCTGGACTACGTCGTCGGCGCCGCCCACGTCCCCACCGTGCTGGACCACCTGACCGACGGCGCGCTGCTGATCACCCCCGGCGACCGGGCCGACCTGCTGGTCGCCGCGAGCGCCGCGCACGCGGCCGGCACGGTCACCCTCGCCGGGCTGGTGCTGACCCTCGGCGAGCCGCCCGACCCGCGCGTCGTGCAGGTCATCGAGCGGCTCAACACCGGCCTCGCGATGCTGGTCACCAAGGGCGACAGCTTCCACACCATCGCCCTCTCCGACCGCGTCCAGGCGCGGCTCAGCACCCCGCGCAAGGTCCAGGCCGCGCTCGGCGCCTTCGAGGCGCACGTGGACACCACCGAGCTCTCCAAGGTGCTCGACGTGGCCCGCTCGTCCCGGGTCACCCCGCTGATGTTCGAGAACGACCTGATCGACCGGGCCCGCACCGACCGCCGCCACCTGGTCCTGCCCGAGGGCACCGAGGAGCGGATCCTGCGCGCCGCCGAGACCCTGCTGCGGCGCGGCGTGGCCGACCTGACCCTGCTCGGCGACCCGGCCGAGATCAACCGGCGGGCCCGGGAGCTCGGCGTCGAGCTCGGTGACGCCCGGCTCGTCGACCCGGCCACCAGCCCGTGGCGGGACGACTTCGCCGCGCGCTACGCGGAGATCCGCAAGCACCGGGCGGTGACCCTGGACCTGGCGTACGACGTGGTCCGCGACGTGAACTACTTCGGCACCATGATGGTCGCCGCGGGTTATGCCGACGGCATGGTCTCCGGCTCGGTGCACACCACCGCGGCCACCATCCGCCCGGCCTTCGAGATCATCAAGACGGTGCCCGACGTGTCCGTCGCGTCCAGCGTCTTCTTCATGCTGCTGGCCGACCGGGTGCTGGTCTACGGCGACTGCGCGGTCAACCCCGACCCGGACGCCGCCCAACTCGCCGACATCGCGCTCTCCTCGGCGACGACCGCGGCCGCGTTCGGCATCGAGCCGCGCGTCGCGATGCTCTCCTACTCGACCGGCAGCTCCGGCGCGGGCGCCGACGTGGAGAAGGTCGCGGCCGCCACCGCCCTGGTCCGGGAACGGCGCCCCGACCTGCCCGTCGAGGGCCCGATTCAGTACGACGCGGCCGTCGACCCGGCCGTCGCGGCCGCCAAACTGCCCGGCAGCGCCGTCGCCGGCCAGGCCACCGTGCTGATCTTCCCGGACCTGAACACCGGGAACAACACGTACAAGGCCGTCCAGCGCTCGGCCAACGCGGTCGCCGTCGGCCCGGTCATGCAGGGCCTGCGCCGCCCGGTCAACGACCTGTCCCGCGGCGCGACGATCAAGGACATCATCAACACCGTGGCCATCACGGCGATCCAGGCGGGAGCGAAATGACCCGGGTGCTGGTGCTCAACTGCGGCTCCTCGTCGGTGCGCTACAAGCTCTTCGACGGTGACAAGGCGCTGGCCAAGGGCCACATCGAGCGGATCGGCGAGGACGGCGGCGAGGCGCCCGACCACGACGCGGCGCTGCGCGGCCTGATGGACCGGCTCGACCTGAGCGACCTGGCCGCGGTCGGGCACCGGGTCGTGCACGGCGGCGAGCGGTTCACCTCGGCCACCGTGATCACCGACGAGGTGGTGGCCGCGGTCGAGGAGCTGATCCCGCTGGCGCCGCTGCACAACCCGGGCGCGCTGACCGGCGTCCGGGTGGCCCGCAAACTGCTGCCGGACGTGCCGCAGGTGGCCGTCTTCGACACCGCGTTCCACTCGACGATCCCGCCCGAGGGGGTGCTCTGGGCCGTCGACCGGGAGCTGTCCCGGCGGTGGGGCCTGCGACGGTACGGATTCCACGGGACGTCGCACGCGTATGTCTCCCGCGAGACCGCCCGGATCCTCGGCCGGCCCGCCGCCGAGACCAACGTGATCACCCTGCACCTGGGCAACGGCGCCAGCGCGGCCGCGGTCCGCGGCGGCCGGTGCGAGGCCACCTCGATGGGGATGACCCCGCTCAGCGGCCTGGTGATGGGCACCCGCTCCGGCGACATCGACCCGAGCCTGGTCTTCCACCTGCACCGGGTGGCCGGCCTGCCACTCGACCAGATCGAGGACTCGCTGACCCGGCACGGCGGGCTGGCCGGCCTGGCCGGCGCGAACGACATGCGCGAGGTGCTCCAGCGGCGCGAGTCGGGGGACGCGGACGCGGAGCTGGCCTTCGACGTCTACATCCGCCGCCTGAAGGAGTACGTGGGCTCCTACCTGGCCGTCCTCGGCCGGGTCGACGCCATCACGTTCACCGCCGGCGTCGGCGAGAACGCGCCGGTGGTGCGCGCGGCCGCGCTGGCCGGCCTGGAGCCGCTGGGCATCACCGTCGACCCCACCCGCAACGAGGCCGGTGAGCTGGTCATCTCCCCGGCGGGTGCGGCGGTCGCGGTGTGCGTCGTGCCGACCGAGGAGGAACTGGAAATCGCCAACGAGTCCCGGCGAGCCCTCGCCTTGAACCCCTAGCCCGCCACCCTCACCACCCAGCCGCACCGCCCGGCCATCCGACCTCACTGACCGGCACGCGGCTTGATTGTCGACCCGCGCTCGGGCGTGCTTCCGTGGCGGGGTGTCCGCTCTCCGCCCGGCTCGCGCGGGCGGCCGCGGAGCCGGGCGGGTGAGACAGAGTTCCTACAGGGCGAGCCAGGCGATCAGGGCGATCACGACCACGGCGGCGACGACGCCACCGATGATGTAGGGCATCTTCGACGATGCCGCGTCCTCCGGCTTTCCGGTGAACGCCCGGAACGCCTCGGTGTTCCCACTCGGGTCGACGCTGTTGTCAGACATGCGCCCGACCCTAACCAAGCCACGCACGCTTTCGCCAAGAGCACGACGCCCCGACGGACGTCCTGTGCGACACCACTTCCGGTCGCCCCGAGGGGGTGTATCCCAGGGCCGCGAAACACCTCCGCGGATCCGGCACCGGCCGATGCCGGAAGCCGCCTCGCGGGCCGGCGGCACCGGCTGAGGGCGGAGCCCGGTGTGTCGCCGGCACAGGCTGAGGGTGGACGCAGTCTCGCGGGCCGGGCGGTCAGTGTTCGATGAGCACCTTGCCGAAGACCTCGCCGGAGGAGAGGCGGCTGAAGGCCTCCGCGATGCCGGCGAACGGGTACCTGGAGTCGATCACCGGGTGGAGCCGGCCGGCGGCGCACATCTTCAGGAGCTCGGTCAGTTCGGCGGGGGTGCCCATGCTGCTGCCGAGGATCTCCAGCTGCATGGCGAAGACCCGGCGCAGGTCGACCCGGGCCAGGTGACCGCCGGTCGCGCCGCAGACGACGATCCGGGCGCCCGGGGCGGCGCACTTCATCGAGTGGTCGAAGGTGGGCTCGCCGACCGACTCGATCACCACGTCGACGCGTTCCGGGAGGCGGGCGCCGGGCTCGACGGCGACCGCGCCCAGCTCCGCGACCCGGTCCCGTTTCGCCTGGTCGCGGCTGGTTGCGTAGACCCGCTTGCCGAGCGCCACCCCGATCGCGACCGCCGCGGTGGCGACCCCGCCGCCGGCGCCCTGGACCAGGACGGCACCCGCGTCGGCGGCCCGGCCCCGGGTGACGAGCATGTGGTACGCCGTCAGCCACGCCGTGGGCAGACACGCCGCCTCGGCGAACGACACCCCCTCGGGGATCGGCAGCAGGTTCTCCCGCGGGGCGGCGACCTGATCGGCCAGCGTGCCGGGATACCGCTCGGAGAACAGTGAATACCCCCGAGGGTCGGCCTTGTCCTCGACCACCGGGTAGACCAGCACCGGAGCGCCGTCCGGGGTCACGCCGGCCGCGTCGCAGCCGAGGATCATCGGCAGCCGGTCGGCGGGCAGCCCGACCCCGCGCAGCGACCAGATGTCGTGCTGGTTGAGTGAACTGGCCCGCACCTCGACCGGCACCCACCCGTCCGGCGGAGCGAAGGGCAGGTCACCGACGGTCAGGCCGCTCAGCGGCGCGTCAGGCTGGAGCGAGGAGGCATAGGCGGCGCGCATCCCCCGACCCTAACTCCGCCCCCACGTCCCGCACATCGATCAACCCGAAATCCCCGCCCGCGGCCGAGACACCCCACGGCCCCAGCCACCAACAGCGAGACTCGCCCCGGGCCCGTGCCGCTCGCGCCTCCGGCTGGCCCTCAGGGTCGCTCATCCGGCCTGAAGCAGCCCTCAACACCAGCCGAGAGCGGGAGGCGCGTGGCGGCCCGGAGTCCGACGAGGGTCGCGTGGGTTCTTTGAACCGCAACCACCCTCGGACGTCGCCCTGTAGGGGCTCGCGTTCTGGGCGCGCCAGCGCCCTGCGAGGACCGGAAGGGTCCCCGCGGGAGCGACGATCTGTACCCCGGCGGACCGAGGCAAAGAAGAATTTGATCTTGATCTTGGGAGGAACGAGCCCGGAAAAGCGGCGCGCCGCCCCACCAGGTGGTGGGACGGCGCGCCGAGGAAGAGACCGAGGGCCAGGCAAGCCGACAGGACCGGTTTGGCGCCTGAGCCAGGCAAACTGGCTGGTCCGGGTGGGTTTCGGGGTCAGGCCGGCTGGCGGGCCTGGGCCGGGGTGGAGGCCGGCGCGGGGGCCGGGGCCGGGGCCGGAGTGCGGCGGGCGACGCCGTCGCGGATGGCTGCCTCCGCGACCGCTGCCGCGACCGCCGGGGCGACGCGGGGGTCGAGGGGTGACGGAACGATCGCTTCCGGACGGAGATCGTCGGAGACGATCGCGGCGATGGCGTCCGCCGCCGCCACCTTCATCGCGTCGGTGATCGTCGTGGCGCGGACGTCCAGCGCGCCGCGGAAGATGCCCGGGAACGCGAGGACGTTGTTGATCTGGTTGGGGAAGTCGCTGCGGCCGGTGGCGACGATCGCGGCGTACTTGTGGGCGATCGTCGGGTGGACCTCGGGGGTCGGGTTGGCCAGCGCGAAGATGATCGCGCCCGGCGCCATGCCGGCGAGGGCCTCCTCCCCGATCGTGCCGCCGGAGACGCCGACCAGCACGTCCGCGCCGATCAGGGCCTCGGTGACGCCGCCGGTGCGACCGGAGATGTTGGTGGTCGCGCCGAGCTCGGCCTTCATCCCGGACAGGTCGCCGCGCTCGGCGTGGATGATGCCCCGCGAGTCGACGACGATCATGTTGGCGCCCTGGACGCCCGCGGCGATCAGGGTCCGGGTGATCGCGACCCCGGCCGCGCCGGCGCCGCTGATCACCACCCGCAGGTCGGCGAAGGAGCGGCCGAGCAGCTTGGCGGCGTTGCGCAGCGCGGCGAGCGTGACGACCGCGGTGCCGTGCTGGTCGTCGTGGAAGACCGGGATGTCGAGCTCGGCGTCGAGCCGGCGCTCGATCTCGAAGCAGCGCGGCGCGCTGATGTCCTCGAGGTTGATCCCGCCGAACGACGGGGCCATCGCCTTGACCGTGGCGATGATGCCCTCGACGTCCTGGGTGTCCAGGCAGATCGGGATCGAGTCGACCCCGCCGAACTGCTTGAACAGGACCGACTTGCCCTCCATGACGGGCATCGCGGCCTTGGGCCCGATGTTGCCCAGCCCGAGCACCGCGGAGCCGTCGGTGACGACGGCGACGGTGTTGGCGGTCCAGGTGTAGTCGGGGTAGAGCGACTCGTCCTCGGCGATGGCCTCGCAGACCCGGGCGACGCCCGGGGTGTACGCCAGGGACAGGTCGTCCCGGCTGGCCAGGGGAACGGTCGCGCTCATCGTCATCTTGCCCCGGCGGTGCAGGTCGAAGACCGGATCGGCGGCGAGGGCAGGATCGAGCTCGAAACTGAAGAATGACACGGTGAACTCCACACGGCATCGACATTGATACGTGGCACCTGCACAAACTGGTCGCGAGTATGCGCCAGGAGGCGGTGCGATGCGGGGGTCACCCGGGAAAGCGACCGCAGCGCGGGTGTGCGCTGGGGATACTGGAGACTAACGTAACCGCCCTGGGCTGGGGTAGTAGCGAAACACCACGCGGCCGATGACATCTGCCACGCCGTACGCACGTGAGTCGTCCTGGACGAACTCGTTGTCCCCTTCCAGCCACCAGCCGTCGTCCTGTTCCCGCATCGTCCGCTTAACGACGAGCAGGTCCGGGCGGGAACGGAAGCGGGCGACAACGATGTCGCCGGTCCTTACCGAGCCGCCTCGACGGACGATCAGGGCATCCCCGTGGCGCAGCGCCGGGGCCATCGACGGGCCGCTCACCAGCACGGCGAACAGTGGTAATTGCCATCTCAAGGCATCAAGCCTCCGTCGCGTTAGCCCAAGGATGTAAGGGGTAGTGTCAAGGCGGATCATCGCAAATTTCTATGGAGGAGTCCTGATGCGACTTCCGCGTTTCCTCACCCCGAGCAACGTGGTCAGCGCCCACTGCGACCTGCCGTGCGGCGTCTACGACCCGGCCCAGGCCCGGATCGAGGCCGAGTCGATCAAGGCCATCGCCGAGAAGTACGCGGCGAACACGGACCCCGAGTTCCGCACCCGGGCGATCCTGATCAAGGAGCAGCGCGCCGAGCTGGTCAAGCACCACCTGTGGGTGCTGTGGACCGACTACTTCAAGGCTCCGCACTTCGAGAAGTACTCGAACCTGCACCAGCTCTTCAACGAGGCCACCAAGCTCGCCGGTGCCGCCGGCGCCAAGGGCTCGGTCGACGTCGCCATCGCTGACCAGCTGCTCGGCAAGATCGAGGAGATCTCCAAGATCTTCTGGGAGACCAAGCAGGCCTGAGCAGTACCGGAGCCGGCGCGCTCGCATGAGCGCGCCGGCCTCTGCAATAACTCGCTGTAACCGGTTAGAGTCTCCACCGACAGGAGGAGGTCGCGGGTGAGTCAGTTGACCCAGACGGAGCCGGAAGTCGGAGACGACGTCGTTCTCCTGACCGTTCCCGCCGACGGTGGTTACCTCGGCGTGCTCCGGACAGCCACCGCGGGCCTCGCCGCCCGCCTGCACTTCGCCCTCGACGAGATCGAGGATCTGCGCATCGCCGTGGACGAGGCCTGCGCGATGCTGCTGGCCATCGCGACCCGCGGCGCCGAGCTGGAGTGCCGGTTCGCGGTCACCGACGACGCGCTGACCGTCGAGGTCACCGTGTCGACCGTGCGCGGCGCGCGGCTGCCCTCGGAGTCGTCCTTCGCGTGGAAGGTGCTGACCGCGCTGACCACGTCCGCCTCCGCCGAGGCGAACGGGCAGTTCGCGACGATCCGCCTGCTCACGCGCCGGACGGAGTACTAGTCGCCGCGGCGATGTAATCGAGGTGCCGGGCAGCGGTGAGCATGGCCGCGCCGGCGTCCCGGACCACCAGATGGTCCAGCAGCTCCCGATGGTCGGCGTCGATCCGCGACCAGTATTCCGGCGGCAGGTCGGCGACCACCTCCTCGCCGTAGGAGGCCTGGTAGAGCGGCCTCCCGACCAGCTCGAACAGCGGATTGCCGGTCGCCTTGGCGAGCACCCGATGGTAGGCCGAGTGGGCCGCCATCATCGTGTCGAAGTCGTCGCTCGCCGGGTCGAACAGCGCCGCGCGCAGCTCCACCAGGTGAATGTCGGTACGCCGCTCGGCCGCGAGCCCGGCCGCCGGCACCTCGAGCGCCCGCCGCAGCTCGAGCAGATCCGCGAGACCGACCCCGGCCGAGTGCGCGAGCAGCGCGAACCCGGTGGAGAGCCCCTCGGCCAGCTGCCCGGCATCCGGGTGCGAGACGAAGCTGCCGCCGGTCACCCCGCGGGTGGTCACGATCAGATGCTGGCTGGCGAGCAGACGTAGCGCCTCACGCACCGTGCTGCGACTGACGCCGATCTTGACGCACAGCTCGGGCTCAGGCGGCAGCCGCTCGCCGGGCTGCAGCCGCCCCGAAGTTATCTCCGCCCGTAACTCGTCCGCTAGCTGCTGATAGGCGGGCGGGCGCACCGTTGAGCCGGTCACTCGTCCAGGTTAGGCCCTGATCGGCCACACCGGACCCGCTAATCGACACCCAACGCCCGACTACTTGCCGGGACCAGCACCAGCACCGCGGTGATCGCGCCGAGAACCAGCAGCACGAGGCCCAGCCAGACCGGCCCCAACTGGACCAGGAAACCACCGGTGGCCAGCACGAACAGCTGCACCACGACGGCCGGGCCACGAGCCCGGACCTTCCGCCGGCCCAGGCCCCGGGCGACGAAGAAGATCACCACGGCGGCCAGGGCCGCCATCCCGGTCAGCGAGGCCGCCACGCCGAGGTTCGCATCATGGCTGGTCAGATCAAGGACAATTAGGTACGCCGTGAGCCCGGCCATCCCCACGCTCTGCAAATAGAGCAGCCGCACGCCCCAGTCGAGGGTCGCGGCCACCGAAGTCACGGGATTCTCACCGGTCACGGCTGCACCATACCGGCAGTCAGAACCGGTTCCGGCAGGTAAGGTGCCGCCCATGCGTGCGTTGCTGGTGGTCAACCCCAGAGCGACGGCGACCACCGAGCGCAGCCGGGACGTCCTCGTCCGGGCGCTGGAGAGCGCCGTCGATCTGACCGTCCGCTACACCGAGCGTCGTGGCCACGCCGCCGACCTCGCCCGCACCGCCGCCGAGAACGGCATCGACGTGGTGGTCACGCTGGGCGGCGACGGCACCGTCAACGAGGCGGTCAACGGACTGATGACCGCGCCCGGGGCGCTCACCGGGCTGACCGGCCCGCCGGCCTTCCGGTTGCCGGCGCTCGCCGTGGTCCCGGGCGGATCGACCAACGTCTTCGCCCGCGCGCTGGGTCTCCCCCGCGACTGGGTGGACGGGACGAGCGTGATCCTCGACGGACTCCGCGACGGCCGGCACCGGGTGATCAATCTCGGTCGCGCCGACGATCGCTACTTCACCTTCACGGCCGGCCTCGGCTGGGACGCCGCGGTGATCCGCCGGGTCGAGCAGGCCCGGCTGCGCGGCCGCACCTCGACGCCGGGCCTCTACGCGCGGTCGATGGTCAGTCAGTTCTTCACCGGCGTCGACCGGTCCGATCCGCCGATGGCCCTGGAACGTCCGGGTGAGACACCGGAGGCCGGTCTGGGCACGGTGATCATTCAGAACACGGCCCCCTGGACGTACGCCGGCGACCGTCCGGTGGACCCGAATCCGGACGCATCATTCGATCTCGGGCTCGATGTCTTCGCCCTGCGTAAACTCAAGGTTTCCGCAACAGCCAAGACGGTGACACAACTCGCGTGGCGATCGGGTGATCCGCGGGGTAAACAAGTAGTTCGTCTGCACGACCTTGCCGAGTTCACCGTGATCGCGTCCCGACCCCAGGCATTCCAGCTGGACGGCGACTATCTCGGCGAGCGGCAGAAGGTGCACTTCGTGTCCGTCCCATCAGCGCTACGTGTGATCTGCTGACGCCGGGGTACGTCTTTCGGGACTTGCTCACGATCCGTTACAGAAACACGGGCAAAAGGTCGGCGAAGTGGCCGGGACCGTACTACATTGATGGGAGCGTTCGTCAACCGGCTCTGGCAAGAGCAGCAGAACCGGACATAAGGGTGCGTGAGGCAGCTCACCCGCTGGAAGAAACTTCCAGCGCTACCCTTGACATCGCGAGAGTTCGTGAAAGCATTCACAAGCGATAAGAAGTAACCGGTAGCGGCTTGTGCGCGTTCCTAAACAAGAAGCGCAGAACGGCTACCAATCACAAAGGCTTGCTGACGCTCCGGTGAGTGTACGGGTACAACCCGTCGGCACTGCGGGCGCATGCATATAGGTAAACAGCACTGTTTTCATTACCCCATCCGAAACAAGGAGTTTGCCGCCATGGACTGGCGTCACGATGCGATCTGCCGCGACGAGGACCCGGAGCTGTTCTTCCCGATCGGGACGTCCGGCCCCGCGCTCCTGCAGGTCGAGCAGGCCAAGGCCGTGTGCCGGCGGTGCCCTGTGACCGAGTCTTGCCTCCAGTGGGCACTCGAGTCCGGCCAGGACGCCGGCGTATGGGGCGGAATGAGCGAAGACGAACGGCGCGCGGTCAAGCGTCGTGGCGGCCTTCGGGTCTCCGCTCCCACTGCCTGATTTCAATCCCCCACACAGCATTCGCGCCCCGAGCCATGTCGGCTTCGGGGCGTCTTGCTGTTTCGGTTCGCTTACCCACTGCTGCCATTCCGCTGAGCGTCAATTCGATCACCGTACGTTTCCCCGTACTCCTGAAATGATCTCGAAATTGGCGCTTGATCGGTTTCCGTCGCTACTCCGGCACACTCCGCTGTGGATCATCCAATCTCGACTTCGGTTGTTGCATAGCGCAGAGTGATCGTTACTTTGGGTAGCAGATCGTTGGTGATCGACTTGTGGGTGGGGATGGCGGGGGATCCGGGTCGATGGCTCGGGTGGTTGTCCACAGCAATGGGTTGTCCACAGGGCGGCAGCGGGATCTTGCCGTTTCGCGGGACAATTGCCATTGGGGGGGACCCCCAGGTAGTAGGTGTGCTGGCCGGCTTCCTTGAGCTGATCGCCTGGCCTCGGGCCGAGGCTGGGCACGGCGGCTCGCCAGGCGGCGTCCGCGTCCGGTCACCCACGGCGGCGCCAGCCAGGGCCGAGGCTGGGCACGGCAGCTCACCAGGCGGCGTCCGCCTCCGGTCACCCACGGCGGCGCCACCCACGGCCGAGGCTGGGCGCGGTTCCTGCCCGGGGGGGGGTACGGGCGGTGCCGGCGGCGGCTGCCACTAGCGGCTGTCATCCGCTCGGGTACGCGACCACCAGCGCCGGCCGAGCCGCTTCAGCCGGCGACCACGGCCACAAACGGCCCTCAGCGACGGCCGCCCTCCGCCGGCCGTCATCCGACCGGGTGACAGCAGTGGGCGCGAGTTGCGGTTGTGACGGGGCTCTGGACGTACCCAAGCAGGCAGGTGACCGCGACCGCCCACGACCGGAAACCGGCGGCCGCCACCGTGACCAACAGCGGACGCCGCCTGGCAAGCCACCGCGCCGAGCCGCCAACCGCCACAGGCGGCCGCCACCGTGACCAACGGCGGACGCCGCCTGGCAAGCCACCGCGTCCCGCCGCCAACCGCAACTGGAGGCCGCGACCGAGCGGTCTCAGGCCGCGGCGGCCATCCGCACACCGGCAGCCGCCACCCGGGCACTGATCAGCCCGACCAACTCCGGCGCATCCCCGAGCGGCTCCGCCACCGCGACCGCCCCGGCTTCCCGAGCCGACTCCACCGCCATGTCATACAGCAACCCAGGCGCGAGGAAGTACCCCGCCACGGCAACCCGCCGGGCACCGAGCTCCCGCAGCCCCCGCACCGCGTCCCCGGCCCGAGGCCCCACCCCGGACGAATAGGACACCGCCGCCGGCACCCCCAGCCGGGCCCCGAGGGCCGCCGCCGCATGCTCCACCGTCCCGCGAGCCGCCGCGTCCCGGGTCCCGGCAGCGGCCAGGACGATCCCGTCGAACCCGGCCGGCGGTAGCCGCCGGACCAGCCCGTCCAGCAGCAAACGAGGGACCCGCACCGGAGTCCCGACCGGCGGCCCGAGCACCTCGGCCAGCACCACGTCAGCCGCCAGGGACGACGCCAAGGCGACCACCGCGGGAAGATCAACCCGTCCGTGGTACGCCGAGGTCAGCAGCAACGGCACCAGCACCGCCCGCCGGGCCCCCAGCCCGGCCAGCACGTCGAGCGGCCGCGGCCCGGCATGGTCCAGGTAGGCCGCCCGCACCAGCCACTCGGGCCGGGCCCGCCGCACCGCCCGGGCCAGCGCCTCGGTCGACTCGGCCGCCCGGGGGTCCCGGCTGCCGTGCGCGACGAGCACCACGGCGGGCCGGGGCCGCAACGACCGCGTCTTGACAAGGCGCGGCTCGGCGAGGCCCGGGATCAGACGTGCAGACCGCATTCGGTCTTCTCGAACATCGCCCACCGGCCGGCCCGCGGGTCCTCGCCGGCCTTCGTCTGCCGGGTGCACGGCCAGCAGCCGATCGAGCCGTAGCCCTTCTTGAACAGCTCGTTCACCGGCACGTTCCACCGGCTGATGTAGCGGTCCACGTCCGTCTGGGTCCAGGCCGCGATCGGGTTGACCTTGACCTTGCCCTTCTTGGCGTCGAACGCGACGACCGGCGTGTTGGCGCGGGTCGGCGACTCGTCGCGGCGCAGGCCGGTGGCCCAGGAGTCGTACTCGGCGAGGGCGCGCTCGAGCGGCTCGACCTTGCGCATGAAGCAGCACTCGTCGGGGCTGCGGGCGAAGAGCCGGGGACCGTACTCCCCGTCCTGCTGGCCGACGGTCATCCGCGGGCGGATCGAGCGGACGTTCACGTTCATCGTGCGGGCGACCGTGTCCCGGATCTTGAGGGTCTCCGGGAAGTGCAGGCCGGTGTCGAGGAAGACCACGTCCACGCCGGGCGCGACGCGCGAGAACAGGTGCGCGACCACGGCGTCGGCCATCGAGCTGGTGACACAGAACCGCGCGCCGAAGGTGTCGGTCGCCCACTTGGCGATCTCTTCGGCGGGGCGGCCCTCGAGGTCGCGGGCGGCGGCCAGGGCCAGCTCGCGGAGCTCGTCGGGGCCGCGGCGGGCGGGGTCAGCGGGGGCGCTCGGGGCGCCCAGGTTGATCAGGCCCAGACCGGTGGCGTTGAGGATGCTCATGACGTGGCTCCCTTGGACAACAACCCGATGAACTTGACCGAAAAGACGCGGGCGCAGGAGTGGCACTCCCAGGCGCCGTGCGAGGACTCGTTGGGGCGGAGGTCCTCTTCACCGCAGTAGGGGCAGTAGAGCGGTGCGGATCGGGCGTCGCTCATTTGAGGAGCTCCTCTTCCGCACGCATCACCCAGTTGGCGAAGGTCTCGCCGTCGGTGCGGCCGCCCAGGTAGTTGCGGGCGACGCGTTCCACGTACTCGGGAAGCTCTTCCGCCGTGGCCTTGAGGCCCCGCAGCTTGCGGCCGAAGCCGGCGGTCTCGCCCTTGGCCATGCCGAGGGCGCCGCCGAGGTGGATCTGGAAGCCCTCGACCTGCTCGCCCTGCGCGTTCAGCACCAGCTGGCCCTTGAGTCCGATGTCGGCGACCTGGGTGCGGGCGCAGGCGTTCGGGCAGCCGTTGATGTGCACCGAGATGTCCGCGTCGAAGTCCTTGAGCCGCTCCTCGAGCCGGGCGACCAGCTCCTCGCCGCGGGCCTTGGTCTCGACGATCGCGAGCTTGCAGTACTCGATGCCGGTGCAGGCCATCGTGCCGCGCCGCCAGGCCGAGGGCCGGGCCTCCAGCCCGATCCCGCGCAGGCCGGTGATCAGCGATTCCACCCGGTCGTCCGCGACATCAAGGACAAGGAGCTTTTGGTACGCCGTGAGCCGCACCCGATCCGACCCGTGCTGCTCGACCAGGTCGGCCAGGGCGGTCAGCTGCTTGCCGGAGGACCGGCCGACGATCGGGGCGGCGCCGACGTAGTTCCGCCCGTCGTTCTGCTTGTGCACGCCGATGTGGTCGATCGGCTTCTCCGGCAGGTCCGGCGACGGCCCGTCGAGCAGCGTGCGGCCCAGGTACTCCTTCTCCAGGATCTCCCGGAACTTCTCCACGCCCCAGTCGGCGAGCAGGAACTTCAGGCGGGCGCGGTGCCGCAGCCGGCGGTAGCCGTAGTCCCGGAAGATCCCGACGACGCCCTCCCAGACGTCCGGGATCTCGGCGAGCGGCACCCAGACGCCGAGGCGCTCGGCCAGCCGCGGGTTGGTGGAGAGGCCGCCGCCGACCCAGAGGTCGAAGCCGGGGCCGTGGTCCGGGTGCTCGACGCCGACGAACGCGATGTCGTTCGCCTGGTACGGCCCGTCCGGCAGCCAGGAGATGACCGACTTGAACTTGCGCGGCAGGTTGGAGTAGCGCGGGTCGCCGACATACCGCTTGACGATCTCGTCGATCGCCGGCGTCGCGTCGATCACCTCGTCGACCGAGACCCCGGCGACCGGGCTGCCCAGCACGATCCGCGGGCAGTCGCCGCACGCCTCGGTGGTCTGCAGGCCGACCGACTCGAGCCGGCGCCAGATCTCCGGCATGTCCTCGACCCGGATCCAGTGCATCTGGATGTTCTGCCGGTCGGTGATGTCGGCGCTGTCCCGGCCGAACTCGGTGGCGATCTCGCCGATCACGCGCAGCTGGGCCAGGCTCAGCTGGCCGCCGTCGATCCGGACGCGGAGCATGAAGTACTCGTCCTCGAGCTCCTCCGGCTCCAGCACCGCGGTGCGGCCGCCGTCGATGCCCGCCTTGCGCTGGGTGTAGAGGCCCCACCAGCGGAACCGGCCGCGCAGGTCGGCCGGGTCGATCGAGGCGAACCCGCCGTGGGCGTAGATGTTCTCGATCCGGGCCCGGACGTTGAGCGGGTTGTCGTCCTTCTTGCTGCGTTCGTTGGGGTTGAGCGGCTCGCGGTGTCCGAGCGCCCACTGACCCTCGCCGCGCGCCTTACGGGGGCGAGCGGCGGGCGTTGCGGGTGTGTTGCTGGGCGCCATGGCGGCGGTCCTCCGGGTTTCGTGGGCACCGGAGGACAATCGCGGCCTTGTGGAGGCTCCGCGACTTCAGCGTCGGGAGGGGGCCGGCTTGTCGTCCGCGCCCGGAATAAAGGGGGGCGGCGTCAGGAAGCCGGACACATCGCGCTGAAGACACGGCCGTAGTCGACGTGGCGGCGGGCCACGAAGCGGCGGTCAATTGCAGCGGTCATGCCGGTAAGCCTCTCACGCAAACCGAATGTGGGCCAGTGAGGTCCAGATTTCGAGAATGTGTCACGCGGCACTTGGGGGACTTCTCCTACTGTCGTTACAAAAACGTGACATCGCAGGTCGGGGGCTTTCATTCATCGACGGTGATCCTCTCCCGGGGGAACGAGGGCGCAACCGGAAACACATCGGTCCTAGGCTGGCCGTCGATGACTTCCCCCCGCCTGTGGTTCCTCGCCCCGTCCGCGCTTCCGGCGACGCTGATGCTGCTGGTCGGCTTCATCCGGATCGGCCACCCGTCGCTCGGCTGGGACGAGAACGCGAGCTGGCTGGTCAGTCAGCGGACGCCGGGGCAGATCGTCGAGCAGGCCGGGCACTTCGACGGGGTGATCTCGCCGTACTACCTGTTCCTGCACTTCTGGACCGCGGTCTTCGGCGTCTCGGAGATCGCGCTGCGGATGCCGTCGCTGATCGCGGTCGCGCTCGGCGTCGGCGTCGCCGGCGAGCTGGGCCGGCGCCTGTTCAGCCCGGGCGTCGGCCTGCTCGGCGCGCTGCTGCTGGTCGCCGTGCCGCAGATGAGCCGCTACGCGCAGGAGGCCCGGGCGTACGGCCTGGCCTTCCTCTTCGCGACCACCGCGACGCTGCTGCTCTACCGGGTGATCGATCGCGGTCGCTGGTGGCGCTGGCTGCTCTACGGCCTGGCCGTGACGCTGACCGGGCTGGCGCACATCTTCGCCCTGCTGATGCTCGCCGGGCACCTGTTCATCGTGCTGTCCCGCTGGTGGCTGAGCCGTGAGCGGTCGCTGTTCCGCTGGTTCCCGGTCACCGTCGTCGCCCTGCTGCCGGTGCTGCCCTTCATCTATCTGGGCGCCACCCAGCGCGGCAACCAGTTGGACTGGATCAAGGACATGTCCGCCGGGACGGTTCGTGCGGCGCCCGGCGCGATCTTCGGCGCCACCGTCGCCGGGGTGCTGGTGATCGGCCTGGCGCTGGCCGCGCGCTGGCCGGACCGGGCGCTGATCCGGGAGCTGGCCGTGCTGGCGTGGGTGCCCCCGGCCGTACTGATCGGGGTCTCGTTCCTCACCGATCCGGTCTGGGTTCCGCGGTACGTGCTGTTCGTGCTGCCCGCCTTCACCCTGAGCGCCGCCGCCGCGCTGCACGGCCTGCGCCTGCGCGGCCTGCTCGTGCTGGCCCTGGTCGCGGTGACCGCGGTCCCGGAGCAGCGGGACCTGCGCGGGCCGGCCACCCACATGGGCCCGGACTTCCACGCCGTCGCCGGGATCATCGCGCGCGAGCTGCAGCCGGCCGACGCGATCGTCTACGCCCGGTCCGGCAACTGGTCGCTGCGCGCCGGCATCGACTACCAGCTGCGCGGCCGGGCGCACCCGTTCGACGAGTTGCTCACCACGCCGTCCGCCCAGGTCGGCGAGCTCGCCGCGGTGGAGTGCACCGAGCCGGTCGACAGCTGCCTGGGCCGCCCGCAGCGGATCTGGTACTTCCGGCAGTGGACGACCGGTCAGCCGCTGGACGGCGCCGGCGCGTTCGAGCCGATCCTGTCCCGGGACTACCGCCAGGTGAACGTCTGGACCGCGACCAAGGCCACCCTGGTCCTGCTGGAGCGCCGCCCCGGCTGACGCCTACCGAGCCGGGGCCCAGGTCAGCGCTTGCCGAGCGGGACCACCAGGACCGCTTCCGTGCCGCCGCCGGACCGGTTGCGCAGCTCGATGCTGCCGCGCAGCTCGCCGGTGGCCAGCGCCCGGACGATCTGCAGGCCGAGCCGCCCACCGGCGTCCGCCTTGAAGCCCTCCGGCAGCCCGCGCCCGTTGTCGGCGACCGTGACGTGCAGCTGCTTGCGGAACTTGTGCGCGGAGACCACCACCTCGGCGCCCTGCTCCGGCGGCTCCGGCGCGTCGGCCTCGTCGTCGTCCGGCGTACCGAAGCCGTGCTCGACCGCGTTGATCAGCAGCTCGTTGAGCACCATCACCAGCGAGGTGGCGATCTCGGCGGGCAGTATCCCGAACGTGCCCTCGCGGCGCATGCCGACCGGGAAGCTGGTCGAGGCGACCTCGGTGGCGGCGGTGGCGACCCGGTCCACGATGCCGTCGAACTCGACCGCCTCGTCGCTGGACATCGAGAGGGTCTCGTGGACCAGCGCGATCGAGGCGACCCGGCGGACCGACTCCTCCAGCGCCATCCGGGCCTCCGGGGCATCCACCCGGCGGGCCTGCAGGCGCAGCAGCGCGGCCACGGTCTGCAGGTTGTTCTTCACCCGGTGGTGGATCTCCCGGATGGTGGCGTCCTTGGTCATCAGGGCGCGGTCCCGCCGGCGGACCTCGGTCACGTCCCGGACCAGCACCAGCCCGCCGATCGGCACCCCGGCCGGGAGCAGCGGCAACGACCGGGTCAGCACGGTCGCGCCGCGGGCGTCGAACTCCATCCGGGGCGGGAACTCGCCGCGCAGCGCGGACCGGATCCGCTCGGCGACGTCGTTGCCCTCCAGCGGGTCGGCGGCCAGCCGGCTGGACAGGTGCGCGAGCTCCTCGCCGACCAGGTGCGCGTTGAAGCCGAGCCGCCGGTACGCCGACTGCGCGTTCGGACTGGCGTAGGTGACCTTGCCGGACGCGTCCAGCCGGATCAGGCCGTCGCCCACCCGGGGCGCCGAGGTGGTCATCTCGCCGGGCTGCCGGGCCGGCGGGAACGTGCCGTCGGCGACCATCTGGGCCAGGTCGTCCGCGGTGGTCAGGTAGTTCAGCTCGAGCTGGCTCGGGGTGCGGGCGGTGCTCAGGTTGGTGTCCCGGCCGATCACCGCGATCACCTCGCTGCGCCCCTCCTCGTGGTCGTTCTCGGCGCGGCGGCGCACCGGGATCGCCTCGTGGCGGGCGGGGGTGTCGCCGTACCAGACCGGGTCGCCCTCCCGCCAGATCCGTTCCTGGGTGAAGGCCACGTCCAGGTGGGCCACCTCGGGGCCGCCGAAGATCTTGCCCACCTGGTCGTCCTGATACGCCGTCGGCGCGGTGGTCGGACGCACCTGCGCCACGCAGAGGAACTGACGCGGCTTGTCCCCCTTGATCGGCACCCACAGGAGCAGGTCGGCGAAGGAGAGGTCGGAGAGCAGCTGCCAGTCACCGGCCAGGCGGTGCAGGTGGTCGATGTCGGCGGAACCCAGGTTGGTGTGTTCCTCGACGAGATCGCGCAGGGTGGACACGGCCCAAGCCTGCCACGCCGATGTTTCGATCAGAGCGTGCTGGTCACCTTCTTCAGCCCGCGCGGCGCGTCCGGGTCCTCGCCCTTGGCCAGCGCCAGCGCGAGCGCCAGTCGCTGCAGCGGCAGGATGTCGAGCAGCGGGCTGTACCGCTCGTCGATCGGCGGGACCACCAGGCGCCCCTCCGGGCCGACGGTCAGCACGTCCGCCTTGCGCTCGCTCAGCCGGGCGAGCACGTCCCGCATCGACTGGCCACCGGGGCCGCCGCCGACCACGGCGATCACCGGCACGTCGGTGTCGGTCATCGCGAGCGGGCCGTGCAGCAGGTCGGCGCCGGAGAACGCGAGCGTCGGCACGTACGACGTCTCCATCAGCTTGAGCGCGGCCTCCCGGGCGGTCGGGTACGCGTACCCCCGGCCGGTGGTGACCATGTGCGGCGCGAACCGGTAGCGCTGCGCGATCTCGTCCACGGTCCGGTCCGCGAGCACCGTCTCGGCCAGCGCCGGGAGCCCGGCCAGCGCGGCGCGCTCGCTCTCCGGCAGCCGCCCGTCGCCGGCCCGGATCCCCTCGACCAGCAGCAGCAGCGCGAGCAGCTCGGCGGTGTACGTCTTGGTCGCCGCGACCGCCCGCTCGTGCCCGGACGCCACGTCCACGGACAGCTCGGCGGCCCGGGCCAGCGGCGAATCCGGGTTGTTGGTGACCGCGAGGGTGAGCGCGCCGGTCTCCCGGGCGGCGGAGAGCACCCCGGTCAGGTCGGGCGAGCCGCCGCTCTGGCTGACCCCGATGACCAGGGTCCCGGTGAAGTCGGGGCGGGCGCCGTAGAGCGTGATCGCGCTCGGCGAGGCGCTCGCCACCGGCAGACCCAGCCGGATCTCGGCGAGGTACGCCCCGTAGAGCGCCGCGTGGTCGGAGGTGCCGCGCCCGACGAAGATCACGTTCCGCGGACGGCGGGCCGCGATCTCGGCCGCGACCTCGGCGATCGCGTCCGCGTGCGGGCCCTCCAGCAGGCGGGCGAAACCCGCCGGCTGTTCCGCAATGTCCGCTGCCATCCCGTGGCCTCGCTCTGTCACGTCATCCTCCCCAGATGAGCAGTTCTCGCGCAATTGCTGCGCAGTCTTGCAAGAAAAAGATTAGTAAGTCAATCTTTCGCGCACAACTGCGCAAACGTGAGGACTGACAGATCGCTCCGCTGCCCGTACTGTCTTCACTCGTGGACGCCCACCCCCAGGTCCCGCACGACCTCGCCCTCGCTCGCGCGGCCCTCGACCGCGGTGAGATGGATCAGGCCGCCCGGCACCTGGCCGGGGCGTTGCTCCAAGCCCCCACCCTGCCGGAGATCCACGAGCTGCTCAGCCGATTGGCGGCACACACCGACGGGGCCCTCGACCTCTTCCCGCTGGAGCCGCACGCGCCGGCCGGCCGGGTCGCCGCGCACGCGCACCTGCTCGCCGCGGCCGGGCGCCCGGAGGACGGCCTGCCCCTGCTCGCCGCGGCCAGCGGCCACACCCCCGGGGTGGACTGGGCCGGCGTCCCGTGGGTCAGCGACCCGGTGCTCGGCGGGCGGATCGACCCGGAGGCGCTGGCCCGCGTGCTGATGCGGCTCTGCACCGCGGTGGGCGACCCGGCGCCGGCCGCCGCCGCGGCATCGCTGCGGCCCTACCTGACCGTGGTCCGGCACGCCGTCGACGCGCACGGCGACCACGCGATGCTGCTCGGCGCCGGCTCGGCGCTGGCCCGCCGGCTCGGCGAGGCCCGGCTCGCCGTCGACTGGGCGATCCGCGGCGCCCGGGCCCGGCCGTCCAAGCTGGGCGAGATCTGGCTGGGGTACGCGTACCGCAGCGCCGGCCGGATCCCGGAGGCGCTCGCCGCGCTGCGCCGCGCCGTCATGTACGACCCGGACGACCTCTCGGTCTACGCCGACGTCGCCGCCACCCTGGCCGACCTGGGCCGGTTGGAGGAGGCGCTGAGCTGGACCGACCGCGCGCTGCAACGCGACCCGCGCTTCGACTGCGTGGTGCACACCGCGCACCGGCTGCGGTTCCGCGGCGACGGCGACGTGGCCCACCTGATCGCGCTCGCCGACTTCATCCGCGACCACCCGGACGACACGCACGAGCACACCGACCTGGCCGAGTGCTGCCGGGACACGGCGTGGCTGGGCGGCGCGCCGGCCGGCCTGTCCCGGCTGCCGTCCGGCCGGGCCACGGTCAACGCCGAGCCGTCGGCGGACGCGGTGGACCGGCTGCTCCGGGTCGCCACGGCCGGCTGGCCGCACCCGCCGGCCGCCTACGACCGCGCGCTCGGCCTGGTGCTGGTCGAGCCGTGGGAGCTGCTCGCCATGCTCGGCCACCCCGCGGTGACCGGCGCGGAACGCCCCGGCGCCGCGGAGATCTGGGCCTGCCTGGGGCTGCTGCACCACGGGACCGAGGAGCCCTGGCTGGACTCGAGCCGGCGGCGGCTGCTGCTGGGCCTGCTCGACGGGGACGTCGACCGGGTCGCCCAGGCGGCGCTGTTCGCGCTGGTCACCTACGCCTGGGTGGATCCGGCCGCGCGGGCGGACGTGGCGGCCGTGATGGCCGGGCGGCTGGCCGAGACGGCCGGCGGGCCGCACGCCCGGGCGATCGCCGAGCTGGCCCTGGTCACCCCGGAGCTGGACCGGGCGACCCGGGAACTGGCCGCGGCCACCGTCCGGGTGCCGGTGGTCCCGCGCCAGCGCAGCCGTTCCTACCTGCTGCGATGGCTGAAGAAATAAGAGCTCAGCCGATGACGGCGATCAGGTCGCCGGCCTGGACCACGTCGCCCTCGTCCACCGCCAGCTGATCGACCGTCCCGCGGGACTCGGCCACCACCGGGATCTCCATCTTCATGGACTCCAGGATCACCAGCGTGTCCCCCTCGGCCACGGTGTCGCCGACGCCGGCCACGATCTTCCAGACGTTGGCCACCATCTCGGCCCGGATCTCCTCGGACATTCCGATCGCTCTCCTCGCCACTTCCGGTGCTGGAAACGTCATCACATCACGGATCTGGAGCGGGTGAGTCCAGGCCGGGGAGACCGGCCGACTACGATCGGCGACTGAGCAAGCGTGAGGAAGGAGGCCCTTATGGCCAAGAAGGCTCGCAAGAAGAAGGCCCGTAAGAAGAGCGGCGCGAACCACGGCAAGCGCCCCAACAGCTGAACATGGAAAAGGGCCGGCTCGCGCCGGCCCTTTTTCGTCAGGGGAGGTATTCCCGCGTCTCGGTCTGCACCTCGAGCTGGTCCAGCTTGTGGCGCAGCCGGTCCCGCAGCTCGGACGGTGCCCGCTCGTCGCCGCAGCAGCGGCCGACCAGCGCCTTCACCTCGTGTTCGATACCGAACTCACGGAGGCAGAAGGTGCACTCGTCCAGGTGCTTCTGGATCAGCTGACGGCGGTCCTCGCTGCACTCCAGATCGAGGTAGAGGTACACCTCGCTGAGCACGATGTCGCAGTCGGTCTCGTGTTCGCCCTCGGCGCTCGACATCGGCTCATGCCTCCTGCGGCTCGGACGCGGTCCGGGTGATGCCCCGGTCGACGGCGTACTTCTCCAGCAGGTTGCGCAGGTTGCGCCGGCCGCGGTGCAGCCGGGACATGACGGTGCCGATCGGCGTACCCATGATGTCGGCGATCTCCTTGTACGAGAAACCCTCGACATCGGCGAGGTAGACGGCGAGCCGGAAATCCTCCGGCAGGGACTGCAGGGCCTCCTTGATGTCGCTGTCCGGAAGCCGGTCCAGCGCCTCGGTCTCGGCCGAACGCAGACCCGACGACGTGTGCGACTCGCTGGAGGCGAGCTGCCAGTCGGTGATCTCCTCGGTCGGCGCCTGCAGGGGTTGCCGCTGCTTGCGCCGGTACGAGTTGATGTAGGTGTTCGTCAGGATCCGGTACAGCCAGGCCTTGAGGTTCGTACCCTCCTCGAACTGGTGAAACGCGGAGAACGCCTTGAGGAACGTCTCCTGCACCAGGTCTTCGGCATCGGCCGGGTTGCGGGTCATCCGCAGGCCGGCGGCGTACAACTGATCCACGAACGGCAGCGCGTCACGCTCGAAGCGCTCACGACGCTCGTCGACACGCTCTTTCTGGGCCACCCTGGACTCCCCCCTCGACCGCCCCGCCGAGGATACGGGTAGTGCCCCGTTCACGCTCTCGAAAACCGGTGTGCTCACGCTCACCGGCGTGGCGGGGGCCGCCGGCTCCACGGCCGGCCATTCCGGCGAGGCCAGGAGTTCCCGGACCCGGGTCGTCTCCCGGCGCTCGTGCTTGACCGCACGCAATGCAGACACCCCTTCCGATGAAAAAACCATCCGGTGCTGTAACGCCATGCCCACGATCAGAATTCCGCCGCCCAGCCATGTCGCGCAAGCCACACGATCGCGAGCCGCGCGGTGCCCGGCAGGTCCTTCCGCAGGTCGTGCACCGCGCCGGGCCGCACGATCACCTCGATCGATCCGGACGGCTCGGGCACCCCGAACGGATCCCGGTCGCCGTTCAGGACCAGGGTCGGAATTCCGGCGGGCAGCTCATCCGCGCGGCTCTTCTCCGGCCTGCCCGGCGGGTGCAGCGGAAAGGCCAAGGCCAGCACCCCCGCGGCGGCCAGCGTGGGCGCGGTCCGCGACGCGACGCGCGCTCCGCTCGACCGACCACCGAAGATCAACGGCAGCTTGGGTACGGCGACCGCCCGCACCACCGCGGTCCACGCCTCGTCGAGGTGCCCGGCCGGAGCCGGCGCCTTCCGCCCGGCCACCCGGTACGGCTGGGTCACCAGCACCACGCGCACCCCGGCCGCCACCGCGGCGTCGTGCACCGCCACCAGATCCGGCGCGTCCACGCCACCACCGGCCCCGTGACCCAGGAAGAGCTGGCTGCGCGACGGGCCGGCCGGTTCGGTGATCCGAACCCGGGCCGGCCCGCGCGGTGTCTCGACGTTCTTCTCGGAGCTGCTCACAGGCTCCGTTTCTATCAGCGACTCGCCGGTTCCAGCGTCAGGAAACGGCGGTCCTCCTCGTCCGTGGAGTCGTCCTCGACCGACTCGCCGTCGGGCCGGACGCGCTCGCGCCAGGCCACCAACATGGCACGCCGTTCACGTGGCGTGGTGCCGCCCCAGACGCCGTGGCAATCGCCGACCTGCAGCGCCCAGGCCAGGCACGGGCCCTGCACAGGGCAGGTGCCACAGAGCGCGACGGCTCCGCCGGACGGCTCGTTGGGTGCCGGAAAGAACGTCTCCGGGTCGACGGTCCGGCATGCTCCCCGGGTCCGCCAAGCCTCGTCGGTACGGCGTTGCGCAATTGCGTCGAGCAACCGCGGGTCACGTCGCGCGATAGCCACTTCGTGCGGACGCGGCATGCGTGCTCGTGTCATCAGCCCACCTCCCCCGTGGGACCGGAACTGCTGTGGCCGCCGCTACGCACCTTGCGGACCGGCACCACTCCGGCGCTGGTTTGTACCGCACCGTACAAGATCAGAACAAGGGTTTGATCTATCTTGAAACAAACTTGTCAACGGAGAATCCGCGCATACTCCGACAAAGAACTTCGTTGATCTCCTGGAGTTCAGAAAAGCGTTACCTTCGGGGGAGGGTTCAGCAACTCCGGACCGTTGTTGCGGACATTGCCCACCGCCGGGCCCACCGGGCGAATCACGATCGACGCCAATCCCGCCTCGTCGAGCGGGCGGAGCAGCGGCTCCGGATCACCGCCGCCGGCCAGCCAGGCGGACCACCGCTCGCGCGGCAGGATCAGCGGCATCCGGTCGTGCACCCGGGTCAGCTCACCGAGCGCCGCCGTGGTGATGACGCTGCAGGTCAGCACGGATTCCTTGCCCCACGCGGACCAGATCCCGGCGAGCGCCAGCGGGGTGCCGTCGGCCGGGGTCAGGTAGAAGGCCTGCTTCTGCTTGCCGTCGCGGACCCACTCGAACCAGCCGTCCGCCGGGACCAGGCAGCGCCGGCGTGCGAAGGACGGCGCGAACGCCTTCAGGCCGGCCACCGTCTCGGCCCGCGCGTTGATCATCCGCGCGCCCTGCCGCAGGTCGGCGGCCCACGACGGGACCAGGCCCCAGCGCGCGGTGTCCAGCACCCGGGCGGCGTGCGTGACCGACTCGCGGATCAGCGGGACCGGGTCGGTGGGCGCGACGTTCCAGCTCGGCGACAGCTCCTCGGCCACGTCGGCCGCCTCGAAGAACTGGCTGAGATCCGCGTTGCTCCGCGTCGTCGCGTACCGCCCGCACATGGGGAGCAGCGTACGCCAACGGAAACGGCGGCAGGGGGCACCGAACACCGAGGAAAAGCCCATGGTGGAACGTGCACAGGCGCCGAAAGGGGCAGCCATGTCCCGGGAGCCGGGAATGCGCCGCGGAAATGTCGGCGGCCCCCGGCAGAATGGCGGCCATGGCTGCTGAACTCCGCCCCTGGCTCGCCCCGTCCGCCGCCGGCCCGGTCACCGCGACCGTGCGGTTGCCCGGCTCCAAGTCGATGACCGCCCGGGCCCTGATCCTGGCCGCGCTGGCCGACGGCCCCTCGGTGATCGAGGCGCCGCTGCGGGCCCGAGATACCACGCTGATGGCCGCCGGCCTGCGCGCGCTCGGCGTCGCCGTGGACACCTCGGCCGACGACCGCTGGGTGGTCGAGCCCGGCCCGCTGCGCGGCCCGGCCACCGTGGACGTGGGGCTGGCCGGCACCATCATGCGGTTCCTGCCCCCGGTCGCCGCGCTGGCCGACGGCACGGTCGAGTTCGACGGCGACCCGCACGCCCGCAACCGCCCGATGGGCCCGATCCTCGACACGCTGCGCGCGCTCGGGGTGCGCCTGGCGGCCTCGGCGACCGGCGGGCTGCCGCTCACCGTGCACGGCGCCGGCCTGGTCGAGGGCGGCGAGGCGGTGGTCGACGCGTCCGGCTCCAGCCAGTTCGTCTCCGGCCTGCTGCTCTCCGCGGCCCGGTTCACCAAGGGCCTGACGCTGCGGCACGAGGGCCCGCCGGTGCCGTCCGCCCCGCACCTGCGGATGACCACGCACATGCTGCGCGCCGCCGGCGCCGTGGTGGACGAGAGCGTGCCGCACGTCTGGGTGGTCGAGCCCGGCCCGCTGCGCGGCCGCACCTGGACCATCGAGCCGGACCTGTCCGGCGCGCTGCCGTTCTTCGCCGCCGCGATGGTCACCGGCGGCGAGGTCACCCTGGCCGGCTGGCCGGCCGAGAGCTGGCAGCCGGTCGGGCAGCTGACCGAGCTGCTCACCGCGTTCGGCGCCGAGGTCACCCGGTCGGCCGACGGGCTGACCGTGCGCGGCACCGGCACGCTGCGCGGCATCACCGCCGACCTGTCCGACGTGAGCGAGATGACGCCGGTGCTGGCCGCGCTGGCGGTGCTCGCCGACGGGCCGTCCGAGCTGCGCGGGGTCGAGCACATCCGCGGCCACGAGACGGACCGGATCGCCGCGCTCGCCGCCGAGCTGACCAGGCTCGGCGCGGGGATCACCGAGTTCCGCGACGGGCTGCGGATCGAGCCGGCGCCGCTGCACGGCGCCTCCTTCGAGACGTACGCGGACCATCGGATGGCGCACGCCGCCGCGGTGATCGGACTCGCCGTCCCGGGCGTTCAGCTCACCGACGTAGGTTGTACCTCGAAGACGTTGCCCGAGTTCCCGGAACTCTGGGCCGGCCATGCCCACCCGAGGAGCTAGCACTGCCAGGGCGTAAGCGGGAGTACGACGAGGACGATGTCCGGGTGCGGCCGGGGCGGTCGTCCCGTCCGCGCACCCGGACCCGCCCCAAGCACGACGACGCGACGGACGCGCTGGTGATCACCGTGGACCGGGGGCGGTACGGCTGTGTCCAGGAGGACACCGGCGCCGAGCCCGAGGTGATCACCGCGATGCGGGCGCGTGAGCTGGGCCGCAAGTCGGTGGTGGTGGGTGACCGGGTGGCCCTGGTCGGCGACGTGTCCGGGGACGCCGGCTCGCTGGCCCGGATCGTCCGGATCGGCGAGCGCACCTCGGTGCTGCGCCGGACCGCGGACGACGACGACACCACCCCCGAGGGCCGCCTCGAACGGGTGGTCGTCGCGAACGCGGACCAGCTGGTCATCGTCAGCGCGCTGTCCGACCCCCCGCCGCGCACCGGGTTCATCGACCGGTGCCTGGTCGCGGCGTACGACGCCGACATCGAGCCGCTGCTCTGCCTGACCAAGGCCGACCTGGCCGGCCCCGAGCAGGTCCTCGACTACTACGCCGAGCTGGACCTGCCGCACGTGCTGATCCGCCCGGGCAGCGACCTGGCCGAGCTGCGCGAGCGGCTGGCCGGCCGGATCTCGGTCCTGGTCGGGCACTCCGGGGTGGGCAAGTCGACGCTGGTCAACCGCCTGGTGCCGGCCGCGCTGCGGGCGGTCGGCGTGGTCAGCGCGATCGGCAAGGGCCGGCACACGTCGACCAGCGCGGTGGCGCTGCGGCTGCCGGCGGTCGGCCCGGGCGCGAAGAAGGGCAAGGTCCACAAGGACCCGGGGTGGATCATCGACACGCCCGGCATCCGGAGCTTCGGGCTGGCCCACGTGAGCGCGGAAAGCCTGCTGCACGGGTTCGCCGACCTGGTCGAGGGCACCCTGGAGGACCAGCCGAACTGCGGACACACCGCCGCCGACGCGGACTGCAAGCTGGACGCGTGGGTCGCGGCGGGGCACGCCGATCGGCGGCGCCTGGACTCGTACCGAAGGCTCCTCGCCTCTCGGGCCGGCGACCTGGACTCGCGAGATCACCAGGTGGACGGCGGACTCAGCGCCTGACGCCGGGTCCGCGGCGTCTCGATAAAATCCCCCCATGGCCGGATATGCGGACGATCTCGCTCTTGCCCACACGCTCGCCGACTCGGCCGACTCCATCGCGATGGCGCGGTTCCGTGCGCTGGACCTGAAGGTCGAGGCCAAGCCCGACCTGACCCCGGTGTCCGACGCGGACACCGCGGTGGAGAAGGCGATCCGCGCCACGCTGGCCCGGGCCCGGCCGCGCGACGGCGTGCTGGGCGAGGAGTTCGGCCGGTCCGAGGCGGCGGCCGGGCCGGGCACCCGGCACTGGGTGATCGACCCGATCGACGGCACGAAGAACTTCGTCCGCGGCGTGCCGGTCTGGGCGACGCTGATCGCGCTGATGGAGGGCGACACCCCGGTGGTCGGCCTGGTCTCCGCCCCGGCCCTGGGGCGGCGCTGGTGGGCCGGGCGCGGCCTGGGGGCGTTCGCCGGCAGGCACCAGCACGCCGCGACCCGCATCGGGGTCTCCAGCGTCCGCAAGCTCACCGACGCGAGCTTCTGCTACGCCAGCCTGAACGGGTGGCAGGCGAACGGCCGCCTGCCGCAGATGCTGGACATCCTGCTCGGCGTCTGGCGCAGCCGGGCGTACGGCGATTTCTACGGCTACATGCTGATGGCCGAGGGCGCCCTGGACGCGATGGCCGAGCCGGAGCTGTCGCTGTGGGACATGGCCGCGCTGATCCCGATCATCACCGAGGCCGGCGGCAAGGTCACCGATCTCGACGGGCGGACCTGCGCGGACAAGTCGTCGGTGATCGCCACCAACGGCCTGCTGCACGAGAGCCTGCTGACCGCCCTGACGCCCCGGGGTTGACCGCACCCGGACGGGGTACTCCCTGTGCATGCCCGTCGTGGGCAAATGTCCGGTTCGTGCCGGAGCTGCCGGCCGCTCGCCGAAATGCGCGGAGGCTACGCGTTATGCACAATGGAGTGATCATGCCGAGCGAGGTTCGTCACCTGGTGGACCGCGGCCAGAGTTATCCCCTGGTCCGGCTGACCGGGGTGCTCGACGACCAGACCGCCGGGCAGGTGCGCTCCACGCTGCTGGACGTGCTGGCCGGCCAACCGGAAGCGGTCGTGGTGGACGTCGCCGGCCTGCGGGTTCCGGGTCCGGACGCGCTCGCCGGCCTGCGCGCGGTGCTGGACGAGACCCGGGACTGGCCGGCCGCGCGGCTCGCGCTCTGCGGTGGCGCCGACGGCACCCCCTGGGACTCGACCGGCTGGCTGATCGCGGCGGACCGGGAGGACGCGTACCGCGCGCTCGGCAAGCCGGACGAGGGCCTGCGCACCGGGCTGGAGCTGGAGCCGGTGCTCGGGGCCGCCCGCCGGGCCCGGGAGCTGATCACCGAGACCTGCGCGCGGTGGGACGCGCCCGCCCTGACCGGGGACGTCTGCATCGTGGCCACCGAGATGGTCAACAACGTGGTGGCGCACGCCCGGACCGCGATGTCGGTGCTGCTGGCCCGGCACGGCACCGCGATCAGCGTGGCGGTCCGGGACGGGTCGGCGGTGCTGCCGCGGTTCACCGGGCCGGTCGCGCCCACGGCGTACGGCGGCCGGGGTCTTCTCCTGATCGATTCGGTGGCGTCCCGGTGGGGCCGGTTGGCGGTCCCCGGCGGCAAGGTCGTCTGGGCGCTCCTGAACCCGTAACGGATCAACGTATGACCTGACCGGCACGCGGGTAGATTGCGCACATGCGAGACAACGACTACCCCACCGAGGTGAGCGATCCGGAGGCCGCCGGCCTGCCGGACACCGCCGACGACGACTCCACCGCCTACGACGAGGTGGACAGCGGCCGATGGGCCGACGGTCCGGACCCGGCGGCGCTGGCCGGGGTCGGCCCGGGCGGGTCGAACCGGTTCGGTGACACCCCGGCGGAGGCTCTGCAGGGCGAGTCGCTCGACCGGCGGCTGCGCCAGGAGGAGCCGGACTTCGGCGCCGAGGACGAGGCCGAGGACGCGCCCCGCCGGGACCCGGTCGACGAGACCGTCGACGACTCCGGCCAGGAGCGCTTCGACCGGGACGTGTGGGGCGAGAGCCCGACCTCCGACCCGCACTCGCCGGTCTCGCTCTACGACGACGGGCAGCTCGACGGCGACGAGCCGGGCCGGGTCGGCCGGCTGGTCGCGCCGGACGGCGGCTCCGGCCTGGACGACGAGGAGGACAGCGTGGCCTGGGACGCGGGCTCGGCCGGCGGCGGCGCGAGCGCCGAGGAACTGGCGATGCACGAGACCACCGCGCCGGACTACGACTAGGCCCCGGACCAAATCTTGGTAAGGGATCAATAAACAACCCGCCGTTGGTCTTGCCGTCACCACCGGACCCGGGCAGAGTCTGAGCGCTGGATGTCCGAGGTGGGGGTAAATCGATGGGTCACGGCGCGCGGTGGCTGCGGTCGCTGGTGGCGGCCGCGGTCGTCGTCTCCGGGCTGGCCGTGTCCGGTCCGGCCCGGGCCGAGACGGTGACCAGGACGGTGTTCAGCGACGACTTCGGCGCGAGCCGGGGCGCCGGCGTGGACACCGCCAAGTGGTCCGGCAACACCTGGAACGCCTGGCAGGACGGTAACGGCCGGCTGGTCCTGGACTCGTACTCGGCGATCAACACGGCGACCGCGTTCAGCCAGTCGAGCGGGCACGCGTCGGCGCGGATCCAGGCCGGGTACACCGACGCCGCCTGGGAGGCGTTCAGCGTGCTGAGCGCGAGCGGCGGGGCGATCGCCGGCCGGGTCGACCCGCTCGGCGACGGCGGGACCCACGACGGGGACTTCCACACGTACGCGATCGACTGGACCCGGAGCACGTTCGTCTGGTCGGTCGACGGCCGGCAGGCGCAGCGGCTCACCCCGGACGCCGCCGGGCAGCCGTTCCGGCTGGCGGTGAACCTGGGCGGGGGCGGCCGCCGCTCGGACGGGATCCTGGTCGACTCGGTGACCGTCACGGTGAAGCTGACCGTGGTGCCGCCGGCCGCGTGGACCGCGTTCGCGAACTACAAGGTCGGCGACCGGGTCACCTACAAGGGCGCGACCTGGGCCGTGAAAGAGCAGCACACCGCCCTGCCGGGGTGGCAGCCGGGCCTGGTCCCGCAACTCTTTCAAAAACTCTGAACAAACTTGTGTTATCCGGGGGTTCCGGAACCCGTCTCCATTGACCCACGACAGTCAATCTCTAAAGACTGTTTGGAGTAACGGCACCCTCTCCCCCCGGAGGTATCCCCCATGCGCAAGTTACGGGTCCTGCTAGCCGCGGCGGTGGTCGCGACCACCCTGGGAACGTCCCTGTTCCTGTCCTCGCGGAACGACCACGCCGACGCGGCGGTGGTCTGGAACGAGGACTTCAGCGGCGCGGCCGGCGCCGGTGTCGACACCTCGAAGTGGAACTTCGACACCGGCGGCAGCGGCTTCGGCAACCAGGAGCTGCAGTACTACACCAGCGGTACGAGCAACGTCGCCCAGGACGGCGCGGGCCACCTGGTCATCACTGCCCGCAAGGGCAGCGGCGGGCACAACGACTGCTGGAACGGCACCTGCCAGTTCACCTCCGGCCGGATCCAGACCGCCGGCAAGTTCACCCAGCAGTACGGGCACGTCGAGGCCCGGATCCAGGTCCCGAACGGCTCCGGTCTCTGGCCCGCGTTCTGGATGCTCGGCGGCGGCAACTGGCCGACCGACGGCGAGATCGACATCATGGAGATCGTCGGCCGCGACCCGAACCGCCTCTTCGGCACGCTGCACGGCCCCGGTTACTCCGGCGGCAGCTCGTTCGGCGGCCAGCTCGTCGCCGGCTCGCCGTGGTACCAGGCCTTCCACAACTACGCCGTGGACTGGTCGCCGAACCTGATCGTCTGGACCGTGGACGGCCAGGAGTACTTCCGGGCCACCCCGGCCTCGCTGCAGGCCGCCAAGGGCAACGTGAACTGGGTCTACGAGCACCCGTTCTTCATCATCCTGAACCTGGCCGTCGGCGGTAACTTCGGTCAGGGCAACCCGGCCGGCCTGCCCGCCGAGAGCAAGATGCTGATCGACTACGTGCACGTCAACACGTCGACCGGCAGCACCACCCCGCCGACCGGCAGCGGCAACGCGCTGAAGAGCAACCTGAACGGCCGCTGCGTCGACATCCCGTCGGCGAACCCGGTCGACGGCGCCCGCCTCCAGATGTGGGACTGCAACAACAGCGCCGCGCAGCAGTGGACGGCGAACGCCGACGGCACGTTCCGCGCGATGGGCAAGTGCATGGACCCGGCCGGTGGCGCGCTCACCAACGGCACGCCGATCCAGCTGGTCACCTGCAACGGGAACCCGGTCCAGCGGTTCACCCTCTCGGGCGCCGGCGACCTGGTGAACGTGTCGGCCAACAAGTGCGTCGACATCAAGGACAACAACGCCGCCAACGGCGCCCAGCTCCAGCTCTGGGACTGCGCGGGCACCTCGAACCAGAAGTGGACCCGCGGATAATCAGCGTTTGATCGCGTACTTGTCGCCGTAGACGTGCCAGGTCAGCGGCGCCACCA